>CANRHU010000003.1 GCA_947630485.1 uncultured Lachnospiraceae bacterium
TGTGGATAACATAAATTTTATTTTCAGAATCTTGCACAATAAAATTTAGAGCCTTAATGGGATGTGTGAACAGTAACCCGGCAGAAAGAATGAAATGGGAAAAGGGAATAATTTTCTTGACAAGACGCCTGCTACTGTCTATAATGGGAAAGAAATATTCAAATCCGAAAGACGCAGACGGAGACAGTAGCCCTGTGGGAGAATCACAGCGAGCCGGTGAAGGTGCGAGGCCGGTATCAGTAGCGCAGGAAGCGAAAATCCCTCCCGAGTCGCAGACTGAAGGAGCGGCCGGCGCCAACAGGCGCAGCGGACGGCATTTGGTAAGTCACGCCGGGTTCCACCGTTATATGGAAGCATATGTCAGTATGGTAATAGGTGGTACAACGAAGTACGTTTCGGCCTTCGTCCTCATTTCCGGGGATGAAGGCTTAGTTTTTTCATTGTCTGAACATGCCGCGCGGCCGGATGGCAGGGTGCCGGCATGAGCCGCTCAGTTACCAGTTTGGAGGTTGAGAGATGCCAAAGTATGCGAAAGTCTCCACAGATCTGAAATTTGTGGAGCGCGAGAAGGAAGTGGAGAAGTTCTGGAAGGATCAGGACATCTTCGAGAAGAGCATGAAGGTGCGGGAAGGCTGCCCGACTTACACCTTCTATGACGGGCCGCCCACGGCCAACGGCAAACCCCACATCGGTCATGTAGAGACCCGCGTGATCAAGGACATGATCCCGCGCTACCGGACCATGAAGGGGTATATGGTTCCCCGCAAGGCCGGCTGGGACACCCACGGACTCCCGGTGGAGATCGAGGTGGAAAAGCTTCTGGGGTTAAACGGCAAGGATCAGATCGAGGAGTACGGCCTTGAGCCGTTCATTGACAAATGTAAGGAGAGCGTCTGGAAATACAAGGGCATGTGGGAGGATTTCTCCGGGACGGTCGGTTTCTGGGCGGATATGGATAATCCTTACGTCACCTATCATGACGACTACATCGAGTCCGAGTGGTGGGCCCTTAAGACCATCTGGGACAAGGGCCTTTTGTACAAGGGCTTTAAGATTGTGCCCTACTGCCCGCGGTGCGGCACCCCGCTGTCCACGGCGGAGGTAGCCCAGGGCTACAAGGATATCAAGGAGCGTTCCGCGATCGCCCGCTTTAAGGTGAAGGGCGAGGACGCGTACATCTTAGCATGGACCACCACGCCCTGGACGCTGCCCAGCAACGTGGCCCTGTGTGTAAACCCGGTGGAAACCTATGCCAAGGTGAAGGCCGCTGACGGTTATACCTATTATATGGCCCAGGCGCTTCTGGACACGGTTCTCGGAAAGCTGGCCGGGAAGGCCGCTGACGGAGCCGCGGCCGGAAAGGAAGGCGATGGTTCCGCAGCCGGGTCACACGCTGCCGCGCCTGCCTACGAGGTTCTTGAGACTTACACCGGCAAGGAACTGGAATACAAAGAATACGAGCCGCTCTTTGACTGTGCGGTGGAAACCTGCGCAAAGCAGAATAAGAAGGCGTTCTATGTCGTCTGCGATACTTACGTCACCCTGACCGACGGCACCGGCGTGGTCCATATCGCCCCGGCGTTCGGCGAGGACGACGCCAAGGTAGGCCGCGTCTACGACCTGCCCTTCGTCCAGTTGGTGGACGCCAAAGGCGAGATGACGTCGGAGATGCCTTACGCAGGCGTATTCGTGAAGAAGGCCGATCCCATGGTTCTGCGCGACCTGGACGCGAAGGGCCTGCTTTTCGACGCGCCCAAATTCGAGCACAGCTATCCGCACTGCTGGAGATGCGACACGCCGCTCATCTATTACGCCCGCGAGTCCTGGTACATCAAGGAGACCGCGGTCCGTGACGACCTGATCCGCAACAACAACACGGTCAACTGGATCCCGGATTCCATCGGCAAGGGCCGTTTCGGCAATTGGCTGGAGAACATCCAGGACTGGGCCATCTCCCGCAACCGCTACTGGGGCACTCCGCTTAACATCTGGGAGTGCGAGTGCGGTTATCAGCACAGCGTGGGAAGCCGCAGGGAGCTGGCGGAGCTGAGCGGAGACCCGAACGCGGCGAAGGTAGAGCTTCACCGCCCCTATATCGACGAGGTAACCTTCCCCTGCCCGAAGTGCGGAAAGACCATGCACCGGGTGCCGGAGGTTATCGACTGCTGGTTCGATTCCGGCGCTATGCCCTTCGCCCAGCATCATTATCCCTTTGAAAATAAGGAGCTTTTCGAGCAGCAGTTTCCGGCCCAGTTCATCTCCGAGGCCGTGGATCAGACCAGAGGGTGGTTCCACTCCCTGATGGCCGAGTCCACCTTGCTGTTCAATCAGTCCCCTTATGAAAATGTTATCGTTCTGGGCCATGTGCAGGACGAGAACGGCCAGAAGATGAGCAAGTCCAAGGGCAACGCCGTGGATCCCTTCGACGCGCTTGAGACCTACGGCGCCGACGCAATCCGGTGGTATTTCTATACCAGCGGCGCTCCGTGGCTGCCCAAGCGGTTCTCCGGCAAGGCCGTGACCGAGGGCCAGCGCAAGTTCATGGGCACCCTTTGGAACACCTATGCCTTCTTCGTGCTGTACGCGAATATTGACGAATTTGACGCGACGAAATATACGCTGGATTATGAGAAACTGCCTGTCATGGACAGATGGATTCTTTCCCGCATGAATACAATGGTAAAGGATGTGGATGAGAATCTGGATCAGTACCGGGTGCCGGAGGCGGCCAGGGCGCTGGAGGACTTCGTGGACGATCTGAGCAACTGGTATGTCCGCCGCAGCCGCGAGCGTTTCTGGGCCAAGGGCATGGAGCAGGATAAGATCAACGCCTATATGACCCTGTACACGGCCCTGGTGACCGTCAGCAAGGCGGCGGCCCCGATGATTCCGTTCATGACCGAGGCCATCTACCAGAATCTGGTGAGAAGCATCGATCCAAACGCGCCGGAGAGCATCCATCTTTGCGATTTCCCGGCAGTGGAGGAGAGCCATATCGACAGGCAGCTGGAGTCCGACATGGCGGAGGTGCTCCATGTGGTCGTCATGGGCCGCGCGGCCCGCAATACGGCCAACTTAAAGAACCGCCAGCCGCTTGCGCAGATGTTTGTGAAGGCGGATCACGCCCTCTCGGATTTCTATGTGGAGATCATCGAGGATGAGCTGAACGTGAAGAAAGCGGTGTTCGCGGACGACGTGCGCGAATTTACGACCTATACGTTTAAGCCCCAGCTTAAGACGGTGGGCCCGAAATACGGCAAGCAGCTCGGCAGCATCCGCAAGGCGCTCTCCGAAGTAGACGGCAATGAAGCCATGGATACGCTTCAGAGCACCGGCGCGCTGACCTTCGATTTCGGCAGCGGCCCGGTAGTGCTTAAGGAAGAGGATCTGCTGATCGACATGTCCCAGAAGCCCGGTTATGTGACTGAGGCGGACAGCGCGGTCACCGTGGTTCTGGACGCCAATCTGACGCCGGAGCTGGTGGAAGAGGGCTTCGTGCGCGAGCTGGTCAGCAAGATCCAGACCATGCGCAAGGAGGCCGGTTTCGAGGTTATGGATCACATCACGGTCTACGAGCAGGGCAATGAGAACATTTCCCGGATCTTCGCGGGACACGCGGACGAGATCAAATCGGAGGTGCTGGCGGAGGAGATTGTGTCCGGCCGGACAGACGGTTATACGAAAGAATGGAATATCAACGGCGAGCAGGTTACGCTCGGCGTGAAGAAAATCTGAGCAATCGCAGTACCGCGGACAGCCCTGTTTCCATGCGCGTTGTCCGCGGAAAAGGGAAAGTAAATTCCGGGGTTCGGGCGGCGGAGACGCCGCCTGAGTATGAGACGGAAGAGTGACCGAGAAAACTACTGATATTGCATCATTATTGGCAGAGGAGAGAGCATGCAGGTATGAACACGAAATTTGACAAGGAAGAATTTAAGCAGGCGATGAGTTATACGCTGAAGAGTAAGTACCGCAAGAAGCTGGAGGACTCGACGCCGCAGGAGATTTTCCAGGCGGTGGCCTACGCGGTGAAGGATATCATCGTGGATCAGTGGATCGCCACCCACAAGCAGTACGACAAGCAGGACGCGAAGCTGGTTTACTATATGTCCATGGAATTTCTGATGGGCCGCGCCCTGGGCAACAACATGATCAACCTGATGGCTTACGATGAGATCAAAGAGGCGCTTGAGGAAATGGGCCTGGATCTGAACGTGATCGAGGATCAGGAGCCGGACGCGGCGCTTGGCAACGGCGGCCTTGGCCGTCTGGCCGCGTGTTTTCTGGATTCCCTGGCGACCCTGGGCTATCCGGCCTACGGCTGCGGCATCCGCTACCGCTACGGCATGTTCCGCCAGAAGATTGAGAACGGCTACCAGGTGGAAGTCCCCGACGAGTGGCTGGCGGACGGCAATCCCTTCGAGGTGCGCCGCTCCGAGTATTCCACCGAGGTCAAGTTCGGCGGCTATGTGGAAGAGATCTGGGAGGGCGGACGCCAGCACTTCATCCAGAGAGGTTACCAGTCGGTTATGGCGGTTCCCTACGATCTTCCCATCGTAGGCTACGGCAACAATGTGGTGAACACCCTGCGGATCTGGGATGCCCAGCCCATCAACCTGTTTAACCTGGACTCCTTCGACAAGGGCGATTACCAGAAGGCGGTGGAGCAGGAGAACCTGGCCAAGAACATCTGCGAGGTTCTTTATCCCAACGACAACCACATCGCGGGCAAGGAGCTGCGCCTGAAACAGCAGTATTTCTTCATTTCCGCCAGCGTCCAGAGAGCGGTGAAGAAGTACAAGATGCACCACGGCGACATGCGCCGCTTCCATGAGAAGAATTCCTTCCAGTTAAACGACACCCATCCGACCGTGGCGGTGCCGGAGCTGATGCGTATCCTGATCGACGAGGAAGGTTTAACCTGGGACGAGGCCTGGGAGGTTACGACCAAGACCTGCGCTTACACCAACCATACGATCATGAGTGAGGCCCTGGAGAAATGGCCCATCGACCTGTTCAAGCGCCTGCTTCCCAGAGTGTACCAGATTGTGGATGAGATCAACCGCCGCTTTGTGGAGCAGATCCGCCGGATGTATCCGGGCAACGAGAGCAAGGTTGCCAATATGGCCATCCTCTATAACGGCCAGGTGCGCATGGCCTATATGGCGATCGCCGGCAGCTTCTCCGTCAACGGCGTGGCGCAGCTCCATACCGAGATTTTAAAGCATCAGGAGCTTAAGGATTTCTACGAGATGACCCCGTGGAAGTTCAACAATAAGACCAACGGCATCACCCAGAGACGTTTCCTGCTTCACGGCAACCCATTGCTTGCGAAATGGGTTACCGAGAAGATCGGAACCGACGCCTGGATCACGGATCTGCCGAAGATCGAGGGATTGGCGAAGTTCGCCGAGGATCCGCAGGCCCAGAAGGAGTTCAACGAGATCAAGTATCAGAACAAGCTCCGCCTGGCGAAATACATTAAGGAAAACAACGGTATCGACGTGGATCCCAATTCCATCTTCGACGTGCAGGTGAAGCGTCTCCATGAGTACAAGAGGCAGCTCCTCAATATCCTTCACGTGATGTATCTGTACAGCAGGCTGAAGGATGACCCGAACCTGGATATGGTTCCGAGGACATTCATCTTCGGCGCCAAGGCGGCGGCCGGCTATAAGAGAGCGAAGCTGACCATCAAGCTGATCAACTCCGTGGCCGAGGTGGTCAACAACGACCCGTCGATCCAGGGCAAGATCAAGGTGGTTTTCATCGAGGAATACCGCGTCAGCAACGCGGAGATCATTTTTGCTGCTGCGGACGTCAGCGAGCAGATCTCCACGGCCAGCAAGGAGGCCAGCGGCACCGGCAACATGAAGTTCATGTTAAACGGCGCGCTGACTCTGGGAACCATGGACGGCGCCAATGTGGAGATCGTCGAGGAGGTCGGCATCGAGAACGCCTTTATCTTCGGTATGTCGGCGGACGAGGTCATCAGCTACGAGAAGAACGGCGGTTACTATCCGATGGATATCTTCAACAACGACCCCACGATCCGCCGGATCCTGATGCAGCTGATCAACGGTTACTTCGCGCCGCAGAATCCGGAACTGTTCCGGGATATCTACGACTCGCTTTTGAACACCAAGTCCAGCGACCGCGCGGATACATATTTCATCCTGAAGGACTTCTGGTCCTACACCGACGCCCAGCGCCGGATCGACCAGGCGTACCGTAATCGGGAGTGGTGGACGAAGGCAGCAATCCTGAACGTGGCCCACTCCGGCAAGTTCTCCTCCGACCGCACCATCGAGGAGTACGTGAAGGATATCTGGCATCTGGATAGGATTACCGTGGAGATGTAGAACTTTGCGTGAAAATATTTTTCCGCATGTCTGAAAGACACTATCCCCTGCATAAACTGCATTAGCAATTTATGGAGGGGATTTTTGATGCCTGTCTCGCTGCAAGGACGCTTTCGCCGTGCCCGCGCTTTTTTGCTGGCGGGAAGCGCGGCGCTTCTTCTGCCGTATGCGGCCACATTGGCTCTGAGCGGTCACATCATCGATCTGACGGAAACGGAACCGTCCGCGGGCGGACGACGCGTTTACG
Source organism: uncultured Lachnospiraceae bacterium (assembly GCA_947630485.1). Taxonomy (GTDB): domain Bacteria; phylum Bacillota; class Clostridia; order Lachnospirales; family Lachnospiraceae; genus UBA3402. The sequence goes on from CANRHU010000003.1 coordinate 6,610, forward strand.
TGGACGGCAGGCAGGGCTATGTGGACGCCGAGGAGTATCTGATCGGCGTGCTGGCCCGCCAGATACCGATGGACTATGAGCCGGAGGCCCTCAAGGCGCAGGCGATTGCCGCGCGTACCTGGCTCTGGCGCCAGATGGACGGCGCCGGCCAGATCGCCGTCTCCGCGTCGGATACGGAGTATTTGACGGAGGCGGGGATGGAGGAGCTGTGGGGGGAGGCAAATTTTGTAGCGTATTATGAGAAGGCCCGCGGGGCCGTCGAGGAGACGGCAGGGCAGGTGATTCTCTGCGACGGGCAGCTGATCGAGCCCCTGTTCCACCGCGCCAGCGCCGGCCGGACCCGCGACGGAGACTCGGCCCACCCGTACCTGCAGTCCGTGGACAGCGGATATGATATCGAGGCAGAGGACTATCTGACGGTAAAGGAATGGACGCCGGAGGAATTTGAGGCCCTTGTGAACGGAGACCGGAACGGGGACACCGCGGAAAGCAGAGACAACGGGGGTATCGCGGGCGGCGGCCGGCTTTCGGATACGCTCCAGCTGGTCTCGCAGGACTCAGCCGGCTATGTCGCCGAATATCAGATCGGAAGCCACGTTTATACCGGGGACGAGGTACGCCAGATGCTGTCGCTTCCGTCTTCCGCGTTTACGCTTAAGAAGCATGAAGAAAATATTCAGGCCGTCTGCCGGGGACAGGGCCACGGTCTGGGGCTGAGTCAATACGGCGCCCAGCATCTGGCCTTGGAAGGATGGAGCGCGGCGGAAATTCTGAGCTATTATTATCATGGAACAGCGATCGGTTCTGCTGAATAAAAGACGCGGAACCGGCCGCTTTCTTTTTTGCCGTCCGGCCGCGGTCCCTCTCTGCGCCGAAAATATTTCCGAAACCCATGAATAACTCCTTCACCTCTGGCAAAACTACTACCGAGGTGATAAGAATGAAAGAGAAAATGAATCAACTGTTTAAAGACAAGCTCTTCCTTGTCATGCTGGTGCTGGGCCTGCTGACTATTGTTGCCGCGGCAGGCGTCGTCACCATTCAGCGGGGAAATCTGCCGGGGGAGGAGAATCCGTACATCCAGATGGAGGATTCCGGCGCGCTGATTGCGGAGGAGAATCCCGGGGCGTCCCAAACGCAGGTGGCCGGGAGATCCGACGCCGAGACGAAACCGCAGACCGAAACCGTCCCTGCTTCGGAGCATCCGTCCTCCGCGGCCGACAGGGAGACGCGGGCGTATGCCGCGGCTCAGCCCGAGGCAGCGGAGACCAAGGCCGCTCCGGCCGGAACCGGCGTGGAGGCGGCGACTCCGTTGGTTCTTGATTTTTCTGACGCCAGCCGCCTGGCCTGGCCCGTCCGCGGCAATGTCCTGCTGGATTACAGTATGGATTCCACGATCTATTTCCCGACGCTGGCGCAGTATCAGTGCAATCCCGCCGTGATCATACAGGCGGAGGTCAGCGACCCGGTCGCGGTTCCCGCAAGCGCCCGCGTCGCGGCCCTGGGAGCGAATGAGGAGATCGGCAGCTACGTCATGCTGGATCTGGGAAATGATTACGTGGCGACCTGCGGTCAGCTGAAGGAGATTCAGGTGGTGGAAAATGAGTATCTGGAGGCAGGGCAGATCCTGGGCTATGTGGCGGAGCCTACAAAGTATTATTCCATTGAGGGAAGCAACGTATACTTTGAGCTGCGCCATAACGGAGAGCCTGTGGATCCGCTGGATTATTTTGAATAATTTTCCCCGGAAAGAGGGCAGGTTTCCGCGTGTGCGGCCGGCAGCGCGGGAACCTGCCTTTTGCTCGTATTTCCATGCGGGCAGAGTACCAGTGACGCTCTGCTGTATTTCCATGCAGAAAGGGGCGCCGGTGGCGCTTTGTTTGTATTACGCTCAGGTCTTACCCTTAATAAAAATATAAGAAATTGTTCACACCGCATTCAGAGTCAGGTGATATGATATTTTTGAAAACGACAGGCAGTGACGCGCGAAAAGCGCGGCCTCCTTCCGCGCTTTTCGCGGAAGGGCTGTCTTTCAAGAAAACCGGTATGGGGGTACATAATGAATATCTTATTTTTTCTGACACCGAAGAGCGAAGTCGCGTTCATCTATGACGATGAATCCTTAAGACAGGCCCTGGAGAAGATGGAGAACCGAAAATTTACCGCGGTTCCGGTTCTGAACCGCCGCGGCGGCTACGTGGGCTCGATTACAGAGGGAGATATGCTCTGGGGCATCAAGAATCAGTATAACCTAAGCCTTAAGAATGCGGAGCATATCCGTGTCTCCTCGATTCCGCGCAGGATGGATTACCGGCCGGTCCGCGTGGATGCGACGATGGAGGACCTGATCGACAAGGCCCTGAATCAGAATTTTGTCCCCGTTGTGGACGACCAGGAGAATTTCATCGGGATCATCCGGCGCAGGGATATCATCCGCTACTGCTACAACAAGCTGATGAGCCATGAGCTGGAGCTTCACAGCGAGAGAAGAACGGACAACGGCGAGTGGAAGGTCATTGCCGTAAACACAAGGGAGGAGAAGGAACCGGACGCGGAGACAGAAGAAAAGTCCGCGGCCTGCCGCTTGGAGGCCTGAGCGCAGGCCGGGCGGCGGGGGGAGAGAAAATTTTATATGATTATCTGACGAAGAATCCGCCGCGGGCGGATTCTTTGCGTGAAGAGGATTGCCGCGGCAAGATGGATTTTTTGCGTGAGAGGGACTGCCGCGGCGGGGGGATTCTTTGCGTGGAAATGATGCCGCGGCGGGGCGGATTCTCCGTCTGCCGCTCACGAAACGGCCGTCTTTTCATAGACTACTACTATCAGGAATTCATTGAGAGGAGTAGTCATATCTATGAATGGTTCTTACAGAAATCTGTCGCCTGCGGCGATCAGCTGTCCGAACACGGTGTCCGGCAGTATCGAACAGTTCCCGGTCGGCATGGGATATGTGCCATGGCAGCAATGGAGTCAGACGTACACGATGGAACAGGGGATTCAGCAGGGAACCATTTTCCCGGAACTGGATCTTCCGTTTGTGATGGGGAGGTGCAGCGTATGAATGAGAACTGTCTGCAGCTTCTGAATATCATCAGCCAGGCCAGCTTCGCTATGGACGATGTGCTGTTGTTTCTTGATACCCATCCCTGCGATCAGCAGGCGCTTGCTTACTACCAGGTTATGGCCCGCACCAGGCGGGAGGCCATGGATGCCTATCAGTCAACCTGCGGTCCGCTGATGGCGGACAGCGTGAATTCGACCAGCGGATACTGGAGCTGGATTCAGGGGCCGTGGCCCTGGGAAGGAGGTCGTTAGAATATGTGGAAATATGAGAAACGTCTCCAGCATCCGGTGAATATCACGACGCCGAACTCGCAGCTGGCGCAGTTTATCGCGAGCCAGTACGGCGGACCGTACTGCAAAAACATGCGACATCAAAAAAGCACGTATTTGCGTGCTTTTTTGAGTTCCTATGCATAATAATGAAATGTGAATTCCTTACTTGAGCGGTCCCAGATGATTTCTTTCAGGACACTGCGGATCGCTACTCCCTTAACATCATCATCAACATCCGGATTGCAAATAAGGTCGTAAACATTTTTGATCCGGGCGAGGACTTCTTCCATCGGAGGAGTGTCGTCCTCGGCCTGGTAGCGTTCCTTCAGGCTGTCATATTCCCTCATGAGGTTCTCCCGCTCGCTGGCCAGGCGTTCCTTGTTGGCTTTGTATTCTTCCAGGGTATCGATCTCATTCTCATAGGCATCCCGGATCCGGGTTTCCTTAATCTCCAGACGCGCGAGGGCGTCATTGAGGATCTGCTCTTCGGAGTGCAGCTGGTCGCTGCGTTTTTCCACATGTTCAAAATCGATCACGCCGGCTCCGATGATCTCTTCCAGAGATCGCATGACAGCGGATACAGCGTATTTTTCAGTTACGCTGGAGGAGCCCTTGTGGAAGCCTTTCATGTACTTCCAGCACTGGAACACGCGGGTACGCTGCAGGTTCTTATCCCTGTGGATGGACAGGGACGCACCGCAGATGGAGCAGCGCAGCAGGCCGGAGAGCCAGTGCTTGCAGGAGGACACTTCCCGGCGCTGCGCCGGCCGGTATTCCCGTTCCATGCGCTCCTGACAGTCATCGAAGATCTCCGTGACAGATGGCCTGCATTCATGGGAGCCGTCGAAGCGGTATCCGTTCCATTCCACGGTGCCGGCATAGAAACGGTTCTGCAGGATCCGCAGGATGGTCCGGCGTTCAAACGGGTGTCCACGGCGCGTCAGCCAGCCGCGGCGGTTGCATTCCCGGCTGATGGCGGTCATGTCCAGACCGTCGTGGTAGGCATGGAAGATATATTCGACGATTTGGTACTTATCGTTATCGATCACGAAGGGCCTGCCTTCCCCGACAGCATTATATCCCAGGGGAGGGACAAGTTGGTAGCCGTTGCGCAGAGCCTTCTCCTGCATGCCGCGCTTTACCTCTCCGGAGAGGTTATAGGAATAGTATTCATCGAACCATTCGATGATCGTTTCAATCAGGCGGCCGAACATGCCTTCCGAGATGGGCTCGGACACGCTTTTGATCTCCACACCGCATTTCTTCCGGAGGATGCTCTTGTAGAAGGTGCTCTCGTCCTGATTGCGGGCGAAACGGGAGAACTTCCACAGGTAGAGCCGCTTGAACGGCGCCGGCGTCTGGGACTTCGCGGTGGCGATCATCCGCTGGAACTGCGGGCGGTTGTCCGCCTTCCGGCCGGAGATTCCGCGGCTCTCGATAAATATGTAGTCCTTCGGGATCACGAAGCCGTCTGTCTTCGCGGCCTCCAGGATCAGCCGGATCTGCGCGTCCGGCGACAGCTCCGTCTGGTCGTCGGTGCTGACGCGGACGTAGGCCGCGCCGATCTCCAATGTGGTTGTTTCTGCCATAATACCATCTCCTTTGCTGCAAAATATGATTTCAGGGTATAAAAAATACACCTCTTGCAGGATCAGGTGCCGGATGGTATAATACAGGTGGTTCGGTATTATACGGACATCTGGTCCGCAATAGTATCTGTGCAATCCGCCTGGCGCCGGTAACGCCGGGCGGATTTGCTTTTTAAAGAATATTTCCTTGTAGGTTCTTATGGTTGCTATCTGGGCCGCAGCTGGACGATCTGAGCGCTGCCTTGCGGTGAAAGCATTCCCTTTGGCAGGCAGCAGTATTCTTCCAGTTCGTCGGGCATACAGCCGATTGCATTCACAAAGTCAGACGCCTGTATAATATTATTGTCGAGAAGGAGGGTAACGGCCTGTTTATGGGCAAAAGGTCGTTCTACGGGCATTTCATTATCCAGTGGCTCGTGCCTCCAGGCATTACGTTGCGTCATCTGGTTCTTAAGGTATTTTATCTGGTTCTCACTCAAGATTCCCAGTTCTTCACATCGGAAGATCATAGCTGATATGGATACCTTCCATTTGGCTTTCAGCTGTATAAAATGGTCGATACTGGAATTAAGCACATCCCTGCTGAAGGATTCTCTGGGGAGAAGGAATGCGGATGCGAAACGGTTCGCCTCATCTTCCAGCTTCTTATGGACAGTAGCATCTGTAATGTCGTCCGGAGGGACAGAACCTGCGTGCATCAGCAGATGCCCCAGCTCGTGGGCAATACCGAAACGTACCCGGCAGTTGGTATCCTTGTCACGGCTCATGAAAATGTAGGGAGTATCGTTATACCATTCCGACAGTCCATCCAGCTTGACAAGACTGAAATGTGTCGTGGAAACGACGATACCGTTACGTTGCACGACATTCATCAGATTATCGATCGGACCGTGTCCGAGTTTCCAATAGTCCCGCAGGGTGCAGGCAAAGAATTCGGTTTCTTCGCTGCTGATCACATCCGAAGGGTTATAGCGGTAATCGACATCCGGGAGATTAACGACGGGAAAGTCAATGTATTCGGACAGGAATTCGTTAATATCACGGAGAAGCTCGATCTTTGCCTCCGCGGCTTTCAGGTCCCTCTGCCGGACCGTCTTGTTGCTGCGGTAGAATACGCTTCGGGTCATGGAAGCGCTGGGATGGACTGGTTTCCTGAAAAAGTCGGGAGAATAGTGCAGGGCGGCCGCGATTCTGTTCAGGGTGCCGTCGTGCGGATAGGTCTTCCCGGTTTCAAATTGTGAGATGGCCTGCTTTGATACATCAACCAGTTCGGCCAGGTCATTCATGGACAGGCCGCGTGACAGACGGGCCTGACTGATCCTGTAAGGGATGATATCTTTCTGAGCTAACATATCTCCACCACCTAAGTATAAATTAATCAACGATTTTACGAATATCTTCTTTCAGCTTCGCGACATCTTCTTCGATTAATTCTGTCGGGATGTAGCGGTAAGTGTCCTGGATCGTTCCGATGAGAGATTCTCTGTAAATCACATTCTCAAAGCGCCAGTCGGGCACCAGTAGGGTCAGGTGCCGGATAATACCGTTTTCATAACGGTAGCCGATAATGGCATATTTCTTAGGCATGGCAGGAAGCAGCTGCCGGGAAGCGGGATCCTGGAAGAATTCCATCTGTGTATCATTTTCCCGGTTTCCTTCCGCCAGCCGGAGCTTATAACCGGCCCTGCCAGGCAGCAGTCCAGCCTTGGCGGTTCGGCAGACATTTGTCACATAGTCGTCGGTGTGCAGGAAAACAGCCTTTGCCTTAAAGGCATTTACTTCTTTTTGGGAGACCAGGTAAGAAGAAGCTGATTCAGCGGAAGCCAGGAGGAATTGTCTGCCAACCGCATACGCCAGGATTCTTCCATGGAGATCCTGTGCATCCTTCAAAAATAACCGGTTCTTCGCCATGAATTCATCGTAGGCCTGCACGGCAGTACGGATATTCTTGGCTACATTAAACTTGAATTCAAATGAAAAATTGCGGTCAAAAAGCTCCTTGTCGAACAAGAGAATCACTCCTTTACTAATATTATGTGAAGTATTATATCACAATAGCATCAATAAAGACAAGATTCTTTTGTAAAAAATTAAAAATCGTCAAGTACTATTTTGACAATCATAAAAGTTGAAGTAAAAAATTGCCGTTGCAAATTTCCACGATCAGGGTTATAATATGCTTAATAAGACAGCTGGTAAGGAAGGTCAAGTCTTCCCGTTCCGGCGATGGTTTAGCTCAGTAGAGCCGCTCATCTTTCCAGGGACAGAGCGGCTCTATGTTCTTCTGTGAGGGAGATAGCCATCTCACCAGAAGAATACTCAAAACTGTGGTCATACATATATTCCGGCGCGCAGTCGATTTCCCCGTCCTGCCATGTGACCATACCGTGATCGAGACTGGCAGTCCGGAACACGGCAGGATCCCGAAGGGGTTCATACACCGGCCCGTGGAGAGATGTGGCGTCGAATATCCTGCGCTCTCCGGTAGTAAATGTGAGGATCATCATCATGTCGTCCAGAATCTGCACGGATGCGATCCGCACAGGGACATCAGGCTTTCCGCCATACACCATTCCATTAGAAATAAACATGGGAAATCTCCTTTCCGGAAACGACCGCTTACAGCGGAGGAATCCTGTCAAAATGTTCGTTTCTCACGGCCTTGTTCCAGGCAGCGTAAAGTTCGTCTTCATGGACGGCCATCCAGCCGGAAACCATTCTGTACTGCTTAAGGGGTATACGGCCTTCCAGCACTTCCCCGTCCAATGCGATGCTCGCTTCACAATCCCCATAATAGACATGGACATGGGGCTTATGATGTTTGTCATTATCGTTGAAAATCATCTTAATTACGATTCCGTAAAATCTGCTGATTTCTGGCATAAGGACCTCCCTTATTAAAACAAATTACGAATCTTTTTAATACAGTGATAAGCAAACGAGCCTTATTAAAAATTTCTTAAACATGCAATATGTTATCAGGCTGACCGTATGGTATGCGGCTGCGGGATGGGGATTCCGTCCTCCCTGGCGTACTCGATCCATTCGGAAATGATGGTCCGCGCATTATCGATCGCTTCCGAGACGGTGCGGCCGTCCGCCATGCAGCCGGGCAGGTCGGGGACTGACACCACAAAAGCCTGGTCGTCTTCGCTCCAAGTTATAATCATCTGGTATTTATAGTCTGCCATAGGATCATACCTTTAAAGTATAAAAAATGGGCATCGCTGTTATAGTGGAATGCCACACAGGCACCTTACAACACAAGTAGTCGTGCGCTATAACAGGCTTACATGCCCATCTAAGAACAATATATACTGTCTGTTCATTAATCATACCATTGATGGGCGTAAAAATCAACACATATTTCTGGCGCCTACAGTCCCAGTTCTTTCATGGCCTGGCTGGCGGGGATGAATTCATGGCAGTCCGGATCAGATTCGATCTCACGGAGCATCTGCAGATCCCATTCGTCCGGTTCGACTTCTTCAATATCATCCCATGAGGGGGCGGGGAAACGCTGGATGATGAAACGCCAAACTGCTGCGGCGTCGTTTTCATTCATAACGGTAACAGCACCGAGGATTCTTTCTTTTACTGCGGTCATAAGGCACCTCCTATTTAGAAGTCGAATGTTGCGAATACGTGGCAGAGTGTAAAATGCCGCAAGGCGCACTTGGGAGGAAAGGTTCGACTTCTTTTTATTTTACAAATAGCCGTCTTTTATTATCATACAGCGCTGTGGGTCTGGCTATCTGGATAGTTAGTGAAATTCATTGTAATATCTATTTGTAATTTCGTTAATTATAAAAAGGTTCAAATCTTCTATAGAGTCTGCCTGTAATATTTGGTCTAAAGTAATATTCGTTACTTGAGAATGGGTTAGCGCAAAATTAAAGATTTTTTCATAATCCTCAATGCGATAGTCGGGTATTTCCCTATGAAATAGCATTACTGCAGTTTCGTAAATGATAATTAAGTATGTGTACTTTATAGGACAATATGATCCTTCATAAGATTCATATAATTGGTTAGATCTGAACATTTTTCTGTAGTATATGGCTTCGGGGGTGTTATTGTTATAGTTAAACAAATAATTGCATCTAACATATTCAAGATGGCCTGTATAGTATTTATAATCAACATTAAAAACTTCGCAAATGCCTATAAGATGATCTCTGATTCGGTTAAGTATATCATTTTCATTATCACAATTGAGAAATTTAGTGGATGAGATCATAATATCATTTACTGGGCGAAGGAACAAATGTCCAATAACACTGTCACAAAAGATTGATTTAAGATATTTGTTCCACCATATTTTACCTACAAAGCCCTTTAAAACGATGGTCATAAAATACTGAAATAACATGACCATTATTACTTGCAGAAAGAATGAAACAGAAGAAAACGTTTGCATCAAGTAAACAAGTATAAATGTGCAAATTATATCAAATAGTAATGCCAAGATTCCTATAACCATGTTAAACCTCACTATTCAAATATTTATGCGTCTTTTCTGGTATCTGTAATGGTCGAAGCTGCGGATCCGGCGGCCTGTCTTGCCTCTAATTCCAGCTGGCGGCGGTAGTCGGCGACGGCAGCATCGATGTCGATCTCCTGTTGGGCCGGTGCAACCGAGGCGGCCGCCCGCCGGTTCATCAGGATCGTGGCCGTATCCATAATGAAATCAAGGACGGCGGTCTGTAGCTCCGGCTTTAAGGAAACGATCCGCTCAACCAGTAAGCACATATCATCGGACAGATGGTACTTCTTGGCCAGCATTTCCATCTCCGTATTGGGCGCCGGGGCGAACATCTCACCCTCGCCGGTTCTCAGCCAGGTTTCGTTTACGTTGAAATCCCTGCAAATGCTACTTATCACGGAATCACTGGGAGTAATTCGTCCGTTTTCATAAGACGCGACAGTAGCCTGTTTAATGTGTAAGGCAGCAGCAAATTGATTTTGAGTTAAATCTAAGTGTTTTCTAAGGGTTCTTAATCGTCGATTCAAAAACATACACCTCCTTCCAACAAGGATAATACCATAAAAATATTATTCAGTCAATAAAAAATTACTCAAGAATATAATTGTGCTTGACAATATGATTTAATCATGATAGATTATTATTAAATCATATTCACAGAAACAAAAAGGAGGTGCTGAAAAGGTGTTGATGATTCCTATGAATCAGGATGTTATGTGGGCGCTGGTGGTGCTGTTGGTTAGCAATATTGGGATGCTTATTGCTAAGCTGGCAGACGATGCGCTGGACATATCCCCGATCTGGCCCTTACAGGTGGTGGTGGTCACTGTTTTGGAGGCTCTTGGGATATTTCTGTTAGCAGGTCGGCTAATGGGTGCATGATGTTCTGAAATTTCGCTTTGGAGGACGGAAAGGTGGAAGGATATTACAGGAGGGCGGATCATGGTACAGATCAATATGCTTCGTCTCCGCAGGGCGCTGCGGGAGTCGAAGATAAAGCAGAAGGATGTGGCGGAGAAATCCGGGGTGTCGGTATGGGTGGTGAACCGGGTACTGAAGGGGGAGAGATCATGCGAGGTGGAGTTGTATGCAGTGATGTGCAGGCTGCTGGGTGTGGGGATGGAGACATTCATCGAATGGGAAGGATCTCCGGGAAGGAGGAACTAACCGAGTGTATGAAAGCTGCGCAGCAGACACTTGCAATTGTGGACAAGCTGGAATCATTTGATGCAGATATCGCGCAGGATATTATTAAGGCTATGGCTGAACATGCGGTGAGCGGATGGCTGCAGGATAAATTGTATCAAACGAACGAACAGCGCGGGATGATGATTATGGCGCTGTTGTGCGCGCAGGCCAGCTTGAGTGGATACGGTTTTACAGAAGAGGAGCGTAATAAAGTTCGACAGGCTCTGAATGACTTCTACCGACGATGGTATAGTCCTGGTCCATGCGGTGCTGATAAGGAGATTATACGGCGGACGGGGAGAAAAAACAAGAGGAAGGAGGACGAACGATGAAGGAATCAAGGGATGTATCATCAGAACCGCGCATGACGCGGGAAGAGGTTGTAAGGATGCTGACGGCCGTGTCAGTGGGCAAGGAAGACACCAAGACGCTGATCGCCCTGGCGCAGACATTTATCGCCGGGGTAGAGACGGGACAGCGGCTGGCCGGGATGGAGATGAAGCAGGGATGAAAAAACCGGGCAAAGTGTCCAGGCGTTCCGGCATAGTCTGAAACGAATGGAAGCGGGAGGGTGCTATGGAAGGATTCAGGATCGTTAATTATGTGGAGATCGGAGGCCGGGAGGTCCTGCTGGAGGAGCTGACGCCTGAGGAGCGGAAAAAGGTATCGGAGACGATCCAGGAGCGGCTTATGAAAGCGGCGGGGTATAAGCGGCAGCAGGCGTGAGACGCCGGGAAGGAGGAGAGGATGGATCATGGTGAAGATCAATATGATTCGTCTCCGCAGGGCGCTGCGGGAGGTCGGGGCATGGTTCGGAGGTTGTGGTAACCAGGGACAGGATCATTACAAGAGTATTGTGAAGGTCATTCCGTTTAAGGAATGAGGCAGATTTTGGTAATAAAAGGTGTTCAGGATGCCGGGTGTTCGTGGGCGGGTTATTGGCGTTACCGGCCGCACCGCCTATGCGTTGCACCTTCCGGGGACCAGTAAGGTAACGGTGTCGGATCGGCTCAATGTTGTCCGCCGTGGCAGGGCGGGGTTCCGTTGAATTAACCCGGTGATCGGTGCCGGTTACCCGGCAGAGGGGCGGGGATGTCACCCGAACCGAAGAAGTCTAAGTGCTCTCCTGATTTAAATACAGTTATTCTTGAAGTCACAGGGACGCGGGCAGGGCGGAGGATTCCGTCAACAAGACTTTCACGCGCGGTTACAGAATTCTTGTCAGAATTCAAAGAGGCCATAGAATCACCTCCTGTGATATCGTCAAAGATGGACTGTGTAACGCTCTTCGGTTTTTCCAATGTGTTAACGCACGGTTTTTTATCCGTGCATCTGTACGTCACCGTACAGTTCAGCATATGTCTTCATCCTGAACACCTGATTATTATAGTACAAAAGTTGCGGATATGCAAATTATTTCAAGGAGGACAAGATGCAAATTACGATCAATCTGGATGAGGAACTGGCAGCGGAAATCGTCAGCTGGAAGCGGGCGCTGGACAGGGCAGTGGAAAAGATGACCGGCACGAATGTGTACGGAGGATTAGAAGACAAGTTTGTCGTAGATCTGGCTGTGAGTAATCTGATACGTGAGGGTCTGGACTGGGAGAAGAAAAACTATGGTCTGATAGTGGTAGACACCGGGGAAGCCGGTGCTGGTGGCGATGTTAAGGAGGGGCAGAAAGATGCGGCTGTTTGACAGGTACTATGATTACATGGGCATGGACAGGCTTATGGCACAGCGGCAGAGGGCCAGGCGGCGGGAGAGGCTGGTCCTCGCGGTGGCAGGTGTGCTGGGCTGGGTACTGCTGACGCTGGCGGTCATAGGGGCGCTGATGGCAGTGGTGTTGGCGCTGGCGGGGCCGCGGGAGGTGAAGGCGGAGACAGTGGCAGCGCCGGACGGGACGGGGCAGGTCCAGGCCGGGCTGTCCATCGTGCAGGGTGATGTACTGCCGGTTGGAGATGCGGTGCTGCCGGGAGGCGGCATTGCGCCGGTACAACCGGAGGAGGCGGAGCCGGCCGCGGCTGAAACGGCCGCGGGGCAGCAGGACGGGACGTCCGCTATTTCGGGGTCGGCCTGGGAGTGCGTGGGCGAGGTGACGCTGACCGCATACTGTAACTGCAGGGAATGCTGCGGCCGGTGGGCGGGCGGGCCGACAGCGTCGGGGGTGATGCCGGAGGCGGGGCGGACGGTCGCGGTGGATCCGGAGGTAATCCCTCTCGGATCCCATGTGTACATAGACGGGCTTGGTGAGTATATTGCCGAGGACACGGGATCGGCGATCGTGGGCGCGAGGATCGATGTGTATATGGATACCCACGATGCCGCCAGGCATTTCGCAGGCGGCGCCGGAAGCTGCGTCAGGAAAGTGTGGATTATACAGTAAGGAGGGGATCAAGATGGTCAAGAAGATGGTCAGAATCGAAGTGGATGAGGAGCTGGCCGCGAGGCTTATCCGGGACAGCCGGGAGTTTGAACGGCTGGCAGCGGAAGCGTTTGGCGTCAGCGACATGAGCGTAGGGGAATCGGACGGACGCGTGCTGGGTATCGCGGTAAAGGCCGGACTGGAAAGATATGCGAAATGTCTTGAGGACAGAATCGCGGGGTTCGAGGCAAATGGGTATAAAAAATGATGGTATGGCTGGCGGGCGCCGGGAGGTCTGTGTACGGTGTGCCATGGAATGGGGCGTGTCGCGGTTTGCGAAGGTTCCGTCAGGCGGGTATGTGTGTCCGTGGTGCCGTGAGAAGGAACTGCGTGAGGGCGGGCGGAGCCGTCGTGGGAAAGAGGAGGGAAGGAGGTGAAAGGCCGTGGGTTACGCAAGGAGGATCAGGACGGATTACCGGAGGTGCGCCAGGTGCGGGTGCAGCCTGGATGTTTCGGAGGGCATGGACTGGCCGGGAGAGGGGCTGGTGTGCGATGAATGCGGTGATGAGCTGAGCCGCGAGGGAACAGTTCCGGAAGGACTGGAGGATATCAAGGGAGATGTTTGCCTGGATGAAGGCCAACCAGCTGTATGAACCCGGAAACCTTCCGGATGGATAAAGAACGGCCCATGTGCCGGGTGAGGCCGGCGCATGGGCTGGGGAAGGAACTTTGTAAGTAACATAAGGATATTATAACAGGTGTGGCGGTTTTTTGTCAACCGCGGAGGGATGATGACTGAGATTGAAATATTTGTAAACATGGAAGAGGTGGACACGGCCGCCCAGCTGAGGGACAGTCTCAGCATAGGGGACAGGCTGTATTACCCGGAAGCGTCGCGGGATGCGGATATACACCCATCGAGGAAGCGGAAGATACCGTGCCGGGTTGTGGGGAAATACCCGCACCTGGTGGAGGTGTCCGTGGGGACATCGGATGCTTTGCCGATCCGGACGATATCGTATGCGGAGATGTTGTCAGATCCGGGACTCATGAGACGGAGGGGATAAGTATGTTTGACCGGTTTGGGGAATTTAACTCTGCGGCGGAGATTAATGAGACGGCCGTGAACCTGAGGCGTGAAGGGGATCTGCAGGGGCTTAAGGTGCTGGCGGCTGAAAACGGGATCGATGCGGATGAGACGGAGGCCTTCGCGGGCGGGGCGATGCTGTTCCTGTGTGATGATATGACGGCAGCGCTTGGGAAGATTGAGGTGGAGGCAAAGGAAATGGACTGTGCGGAGATCATGGCGGACTGGGTCGAGTATATCAAGGTGCAGTGCATCGAGAGTCAGGAGATGGCGGAAGCGGTGAGACGGCAGGGAAAGAGCCTTGCCGGGTGTATTGCGAAGCTGCTGGAGTGGAGTTTTAAGCACCAACATGCGATAGACAAGGGGATATTGAAGGAGGCAGGGGTTTCTGCAAGCAGATGCACGCTTGGCATCCCTGGGATGGGTACGGCCAAGAGGATCATCAGCGGATACTATCTGGGTGGTAAGAAATGAAAAAGAAAACCATTGAGAAAATTCCTTATATAGGGCTTAGGCGCGTAATCGGGAAGAAAGACGTAAAATATGTCGGGGTTACGTCCGTGAAGACCATAGGGAACGAGGAGCACCTCATCATAGAGGTGTACCGGAACGAGAAGGAGGCTCTGGACGTGCCGGTAGTACGGATCGTGCTCACAAAGAGGGACTTCGGGATCTTTTTTGTGGAGTCAGGAAAATGGTCGAGATGCCTGATCTCCGGGACACGCTACGACAGCAAATATCCGATATGGGACAGGAACGGCAGGAAACACAACGCCGAGAAGGAGAACGTGGTCCGATCCGATGAGGATATCCAGAGGATCGAGAGCTTCCCTGGGATCACGGAAAGTAAGTGGAGGAGCCAGCCATGGTATGGACTGATCAATGACCGGATGGATGCCATCTCAACCGAAGAGCGCCGGGCCAGGGAGGAACGGAGATACAAGCGCCGGCAGCAGGCGCTGAAGGAACGGGCGGAGAACACGCCGGAGATCGACGAGCAGAAGCTCCTGGACTATGCGGACCGGGTGATCTTCCGGGAAAAGCATTATCTGTATTACAAGAAGCGCGGAGCATGGGCACGGGTGGCCTGCTCAAAGTGCGGAGGCGTGGATGAGTACCGGTGGAAGCCGGGGGACAGCTACGAGAGCCAATTCCATCACATGATCGACGAGCCGCACCAGGGAGGCTTCGGGACATGCCCGATGTGCGGGGCACGGGGAGAATGGAAGCCGCAGGGGAAGGCGAGAGCTCACTACAGAGAAGAGGCCCACTTTTATCTTGGCCAGAAGTACAAGGAGACGGGCGTGGTCTTTAGGTACTTCCAGGTCGAAAAGGAATATCAGCTGGGACTGATCTGCGAGGACAACGGGGAGGTGATGGAAAATGCCTGCGAGGAGGTCAGTGGAATCGAGATTGCCAGAGCGTACTTTGAGGAAGGGAAAGAGCCTCAGAGAGATTACCACAAGCACAACCCATACAGCGGGCGGGATTTCTGGGATGACCGCAACCTATACGGCAATGCGGTCATCTCGTTCAGAGAGGCACCAATTCTCAGAGGGACATATGAGGCCATGCGGGGGACATGTCTGCAGTACAGCGCCATGCAGGAGTACGAGGCGTCGGAGGGCGGACGCATCAACCCAGTGGAATATGCTGAACGGTACATGCATACGCCGCAGATCGAGATGCTGGTGAAGCTGGGTCTGACCAAGGTGGTGGAGTGCCTGCTGAAATACAGGTACGGCATAGTGGCCAACGTGGACGCGAACCGGGTGGACGCCTTCCTGGGAATCCGAAAAGAACATGTCAGGCAGCTTATACGGCACCAAGGTGAGGAGGCTGTCCTGAATGTGATGCAGGCCGAGAAACGGCTGGGCCAGTACTGGAGTGACGGGCAGATCGAGAACCTGGCAGAGCTTGGGCTGGGACCGGGGATGGGATGGACAGGGGTGCTGCAGTACATGGGGATCCGGAAGCTGCTGAACCTTATCGGGAGGTACGCCGGCACTGGGTATGGAACCGGATGCAGCAGTGCCGCCGAAAGGCTGCGGCACGTGGCATTGACCTACTTCGACTATATCAACATGAGACGGGATCTGGGGTATGACATGAGCAATACGGTCTATCTGGCGCCGCGGGATCTGTTTGCGGCGCACCAGAAGATGGTTCTGGAACAGAATGAAAAGAAAATGGGACGGCGGAATGAGGAAGTGAATAGGAGGTATCCGCTGATCAGGAAGCACTACAGGAGGCTCCGGAGGAAATTCTATTATGAGGAGGACGGTTTCGTTATCCGGCCGGCAAGGGACGCGGCTGAGATCGTCATGGAGGGCAGGATCCTCCACCATTGCGTCGGAGGTGACGGTTACCTGAAGAAGCACAACGATGACATCACAACGATCCTCTTCCTGCGGTCAGTGAAGGAACCGGAGGTGCCGTACATCACGGTGGAGATCGGGACGCATGACCTGAGGCTCAGACAGTGGTACGGGGCGCACGATAAGAAGCCGGACAAGGAGAACATGGACCGGTGGCTGGATGTATATGTCACGAAGCTCAGATGCGGGCTGGCCGGAACGGAGGAAGCGGACGGTGCAGAGGAAGAGACAGGGACAGAGGGTGAGCGGCAGGTGCTGGCGGTGCCTGCGTAAGGTATGTGGAAGAACCGGAGGGTGAAGATGGAGAACGTGGTCAAGAAATATGAAGGTACTTATGAGGAATTCCATGACAGGCTCGGGAGCGAGCTGCAGAAGGAGGCGGAGTCGTTCGTCCGGATCGGATACCTGCTGAAGGTGGCGAGGGACTCGGACATACTGGCCGTGTCCGGTTATAAGTCGGTGACGGAGTTTGCTGCCGCGGAGTACAAGCTGACGAAGGATGTGGTATCGCGGTACATGGCGATCAATGACCGGTATTCGGAAGGCGGGTATTCGGACGTCCTGCAGGAGCAGTACCGGGTATACGGGTACACGAAGCTGGCGGAGATGCTTACGCTGCCGCAAGAGATTGCGGACGCGGTGCCGCCAGAGGCGACACGGGCGGAGATCCAGGACCTCAAGCGTGAGATACGGGAGGAAGAACAGGTATCGCCTATGGAGGTGATGATGGAGCAGCGGGCGGATGATACCGACATGCCGCTGCTCTACCGGATGTTGAAGGAGTATTACCATGGGAAGCCGGCAGAATATGAACGGGTACACGAGGCCGTGTATCTGTGGGAGATGCAGGCTGATGGTGATGTCCGGGCCTTGGAGTCGGCGACGCAGGACATCCTGGCGCCAAGCGGCAACATTGTCATGATGTCCCGTGTGCCGGGGATCGGGCGGGTGATGCTTGTTGTCCGGGACAGCGGGCTGCCGGAGTTGCGGGAGATAAGGTCCGGAGAGGTGAAGAAGGAGACGTGGCAGTCTGTCTGGGAAGCGTTTAGGACGCTGGTGTCCGGAAGCAGGGAGAGTGTGGAGGACGCCTGGGAACTGCTGTACGGGGAACCGTACCCGATGGCCGCGGCTGTCCGTGAGGAGAGGGAGTCCGGGAAGGGGAAGGTGATCAGGACTTCGTCCGCCTCTGCAGGATCGGCGCCGAAGGCGCCGGACAGGAGTGTGACTGCATCGGGGAAAACACCCAAAAAGGCCGTGAAGGGGAAGCAGGCGGTACCGGAAAGTGACACAAATCCGGGGAAAAATGCACGGAAACCGGAAAAAAATGTCATTGAGCAGGCCGAAAGTGTACAAAAAGCGATGGAAAGTGATCAGGAAGAGGAAGAACCGGAGTGGGAATCCCAGGTGCTGGAGGCTGAGCGGCTGGCGCATGTCGTGCTGGATGCGCTTAGCGGGAAGAAATTTATGAGCGCCAGGCGGGCGGCCCGTGCGCTGATCGAGAAGATCGCGGAGATCTGTAATGGTATAGCGGATGAGGATATCGAAGGACAGATGCGTATTGAGGATCTGGACTGTATGCGGGAGGCATCGGAGTAGGTGGCGGCCATGGCCAGGCCGCCGCCCTGATGGAAGGTTACAGGCTGGAATACATGATGTGTCACGGATAGAGCCGGAGCCCGGGGACGGGCCCCGGCATCATGGCGGAGGGGGCTGGAAGCATATGCCGAACGGTCGCACAACGGCGTGCCCATATTACATAACCCATAAGCAGGGGCGGGGAGGTTGGGACTACACGGTTACCTGCGAGAACATCAGGGAAAACATGGGGTTTGCAATGAGGACGCAGCTGCGGTTTGAGAGCCGGCAGGAACAGCATGATTACATGGATATATTCTGCTGTGACAGGGACAACTATGCTGCGTGCCCGTATTACCAGGCTGTGTATAATAAGGAAACCATGCAGTCAGAGGGCGTGGCTGGGAGACAAGGGGCGAAGAAATAACTTAATTTTACGGCATATGCCGGAGACTGCGGATCGGGCGGATGCCCGATTAATTCTCTTGATAAACCATTTATCTTTACGACCGGAGGACAGGGGATGTACTTGCTGAGTGTGACCAGGGCTGGCAGGACCATCGAGATCGAAAAATATTATACATACCGCTTCGGGCCGAAGGGCGGGAAGAGGGGGAAGAGACGCAGGCCGATGACGGAGGTGCAGCGCCGGGCGAACAACCGGCAGGCGGAGAGGAAGCTGCGCCGGCTGGTGAATGCGAACTTCGGGCCGGGGGATCTGCATGTCGTGCTGAGCTATGCCAGAAAGAAGGGTGAACCATACCGGACACGGGAGGAGATGCGGAAGGATGCGGACAGTTTCCTGAGGAACCTGCGGAAGGCTTTCAGGAAGGCGGGCATGGTGCTGAAATATATCCATGTGATGGAGGTTGGTGAGAAGGGGGCGAGACACCACCACCTGATCATCAGCCACATTGATTCGCGGATCATCCAGGCATGCTGGGGTGGGCTGGGACGTGTGCTGATCTCGCCGCTGGACGGGTCAGGACAGTACCGGAAACTGGCGGAGTACCTGGTCAAGTATTCGAACAGGACGGTAGGGACGGATGCGGCTTTGATGGGAAAGCGGTGGAGCTGCAGCCGTAACCTGACCAGGCCGGAACCGGAACGGACGGTGGTATCGGAGCGGAAATTCTTCCGGTCAGAGGCGAAGGTGCCGGCAGCACTGGCCGGGAAGTACTATGTGGATCAGGAGACGGTGGAGAAGGGCGTGTATGGTGACGGGTACGGGTATTTCAGGTACACGCTGGTGGAGTACGGGACCGGGAACGGAGCGGGACGGGAAAACAGACTGATGGGCAGGCGGCAGGGCGCTGGTGGACGGCGTCCTGTCAGGCATGCGGAAAGGAGCGGAGATGGGAAAGACAAGGAACAAGTCGCTGAAGGAAAGGGTGGATCTGGCGGAAAGGAGGGCCGCGGACTGTGAGCGGAGGATGCGTGACATGCACCGGGAGATGAGACGGTGCAACGCGATATCAGACGGTTCGCAGATCCTGTGCAGCATCCTGGCCGGGATGATCGGCCCGGAATTCCATGTGTCGGAAGAGGCAGTGGAGGCTGGGAAACGGAATGAGTATGCCTGCCGGAGGAACAGCGACGGGACATATGACTTTTGCCGGAAGGATATTTTGGAGCTTAGGGGCGAGCTGGACGTCACGGTCGGGGAGGACATGCCGGACAGTTGAACGTGTGCGCATGTGCGCATGCGCGCGCGGGAAAATGAGGGGAAGGGCATCTGCGGATGCTCTTTTTCTGTGCCGGGAACCGGACGGGACAGGACAGGGGGCGGATCCTGATGGTGCCGCGGTTGCACAGGTGCACTGGCTGGGGGTGGGGGAATCTTTGGCGTTGCGGTTATATGATTATATGCAGACAGGTGAGGTACAGGCTGGGATAGTTCGGGGGTGCAGGATGGGAGTGCAGAAATGGCAGCAGTGGGAGGAGCGGGAAGAGAACCGAGCCGTGCTGCAGGCCTGGAAGATGGCAGGGCTGAGCGATGAGGAGATCGCGAAGCGGATCGGCGTGAGCCGGTCAACATTGTCTGAGTGGAAGCGGAAGCATGAGGGGATCCGCGAGGCGCTGTCCAGCGGCCGGGAGTTTGCGGACCGTCTGGTGGAGAACAGCCTGTTCCGGCTGACGCAGGGCTATAAGGTGGAGGTCAGAAAGTCATACAAGCTGAAGAAGCCGGTGTATGACGATCAAGGGAAAAAGGTCGCGGATGAGGAAGTGCTTGCGACGGGGATTGACGATGAGTATGTGAAACCGGATGTGCGTGCGATGATCTTCTGGCTGCAGAACCGGAGACCGGAGGACTGGCGGAAGATGGAGGAGCAGGTCCAGGAGGAGGACACCAGGAGGATGGTGGTGCTTACACCGGCAGACGTGGAAAGGATGCGGGAATATGCCAACAGGAGCGGCAAAGACGGTAGTGCGGCAGAAATCACCGGCGCAGACGAAGAAAAGCCAGGGAACGCGGCCGAAGGCGCCGGCAGTACGGCCGAAGAAACGGGGGCAGGAGAGGGCGTGGAAGCCGCCCATTAACCCGGAAAGCGTCCTGTGGATGCCGCAGCCGACGCAGGTTCTGATGATGTCGCGACCGGAGTTCGAAGCGTTTTATGGCGGTGCGGCCGGAGGCGGGAAGTCGGATTTCCTGTTGGTTGAGGCGATGCGGCAGGTGGATGTGCCGTATTACCAGGGGATCATATTCCGGAAGACGGTGCCGGAGCTGGCAGACCTAATATCGAGGTCACAGATCCTGTATAAGGCGGCGTACCCGCGTGCGAAGTATAATATCACGAAGATGGTATGGACATTCCCGAGCGGCGCAAAGATTTATTTCGGGCATATGCAGCATGCGAAGGACATGCTGAAATACCAGGGACGGCATTTTGACTACATCGGTTTTGATGAGCTGACCCATTTCACGGAGGAGGAATACCTGTACCTGTTTTCCCGGTGCCGCTCCAGCGGTCCGGGACTTCGGAATTATATCCGCTCCACGGGAAACCCGGGAGGTTTAGGGCATGCCTGGGTGAAGGCGCGGTTCGTGAGCGTGGCAAAGCCGGGGACGAAGGTTGTAAAGGAGACGTCGGTAGATCTCCCGGACGGGACGAAGCTTAAAGTCTTCAGGGACAGGGTATTCATCCCGTCTTCGGTATATGACAACCAGGCGCTGCTGAGGAACTCTCCGGATTATGTCGCCAACCTTGCGATGCTGCCGGAGGCGGAGAAGCGGGCGTTGCTGTACGGGGACTGGGACAGCTTCAGCGGGCAGGTGTTCACAGAGTGGCGGAACGACCCGGAGAATTATGACACACAGCAGTGGACGCATGTGATCAACCCATTCCGGATCCCGTCAGGATGGATCATAGGGCGCAGTTATGATTTCGGTTACGCGAAACCGTTCTCCGTGGGGTGGTATGCGGTTGATTACAGCGGGTGTGTGTACCGGATCCGCGGCCTGTACGGGTGTAAGCCTGGGGAGGCGAACACGGGAATCATGGTCGACCCTGCGGAGCAGGCGAGGCAGATCCGCCAGATCGAGGAGACGGACGAGAACCTTAAGGGCAGGAAGATCGTGGGGATCGCGGATCCGTCTATCTTTGACGTATCACGCGGTGACTCGATCGCGGATATCATGGCCAGGCAGGGTGTGTACTGGTCTCCGGGTGACAATCACCGGATTGCAGGGAAGATGCAGTACCATTACCGGATGGCGTTCGGAAAGGACGGCCGGAGCATGTTCTATGTGTTTAACGTGGACAGCAACCGGGACTTCATCCGGACGATCCCGTCGCTGGTGTACGACGAGAAGAATGTGGAGGACGTGGACACGAAGCAGGAGGACCATATCTACGATGAGTGCCGGTATTTCCTGATGGAGCATATAATCGCGCGGCGGGAAAACGTGGTGGAGCCGCCGCCGTTGGATGATCCGCTAGACCTGCATAAGGAGGAGCGGGAGAAGTATTACCGGGTGATCCGGATATAGCAGGAAAGGAGAAGGAACGATGGCAGCAGGGAAAAATAAAATGGCTGGAGCCAGAGGTACTTCCGGGGGAGAGCAGGAAGAGAGCCGAAGATGGCAAGAGGATATCAGAAGACAGAAAGAGTTGGAAGCCATGCGTGCGGCGGGCATTGAGAGAGCGGTTTATAGTCCGGGATATAATCCACTTGATGGGCCGGAGCTTATTCCGGTGCGGCCTAACCAGCCGGAGGGTGTGCAAGGCGGGGATGGGCTGCAGGCGGATCCCAGTGTGAGGATGCCGATCGGTGAGGACGAGATCCGGAAGGCAGAGGAAACCTTCAGGAAGTACAGGGCAGCGAAGGACGTTTACACCAGGAAGGTGGTGAATGCGGAGGAGTGGTGGAAGAACAACCACTGGGAGCGGTTTGCGAGCGATTCCAGCAACAGTAACGACCCGAGGCCGGTGAGTGCGTGGCTGTTCAACTCCGTTATCAACAAGCACGCGGATTTTATGGACAACATGCCATGCCCGGCGATCCTGCCGCGGGAGGAGTCTGACAAGGGGACGGCGGAGCTCCTGACGCAGGTAGTGCCGAAGATCCTGGAACAGAACCATTTTGAGGAAGTGTATTCGGCGTGCAGCTGGGACAAGCCAAAGACCGGGACGGGGATCTACGGCGTTTTCTGGGATCAGGACAAGGAGAACGGGCTTGGTGACATTGAAATCCGCCAGGTGGACGTGATCAACCTGTTCTGGCAGCCTGGGATTGAGGACATCCAGAAAAGCCGGAACCTGTTCAGTGTGGATCTGGTTGACCGGGATGTCCTGACGGAGCAGTACCCGGAGCTGGAAGGGGAGATCGGGAGGACAGCGCTTCTGTACCAGCCGGAATATATTTATGACACGCATATCGATACGTCGGACAAGGTGCAGGTGATTGACTGGTACTACAAGAAGACGGTGTGGACGGAGGTTGCCGGCGCGCCGGTGAGGCGGCAGGTGCTGCATTACTGCAAATTCATCCCGGGGCATGTGCTTTTTTCCAGTGAAAATGAGCATGCGGCGGATCCCAGGAAGTATGCGGAAGGGTGGTACAGTGATGGGAAATACCCGTTTGTGTTCGACCGGCTGTTCCCGGAAAAGGGTATGCCGGTAGGGTTTGGGTATATCGAGATCATGGTAAATCCGCAGGAGTACGTGGACAAGCTGGATCAGATCATCCTGAAGCACGCGAACCTGCAGAGGCCGCGGTATTTCGCGACACCGACGAGCGGCGTGAACCTGACGGACTTTGCGGATCTTTCGAAGGATATCGTGGAAGTGACCGGAAAGGTAGGAGAGGATGACCTGCGTCAGATTAAGCCGCCGCAGATGTCAGACGTGGTGCTGGAAGCGAGAACCATGAAGATCGATGAGATCAAGGAGACCAGCGGGAACCGTGATTTCTCGCAGGGATCCACTACTTCCGGCGTGACCGCGGCGTCGGCGATCGCGGCTTTGCAGGAGGCAGGTTCGAAGCTGAGCCGCGATATGATCAAGGGGACATATACAGCATTCGGTGAAATGGTGACGATGCTGATCGAGCGGATGCGGCAGTTTTATACCCTGCCCAGGTGTTACCGGATCACGGAACCGAACGGTGCAGAGAGATTCGTGACGATGGATAATGGGGTATTGGGCGGGCCGGCAGTCGGAATGGAAGGCGGCGTACCGTTAGCAGCAGGGGAAAACGACCTGAAGGAGCGGAGACCGATATTTGATATATCGGTATCGGCGCAGAAGGCGAGCCCGTACAGCCGGATCGCGAACAATGAGCTTGCGAAGGAACTGTATGGTATGGGCGTGTTCGCACCTGAGAACGCGGACCAGGCGATGGCGGTTCTTGAAATGATGGACTTTGACAAGAAGCCGGAGGTCATGAAAAAGGTCAGCGGGAATGGGACGATGTACCAGAGGATGCAGCAGATGGCGTCGGCAATGCAGCAGATGGCGGCAGTGATCGCACGTTCGACGGGGGATACCCGGCTCCTGGAAGCAGTGCCGCAGTTTGCGGCAATGGCGTCGCCGGAGGGGCGGCCGCAGCAGGTGGGTGCGGTCCCGGAAGGGGATATGAAGGTGAACAGCCTGGGGGAGGCGGCAGCACCGGGGGGCAATGCAGCGGAGCAGGCCAGGCAGAGGGTCAGGGACTCGACGGAGGTGAAGTGAGATGATACAGGTGAAGATGTGCAGAAGAAACCGGGATATGGTATTTTCAGTTATTGGGCATGCCGGATATTCGCAGGCAGAAGGCCTGCCGGCAGGATGCGACATCGTATGTGCGGCGGCTTCCATACTGGCGGACACATTTCTGGAGAGGATGTATGAGCTTCGTGAGAAAGGAAGTGTGGCTGTTGCTGACGTGAAGCGGGAGGATGGGTGTGTCAGAATGTGTGTGCGTGAGGAGCCCCGGCCGGAGGTAACGGAGTTTGCCGGGACTGTGCGGACGGTCGCCGCGGGGTATGCGCTTCTGGCGGACCGCTATCCGCAATATGTCCGCCTGGAGGCGGACGGATGGGTGCTGGGAGCGACAGATCCGGGGGGTGGGGGAGATCTGTTGCAATCCCTGGTATAGTATGGGTAATGGCAAAGAAAAGGAGGATGTGCCAATGAGAAGGAAGTATGTGTTGTTGGATCTGCAGATCTTCGACGGCGCGGCTGGCGGGGACGGAGGTGCAGCAGGGGCAGCGGGAAGCGGTGCCGGAGCACCCGGAGACGGTGCCGGGGCGGATGGGCAGGGCAGCGGACAGGATGGGTCGGCTGACGGGGAACCGCCCGGTACGGAAGGTAAGGAAGGTACGGAGGGTTCTGACAAACCGGTGAAGAAGACGGCGGGGCAGCTGCAGAAGGAATTTGACGCGCTGGTGGGAGGCGAGTACCGGCAGCAGTTCCTGGGAGCAGTGCAAGGGATCCTTTCCAGGAGTGAGCAGGCCGCGCGGCAGCTGAGGGATCAGGCGGCAGAAGTGAAGCCGCTGCTGGATCTGCTGGGCGAGAGATATGGTGTGAAGTCTGGGAAGGTGGCTGACCTGGTGGCTGCGATCGATGCGGACAGTGAATTTTTTGAAGCGGCTGCGATGCGTGAAGGCCTGTCTGTGGAGCAGTACAGGCGGATGCTCAAGATGCGTGCGGAGAACAGTGCCTTGAAGGAGGCGCAGCAACGTGCGGAACAGGTCCGCCAGAGGGACGATGCATGGAAGCGCTGGGATGCTGAGGCAGAGATTTGCCGGCAGCAGTTCCCGGGGTTTGACATGCGGACGGAATGCATGGATCCAAAGTTTGTGGATTTGCTGGGTGCGGGGATTGACGTGGTGACGGCCTACAAGGCGGTCCACCATGATGAGCTCGTTGACACGGCGGTGGCACAGGCGCGGACGGACACCAAAAAGCAGGTGGCGGACACGATCCGGTCGGGCGCGGGTCGGCCAAGGGAGAACCAGATGGGCGGACAGGGCGCGTCTGACGGGAAGTTGGACGTTGCGAACATGTCAGAGGCTCAGTTTGAGGAACTGCTCAGGAGGGCGAAGAGGGGCGAGACGATCTCGCTGTAGGAGGACAGGTAAAAATACAGCCGTAAGACTGTAGAACCGGCCGGAAGCCGGAATGAAAGGAGAGGAAAGAGAGAATGAAGAAATTACTGTTTCTGGTCCTGAGCCTGCGAACTTTTGATAATACGCAGACGACCGGGACGAAGGATTTAAGTGCGGAGATGAAAACGTTCTATGACCGTAACCTGATCAAGAACGCGGAGCCGGAGCTGGTGCATGACCAGTTTGCACAGACCCGGAATATCCCGAAGAACGGTGGCAAAAAGATTGAGTTCCGGAAGTATGATTCGCTTCCGAAGGCTACGACACCGCTGACCGAGGGCGTCACACCTGCAGGGCGGTCCCTGAAAGTGACTACGGTGGAGGCGGAAGTGAAGCAGTATGGTGATTATGTGGAGCTGTCGGACGTATTGCTCCTGACGGCCATTGACAAAAATATCGTAGAGGCGACGGAGCTGCTGGGCGGTCAGGCCGGGCGGACCCTGGACACGATCTCCAGGGAGTTCATGGTTGCCGGCACCAACGTGATCTATGGGGATGGGTCTGTGGAAAGCCGCGAGGAGATCACGGAGGACATGAAACTGACTTCTCTGCTGGTCAAAAAGGCGGCGCGGTTCCTGAAGACGCAGAACACCAGGAAGTTGAACGGGAGCTTCTGGGCGATCATCCATCCGGACTGTTCTTTTGACTTGACGAACGATGAACAATTCATTGGTGTCGTGAAGTATAAGAACCCGGAGCGGATATACAAGGGCGAGATCGGTGAGCTGCATAACGTCCGGTTTGTGGAGACCACGGAGGCGAAGAAGTTCGCCAGCGCCGGTTCGGGAGGCATTGATGTCTATGCTACTTTGATTGGCGGGGCAGATGCGTATGCGACGACGACAGTAGAAGGCGGAGGACTGGAGACAATCATTAAACAGCTGGGCAGCGCCGGGACTTCCGACCCGTTGAACCAGAGGGCGACAGTGGGCTGGAAGGCACTGAAGACGACGGAGATCCTGTCGCAGCAGTATATGGTGCGTGTGGAGACGGCGTCGACATTCAACGACCATCAGGCGAATTAAGGAGGTATCGTAAATGAGCGAGAAGAAGAATGACAGTATGAAGGAAAGCGGACAGAAAATGGAGGACGCGGTGAAGGCAGCAGTCGCGGAAGATACTGCGGCGAAAGCGCCGGAAGTGGAAAAAGCCGCACGGAAAAAGCGTAAAACAGTGAAATTCCAACTGTTTAAAGACAATGACAAGTACAAGGGTGACCTGTTTGTGGGCGTCAATGGTGTTGGATACCTGCTTAAGAGGGGAGTTCCGCTGGATCTGCCAGTAGGCGTCTACAATGCCGTACGCAATTCCGGGGAGCAGCTGCAGATGGCGCAGGACCTGTCGGACGAGCTGGAGTACAGTGACGAGAATAAGTAAGGGAGGATTTAAGGGATGATCACGGTTAAGGGAAGGGATCTGATCATACCGGTCAATGAGCGGCAGATCGGGACAACTTACGATAACAACGCAGAGACCAGGAGAATCCGGATGGAAAGGGCGCCAGGGGGAATTGACCTGGCGCACCTTACATACCGGCTGGATCTGGAGTACAAAAAGAATATAAAAGACACCTGCAATCTGGAAAAAGAACTGCAGGACGATGGTATCGTCTTGGTCTGGACGGTGCCGGCATCTTGTGTGAAGGAGGCGGGCACTGTATGGATAGCCATCCGGGGGCTTGACGGGAATGGTGATATAAAATGGGCGAGCAATAAAGGCGCGCTCTATGTTTACGATACTGTGAACACGCCGGGAACTTATTCGGGAAATCTGACGGAACTTGAGCAGCTGGAAGCGGATATCTCCGGAAAGATGGAGCGGATTGAGTCAGGGGAAGAGGAGAGGAAGGCCAACGAAAAGATCCGGGAGCAGCAGGAAAAGGTTCGGCAGGAGGCGTCCGCGGAAGCGGTATCGGCTGCTCAGGGTGCGGCACAGAATGCCCAGGCGGCAGCAGGAAAAGCTGAGTCTGCGGTTGGGGAAACCAGGTCAGCGATAGAGGATGCGGGAAATGCAGCGGACGCGGCCCGAAAGGCGGCGGCAAGCGTGGGGGAATACCGCGATCAGGCCAGGGAGTATGCGGAGGCGGCGGAAAGGTCGAATGAAGCGGCTGCCGGGCACGAGGTATCTGCGGAGGAATCTGCGCAGCAGGCTGGCCGTCAGGCGGAGGCTGCTGCTGAAAGCGCGGGCGCCGCGGAAGCGAGTGCGGGAAATGCGGCAGACTATGCAAAACTGGCCCAGAGGTATGCCGAGGGACATGAGGAATACCCGGGAAGCGAGGAGGATAATAGTGAATATTACTGCCGGCAGGCGCAGCAGGCGAAGGAGGCCGCTGAGAAAGCTAGGGACGAAGCAGAGAATATCATAGGAATTGACATCATGACCCCGGAGAAAGCAGGAATAGGGAAGCCGGATAATGTTACACTGAAGGTGACGGAGGATGGGACATTAAGTGTGCCGAAGGCAACTGGTGAAGCTGCAGGGATCGTGCGTCCGGATGGGGAGACATTGGATGTCAATGAGGACGGCCTGCTGTCACTGACTGCGGACGCGGAGAAGCTGCCTGCTAAGGATACGCACAGTTTGCTGGCGCCGGGAGTGGAGGGGATTACAACCCAGATGCTTCTGGATGCGATCGCGGATCGTATTGTCAATAAACTGGTGACGGATGAGGCTTTGACTAGTAAGCTGCTGAAATATATCAGTGTAGATAAGATTGTGAATGACCTGCTATCGACGGATTCGTCTACGGTACTGGCAGGGCCGATGGGCAAGGAGCTTAATAGTAAGCTGACGGAACTGGGTGAAAATTACACTAAATTAAATAGTGAGATTAGTACGCTAAACAGCGCAATGGCCGATTATAGGGTCTTTAAGATGCGCAATAATTTAACAGCTGAAGACAATCTGAATAACATTACAGAAATTGGTTTGTATCTTGCAGCGTCTAATAGCCTTGCAAACACAAGTAATAATTATCCTTCTGGGACACAAGCTGGGTACCTTGAAGTATTAAATACTCGGATATCTGATTGGATATTACAAAGATACACAACATATGCTAGCGGCGCCATATATACTAGAGCCTTCTATGACTCAGAGTGGAAACCATGGAAGAGAATCACGGCGACCGTTATTTAGTCTTTCGCCAAGACGAGTGATTATGATATGGTTCCCTGCACTTTCATCCATTGCTTGGTCACCCATGCATCACGTTTGGGGCTCTTGGATGTTCCTCAAACCCACACAGGGAGTTTAAAACACTGGATACATAACATCTATGAGTAATGCATGGTGTGTTTGATAATTACTGCCAGGTGTAATACTGATGTTTCCCTGCGTGTCCATGATGCCATATGCCGTCTCTGGAACCTCGTAATTGTATATAGGTTGTAACCCGCACATAAAACGATAATAGCCATTCGGAAGAGAAACCCCGCTAAAGTAACCTATATTAAGAGAGCTGCTTGTTGCAAATGTGATTCCGGAAGCGAAGATCTTTATGCTAACAACACCACATCTCTCTTTAATAAAGATATCAGTGACAGTGTGGCCGGATATCCTCCAGGTAAATGTTCCAGTTTTCGTTGTATTCAGTGCCGTGAGGGCGCTGTTTAGCGTACTAATCTCACTATATTATTGAGTGGCCACATATTTTAGCATGATCTGTGGGGGTGGGGGAATTTTGAAGGATAACATCGTAAAATCTATACAGAGGATGGTGCGGAGGATATGTCGGTTTTTAGTATGCGGGATATATCGGTATTTAATATGCAGGAATATTCTGCTTCAAACGATTTAAAGAAGATAAAGAATCATCTGTATATGCTGAATGAGCAGCTCAGATATATGTTTTCAAATATGTCGCCCGATGAGAATTTCAGTCAGATTGCACTGGCGCAATACCAGGCGAATGAGCAGCAGATCAATGAGAACAAGGCCATGATCCGGGATGCGCAGGGGAATATCTCAATCCTGGAGCGTACTGCATCGTCGCTGATGTCGCAGATCCAGGATGCGCAGGGTAACATCTCGACGCTGCAGC
Organism: uncultured Lachnospiraceae bacterium; assembly: GCA_947630485.1. GTDB lineage: Bacteria > Bacillota > Clostridia > Lachnospirales > Lachnospiraceae > UBA3402. The sequence goes on from CANRHU010000003.1 coordinate 36,248, forward strand.
AGACAGCAAAGTCACTGACGTCGCAGATCAAGGACGCAGAGGGTAACATCTCGACGCTGCAGCAGACAGCAACATCGCTGACATCGCAGATCCAGGATGCGCAGGGTAACATCTCGACGCTGCAGCAGACAGCAACGTCGCTGACATCGCAGATCCAGGATGCGCAGGGTAACATCTCGACGCTGCAGCAGACTGCGACGTCGCTGACATCGCAGATCCAGGACGCCAAAGGTAACATCTCGACGCTACAGCAGACGGCGACGTCGCTGACGTCACAGATTGAGAATGCGAAAGGCGATATTTCCAAGGTGAAACAGACGGCGGATAAGATCGAATGGATTGTAAGCAGCGGCACCAGTGCATCAAATTTCACGTTGACAAGCAGGATGGCATCCTTGGTCTCGAAGACGATCGACCTGTCCGGGTTTGTGACTTTTACCAGCCTGTCTGAAAAAGGGAAGACGACCATCAATGGCGGCAACATTACGACAGGAGAGATTGATGCAAAACTTCTGGAGATCGGGGGCCAAAAGATATTTGAGTCAGTAAACGGAAAATTCCGGATATACAAAGATTTTATGACGTACAGCGTAGACAGCTTTTCGGCCGGTACGCTGGCTGTTACGACAATCAACCCCAGGACTTCCAGTATAAAGATATCAGGGGAAACGACCATTGATGATGACGCGACAATCAATGGGAGGCTGACTGTATCGAATATTACCTTAAAGAGCGGCGGCTCCATATCTGGGTTTAAATTAAGCCCGAGTTTTTCCGGGAGCTCGCTTTCCACCTATTCCTCTATCACCATGAGTGGAGGGAGCGTTACCAATCTTACGACTACACTTGGGCTCGTCGTGGGATGGATGAATAATAATTTACCCAAGGTCATAAGCGCAGTGAATGGTCTCATTAGCTGGGCAAAATCATTAACCGCGTAAAGCGGACAGGAGGGGAAGAAAGATGAAGACAGTAAGTTATACCTATGAGCAGATTGCAGGGATTGTAAATAACCTGAACAGGATTCAGGTTATGGGACTGGAGCAGGCCAGGATACTGGCCATGGTTGGCGTGCTGCTGGACGAGGGAGTGCAGTCGGAGATTCCGGACGGAGAAGCAGCAGGCGGGGATGGGACGCCCGGGGAAACTGTCTGCGTGGATGGATCCGCAGACGGGACGGGCATGCCTGCGGAGACGTGCGATAAGGATGGAGGAAAGTGAGTGAGCGGAAATGAAACTGCGGGATATTGTTGAGATGGCCACGGATTCCGGGAATGGCCAGTACGACGCGGATCAGATCACGGCCTGGATCAGTGAGATTGAGGGGCAGGTGGTCGATGAGGTTATTAACCACGCGGAAGGGTATGACATGGAATTCCGGGATCTGGATTACGGGAAGGATCCGGAAAGGTTGATGTTGGTTCCTGACCGGTTCCGGGACGTGTACTTGTCTTATGTGCGCGCAAAAGTGGATTTTTTGAACCAGGAGACGGAAAGATATAACAATGATGTAGCCATGTTCGACGCTGCATATGAGAGCTATGCGGCATGGTTTCGAAGGGAGCACCGGCAGAAGTGCCAGGTATGTTTCAGCAGGATGTAAGGAGGTGAACCGGATGGGAAGGCTTCCGTATGTGGGCGCAGCGCCACGGGAGGGGACGCGGCAGACTGAGGATTTCCTGGGGCTGAACCTGGGGACAGTGATTTCAGACCGTGAATTTTCTGACATGCATAACATGTCTACGGAAAAATATCCGGCTGTTTCTACGCGTAGGAAGCGGGGGAAGGTTCTGAAACGGCTGGGGAAGCCGAACGGGATTTTCTATAAGGACGGGCTGATATATGCCGACGGGACACAGCTTTTTTACCGGGATAAGAAGATTGCGGATGTTTCGGATTCGGAGAAGACGTTCGTGGGAATGGGGGCTTACTTGCTGGTCTGGCCGGATAAGCTTATCTATAATACATCCACGGGTGTCCTGGAGCGCATGGAAGCTTCCTGGAGCCAGACGGCGCAGGCAACATTTGAACAGCTGCAGGATGGTTCCACCCTGATCCGCGTGTCCTGCACAGGGATCGGAAAGAATTTCCGCCAGTATGACGGCGTTACGATGGCCGGGTGCAGCAGGAAGCAGTTCAACAAGACGTTTGTAATCCAGGAGATCGGGGCCGATTATATCGTGATGACCGGGGACTTGACGGAGAGGGTGACACAGGCGGCAGGTCTGACGCTGAAACGTACAGTGCCGGATATGGATTTTGTGTGTGAGAATGAGAACCGGGTGTGGGGATGTTCCAGCAAGAACCATGAGATCTACGCCAGTAAGCTCGGGGATCCATGCAATTGGAATGTGTTTGAGGGGATCAGCACTGATTCCTATGCGGCGACCATCGGGTCTGACGGTAATTTCACTGGATGTGTCTCCTACCTGGGATATGTGATGTTTTTCAAGGAGGACGCGGTCCATAAGATATACGGAAGCAAACCGGCGAATTACCAGGTGATGACGTCAGGGATTAACGGGGTTGCCGCCGGATGTGAGAAGACGGTCGCTGTGGTAAATGAAACGCTGTACTATGTGGCCCGGAATGGGGTGTATGCCTTCAATGGCGCGCAGCCGGAGGTGATTTCGCAGAAGCTGGAGGGTCTCTCATTTTCGGCCGGGGCGGCAGGCGTGTACCAGAACCGGTATTATGCATCCCTGAAGGATCAGACAGGGGCTTGGACCGTCTATGTGTATGATGCGCTGCGGGGCCTGTGGTCGAAGGAAGATGAGCTGCAGCTGTATGGATGTGCCTATGGCGCGGGCGAGCTGTACTGCGTCGATGCTGCCGGGGATCTGTTTACAGTGGCAGGGGACAGGGATGAGACGATAGAGTGGATGTTGGAGACTGGAGACCTGACGGAAGACGCGATGGAGTTCAAGCATCTCAGGAGGCTGTTGCTGTATTTCAGGATAGAACCGGGGGCGGAACTGAATGTGGAGGTTATGTATGATAATGACGGAGTGTGGCATCCGGAAGGGGTTTACAGGGCAGAGCATTACCGGACGCGTACAGTGAACCTGGTGCCGCGTAGGTGCGTGCATTACCGGATCCGGCTGTACGGCATCGGGGATGTGACGCTGATGGGCATGTCCAGGAGGATAGGATATGGGACGGAAATACGGGGAAATTACAGATAGGAAAGGGGCAGTGGAGAGATGGCATTTGTTATGGATACGAGGGATGGCGGCAGCAGGAAGAAGTCGCAGGATCTGAGTGAAGAGATAAGGAAATCAGCGTCTCTTGCAGCACAGTCGCAGAGCAGTACAATGAAGAACGCGCAGGCGCGTCAGAACCAGCAGAAATCAGCGTCACAGACGCTTGGGTCTGTCGGAACCGGAAGTTCATCCGGAACTGCGGGGGGAACTGCGGGGAGCCCAGCGGGATATTTGGCGGGAAGCACGGCAAGCGCCGGTCCATCTTCCGGATATCTTACGGGGTATAATCCGCAGCCTTTTTCGATGTCTGATTATGCGCGGGATTACCGGGATAGGCTGTCAGCGCTGGAAGCAGATAAGCCGGGGCCTTTTGAGAGCAGATATCAGCCAGACATTGATAATATCCTGGAGACGATCATGGGCAGGGAGAGTTTTGATCCGGACAGCGTATACCAGAGCGATATGTGGAAAAACTACCGGGATCAGTATATGCAGCAGGGGAACAGAGCCATGAGGGACGCCCAGGGTGCGGCCGCAGGGCTTACCGGAGGGTACGGATCCACATACGCACTGGCGGCGGGGCAGCAGGCTTATGATAATTATCTGTCCCAGTTGAACGACAGGACACTGGATATCCATGACCGGCTATACCAGCAGTACCTGGATGAGGGACAGGAGCTGTATAACCAGCTTGGGGCGTTGAACAACCAGGATGCTATTGATTACAGCAGGTATAGGGATGATGTCTCGGACTATCAGTGGAACCTTGGTTACCTGAGCGACCGGTATGAGCAGGCCAGGGGGGATGACTACCAGGAGTATGTGGATGACATTGCCCGGCAGCAGTGGGCGGAGCAGTACGCGTACCAGAGGACGCAGGATGCGCTGGCGCAGCAGAACTGGCAGGCGGAATTTGATTACCAGAAACAGCAGGATGCGCTGGCGCAGCAGAACTGGCAGACGGAGTTTGCGTACCAGAAACAAAAGGATGCCGCGGCTGCGGCACAGCGGGCGTCCTCCTCCGGCAGCAGTACGGCGAATAAGAGTACAGGGAGTAAGAGTTCGGGTTCTGCTGTGACCGGGTATCCGTACAGCAATGAATATTATGAGACGCTGAGGAGGACGGTATCCGCGCTTCCGACCAATGCCGCGAGGTTCAGCTACCTGTATACTCTTGCATCGACGGATGATGAGTTGGAGTACCTGATGCAGAAATTCGGCGTTACGCCGGAATCGGAGTCAGAAGAGGATAAAGATAAGAAGGCGGCCGGCGCGAACCTGAGCCCGGTACAGAGGAAACAGAGTCTGTATGATGCGCTTCGGGGGAATATCTTGAGATAAACGGAGGAATGAAGATGGCAGGGAAAAAATCGAAGGAAACATATATTAAGAACCAGCAGAAGAAGCAGAAGGAAGAATCGGAGAGATACAGTGCTGCTTCTGATATCGTGGGATATTCGGAGCAGACGCTTAGGAAGTACGGGATAGACAGTGGGGCGGTGCTTGGGAATACGGCAAAAACAGGTTTTTCCGCAGCGGGAAGCGGATCAGGAAGGGTGAAATCCTCGAAAGAGGATTTCATTTCTGCATACAGGGACAGGGTTGCCGGTGGAATATCTGGCGGGGCTGCGTTGGGCGCGGGAGGCAGTACAGCTTCCGATTACTGGAAGAGGGGTATCCTTACCCAGGAGCAGGCAGCGCAGCGGAAAACGGCAGAGCTGCCGGTAGAAACGGTTCTGGAGTATGGCAAGAACAGTAAGCGGGATGTCGTTGAGGATGCGAGGAAACGCAGACAGGCCGAAGCTGAGGCCATGGTTAGGGAAAAGGAAGCAAGAAAAAAAGGGATAACGACCGCAGACGGCTACCTAGAATATGCATCGATCCCGGACAGTAGAGATTACACTTCACGCGTGGAAAAAGGAAAGGAAGAAGCAGACCGGGATCAGCGGATTCTTGGGACTGCGATGGATATATTGGGCTTTGCACTTGCCGGGCAGTCCGGACTGGCCGCAAGCAGGCGGATACGGAAGAGTGAGGAACGTACGGCCGGACAGATGGGAGAAGATGAGGCAGGAATTTATGCATATCTGTATGACCGGTACGGCATGCCTGAGGCAGAGCAGTATAGGGCTACGATCCGGGATGAGCTGAACAGGAAGTATATGGAACAGCTGGAAAGTACGGAGAGGGAGAATGCGGCGAGGCATCCGATCCTGTCGGTCGGGAAGGATATCTACATGACGATGCGGCAGCCGCAGGAATACATAGATTCATTAGGAATGGGCATTGCGGAAAAATTGACTGGCCAGAATATGCTTGATCCCAATTCGCCGATGTTTACGGCGACGGCTACGACAGGGGCGATCCGCGAGGGGATCAATGAGAATGAGACTTTAAAGAGGGTGATCCCGAACGACACGGCCAGGGGGCTGCTGACCGGGACGGGACTGTCCATGGCGGAAACACTTGCCAGGCTGCCGATGGGGGCCGCGGGTCTTGCCTTTGCCGCAGGCGGGGCGGCGTCGTCAGCGGAGCGGGATGCGCTGCAGGCCGGGGCCGGGGAAGGCCAGGCACTCCTGCGCGGGGCTGCGCAGGGAACGGCAGAGGCTTTTTTTGAGAAGTTCAGCCTGGAAGGGCTTGACAGGTTTAAACCGGGGACTGTGACCGGTGTAAGGAGTTTCCTTAAGAACATGGGCCTGCAGGCGTTCACGGAAGGGTCCGAAGAGGCTGCAACGGAGATCGCGAACACGGTGAGCGACGCGGCGATCATGGGCGGGCTGTCTGATTACAGCCAGAACATCCGGAACTTCCGCCAGAAATATATCGAGCAGGGGATGAGTGAAGAGGATGCCGGGAAGAGGGCCATGTTATCGGCATTCGGGGAGTTCATGAAAAGTGTTGGGCTTGCAGCGGCCGGTGGGGCGATCTCTGGCGGACTCATGGGCGGGGGCGCGCAGGGGCTGTCGCTGGCGTCAGAATATGCTTCCGGAAGGTCTTATAACCCGGATTTTCGGGATTTTGCCCAGGGGATCGATACGGACGCGGCAAATTTTACAAATGAGGAGGATTACTGGCAGGCCAGAGCCTTGCAGAGGACTGCGGAGGAGTATGCGGAACGTCAGAGGAACCGGGAAACGGTAAACCCGATCCTGCGCAGCAGGTTTCAGGACGACCTTAATGAGTATATGCGGAACGTAGCGGAAAGTCAGGTCCGGCAGCAGGAACAGCAGACAAAGGCACGTTCGGATGCAGAGGAGCTTGTGAGCCGGGAACGGGCGGGACAGGCGGGGAGCCAAAGTCCTGAGAAGGCCGCAGGGCCGGTTTTTGCCGCTTCTGGGGGAAATACCGGTGCGGATGCGGAAAGCGGCATAGCGGCGGCAGCGGCCGGCCAGGATATGGCCCTGGCTGGGAAGGATACAGTTATAAATGGACGGGATGCGAGTGAAACGGTGAGCCGGCAGGCAGCGGAGCAGATGTCGCAGCAGACGGGCCAGGATGGTCTGCAGGAAGAGGCAGAAGCTTATGCGCGGGAATATGCTGCCGCCAGGCAGCAGACTGGCGCAGTTGAACCGGGGCAACTGACAGAGGATTCTGAGAGGGCCGCAGGGCCGGTTATGGGTGAGTATGAAGAAAATACCGGCATACGCACGGAAACCGGCACAGAGGCGGCAGCAGGGGCTCAGGGAAGCCTGCAGGAATCGGCGGAGCAATGGACACGTACGCGTGCGGCGGATGGACAGCAGGAACAAAGCGCTCCGCCGGCAAAGCAGGCCGTGTCAAATGTCAGTGATGAGTTGTTGGATTTGTACGGGGAGGATTACGGAGCGGAGGGAAGGAAGGCCTTCCGGGATGCCTACCGTATGAACGAGGGAACGGACATGGAGACTTATTACCGGGCGTTTGCGCGGCAGTACAATACCGGCCGCTACAATATGACCCTGTCCGCGAGGAACCGCGCGGAAGTTGCTGCCGTCCTGACACAGGAGCAGATGGAGACTGCTTACCGGGCCGGGGCCAGGGACCGGAACGCGGAAATTGGGTATGATCCGGAGACTTACGAGATGCGAGGAATGCGGAAGGGAACCGAAAAGCAGGGCGGACTTATAGAGGCTTCCCCGCTTGCTTCGGATGCGCAGAAGCGGGTAGTGGATGCGGTTGGGAAACGGACGGGCCTGAAAATCCGGCTGACGGCTGACGGGGACGTTTCCGGGGGTTATCGGAAAGGGGAGGTCAGGATTTCTGTGAATGCACGGAACTTCCTTGGTACTATGTCCCATGAGCTGACACATTTCATCAAAGAGTATTCGCCGGATATTTATCAGATGTATGAGGACAGGACTCTGGGGTATCTGGCCGATACGGACGGCGTTGATCTGGAGATGATGGTAAAATCGTACCAGACAAGGTATGAGCAGGCGGGGCAGACTCTTTCGAGGGAGGAGGCCATGGAGGAGATCGCAGCGAACGCTACGGAGCGGTTCCTGAATGATCCGGAGTATATCGACCGGATTGTGACGGAGAACCGGACCCTTGGAAGGAAGATCCTGGACTTTTTGAATGACGTGATCGACGCGGTCAAGAATCTCATCAGCACGGGAGTCAGCGGAACAAAAGCGGCAAGGGCGTTGGAATCTGACCTGGAACGTCTGGAGGATTGCCGGGAAATCTGGATGCAGGGACTGGAGGAGGCCGGCGAGAGGTACGCGTCGGGGATGGAGCTGGAAGATGAAACGGAAGGGGCAAGCGAGAGGTTCAAGCTGGCTAGGCCGGACCAGGTGACGGATGAGCAGATCGAGGCGAATTACCAGGCGGTGCGGGAGATGGAGCCGGTGGCGGAGCTGACGGGGGAGGAGTTTGCAAAAGCGGATGGAACGATTAAAGAGCAGGTTGGACGGTTCTTTGACAGCATAGGAAATGTGGCCCATAACGATGTGGTGGGCGATGTGATTCTTAATCTGGAGAGTATACGTGATGATATCGCGCATGGCGTATCCAGAAATAAGGTGGCATCCTATATGGCGGTTCCTGACGTGATCCGGAACGGGCATGTATTGGATTACAGCGGCCAGCGTGCTGTTATGGGAGCCAAGGTAATAATGGGAGGGGAGGAATACTTTGAACTGTGTATTGCCACGGTGAACCAGGAGAACCGGCTGTACCTGCATGAAGTCTGCGCAATTAAAACGGATGAGAATGCGCCGTTCTGGACTAAGGCGGCCAAAAGCCGGAGACTTAGCGGGGCTTCTCACCCGTCAACTATGAGTATATTCAAAAAACTCATTTTTGTCAATGGTGCGGGCGAGAAGCTGAAGGAAAGGCTGTCTGACGCAGGAGTAAAGACGGTGGAGTATGATCCGGGGGATCCCGGGGCGAGAAAGCGCGCGGTGGGCAGCCTGAAGGGTGTCCGTTTCCAGCTGGAGAATGTGGATGATTATGAGGCACAGATCAATGACCTGCTTCATGAGAATGAGGAACTGCGGTCGGCCAATGAAATGCTGAAGCGGGAATTTGAACTGACATCGAAGGATGAACTCAGGCAGGAGGATGTCCATAAGGTAACCGGGAAGATCCTGAAAAAGTATAACAGCGGGTTGGATCAAGGCCTTCTGGATCGGAACGTGGGAAAGCTGTATGAGTATATTCGGAGTTCCGAGCAGGTGGACGGCCGGGAGCTGTCGCGTGTAGCGGCCGATATCGGACGCAGTATCCTGATGCAGTCCAGGCAAAAGGATACGACTCTCACAGAGCAGTATAAGGATTTGCGGAACAAGATCAAGAATACGGCCGTCATGATCTCAGAACAGGATAGGAAGGATCTGGCTGCAGCAGGCGGTTACAACGAGTTCCGGAAGAAATATTTCGGGAAGATCAAATTGGGCAATAAGGGAATATCTGTGGACAGTTTTTATGAGGAGCTGGCCGGCCAGAACCCGGAGGCGTTCGATATCAATATCACGCACCCGGCAGACAGGCTGCTTGCAATCGCGGGCTTCCAGGATGCGACAGATGCGCAGGTAAGGAATCCGTACCATGCTGACATGGATGAAATGTCGTACCTGGTGGGGCAGGAACTGCTGGAGTCGTATTTTGATGTACGTTCCCCGAAGCCGACATTCGCGGACAGGCAGGCACAGGAAGCGGCGAGGATCCGCAGGGATTACAGCAGGAAGATGGCGGAATATAAAAAGAAGATCAGCGACAGGTATGATGCACTGCTGGCGGAGCGTGACCGGGATATGTTCAGGATGAAGGATGTCCATGCCCAGGAGCTCCTAGCGCAGAAGGCAAAGTATGAGAAGCAGATCCAGGCGAGAAGGGAGTCGTTGCAGAAAAGGGAGACGAAGACCCGGATCATCCGGGAAGTAAATACCATGCGGAAGTGGCTGCTGTCTCCAACTGACACGAAACATGTACCGCAGCAACTTCGAACGGTGATGGCGGATTTCCTGGGCTCCATTGATTTTTCATCGAAGGAGGATATCAACGGGGTACAGACGCAGAGGACACAGCTGTGGCTGGAGGCGAAGACCGCGTTTGACCAGATCGCCAATGCTGGAGGGATGCTGACGGATGATGATGGGAACGTCCGTTATATGGACTTGGATCCTGATCTGCAGGAGCGGTTCGGGGAGATCGCTGGGAAGGTGAAGAACCTGGACAAGCTGGAGAACCTGGATTCCTATACCCTGGAGGAAGTTTATAAGACGGTGTTGGCGATGAAGAAGGCCGTGACAGAAGTGGATGCCATGAAGAGCAATGCCAGGTATCGAAAGACAAGCCTTCTGGCTGACGAAGTATTCGAGAATCTGGACGGTAGGAAGACGAAAACAGAATACACGAAGTGGGCCGGCATGCCGGGGAAACTGCTGAATTATGATATGGTGGATCCTCTGACAATGTTTAACCGGATGGGATCGGCTTTTGGCACTTTGTATGATTCTCTGAGGAATGGGCTGGATAAGAAGACGCAGCTCCTTAAGGAAGCAGAGGACTATTTCCGGGATGCGATGGAAGAGAATGGTTTTACGGAAAAGGATGTAAGGAAGCTGACCGGAATGAATGCGGATGAGAAGGAGTTTTCATTGCCGCAGGGGAAACTGAGGTTGTCCGTGGCGCAGATCATGTCCCTGTATGAGCTGGACAAGCGAGGCCAGGCGCAGAAGCATATCTATGACAGGGTAGGAGGAATCAGACCGGCAGATCGGCAGAGAGGCTTTTCGGTCGGAAAAGACGGCATAAGGCTGCCTAAGCTGGACCGGGCGGAGAAACCGCTGCGGATATCAAGGGAACAGGTAAGGATGATCACGGACACGCTGACGCCGGAACAGAAACGGCTCGCAGACGCGATGCAGCAGTTTATGGGGGATAGGGCGGCAGCGTGGGGGAATGAGGTCTCCATGGAGATGTACGGGTACGAGAAATTTACTGCCAGGAATTATTTCCCGATCCGGACCGATCAGAATTATGTGTTCCGTGATGAGAATGGCCAGGCGGAGACAACGATTCGCAACCTTGGTATGACGAAGAGTACAAACAAGTATGCAAACAATCCGATCATTATCGAGGATATCTTCGATGTGTTCACGCGGCAGGTGGATCAGATGAGCAGTTATAACGCCTATGTGCTGCCGCTGTCAGACCTGCACAAAGTGCTGAACTATAAGGATATGCGGGGCAATGCAGGCGGCGCCAGCATCCAGGATGAGCTGCAGCGGGTCTTTGGGAAAGACGGCAGGGATTATATTGACAAGCTGGTGAAGGATATCAATGGGAGTGTACAGGGAGAGAAGGGTGGTATTTTTGACACAGGGCTGTCTAATTTTAAGGCGGCCAGTGTGGCCGGTAACCTGCGTGTGGCGATCCAGCAGCCGACGGCCATTGCCAGGGCGTATGCGGAGATGGATCTAAAATACCTTGTGAAAGGGACGGTGATGCCGGGAAAAGGAAAATGGGAGCTGATTTGCAAATACGCTCCGATTGCCCAGTGGAAGGATTGGGGATTTTACCGGATGCAGACATCCAGGCAGATGAAGGACGTCCTGACGGGATCTGACAGTGCAAAGCAGAGATTCGTGAACCGCACGATGATACTGGCGGAAAAGGGGGATCAGGTGGCATGGGAACGGTTGTGGAATGCCTGTGAGGCTGAGTATGCGGAGAGACATCCGGATCTGGAAAAAGGAAGCGAGGAGTTCTACCGGGGAGTGGGAAAGCGGTTCTCGGATATCGTGGATCGGACGCAGGTAGCGGATTCTATCCTGCACCGGACACAGATCATGAGGAACACGAACGGATTGGTAAAGATGGCTACTAGTTTCATGGGAGAGCCGTTAAAGTCCTATAATATGCTTTACCGTGCTGCAATGGAGCTGAATGATGCAGCTGCCGAGATCCGCGCAAATGGGAAAAGTGAGGCGGGCAGCAGGAAGGAGGCACGTGCGGGAAGGAATCTGGTACGCGCTGGCGTGGCCTTCGTGGCCAACGCGGGCCTGACTGCATTGGCTGCATCTGTAATGGATGCGATGCGGGATTCAGACAGGGATAAGGACTGGCTGGAGAAGTATCAGGAAAATGTGAAACAGAATTTCCTGGACAATATCAATATACTGAATAACATCCCTTATGTGAAGGAGATCCCGTCTATTATCCAGGGGTATACGCCGACCAGATCAGATTTGTCTGCTCTTACAGATATTTATAATGTGTATCGGAAATGGGAAAAGTTTGGGAGAGGAGAAAGCAAGATGACTTTCCAGTCTATGTTGATGGAGACAGCTCAGGCGGCCAGCAAACTGACTGGTGTTCCGGTCAAGAACATTGTCAGGGACGCGACGGCACTTCTCGATACAGCTTTTCATACTACTGGAGGGGAAGCGGATTATCAGTGGATTAAACAGCAGTACGCGATCGGAGCAAAAGGAAACAGGCGGATGTATGCGGACATGATCCTGGACAGCGAGGAACGTGGTGATATAAATTTGGCAGGGAAGATCAGGAAAGACATGCTGGAAGCGGGACTATCCGAGGATGATATTAATGACAGTATTAACAGTGCCGTAAATACCAGGCTTGATGATGAAGTGGATATCATAGGAGCGGCGGAGGCATATGACGCGAATAATAAGGAATCTGTTAATATTTTCAAAGGGGAGATAGACAAATATATTTATTACAAAAAGAAAGCCGGATGGGATGAGGATAAATGTATGAAGCAGATCCGGACGAACCTGACGAATGAGTACAAACCAAAATGGAAGGCAGCAAAGACCCAGGCAGAAAAGGATGCTATTATTAAAAAATGCAAGTCATTCTATTATAACGGCGACAGTATTTTTAAAGATTATGATTTTAAGAAAAACTGGAAAGACGAGTAGCTGTAAAAAGGGGTGGGGGAGATTCCTCCGCCCTTCTGTTATGCTTAAAACAGGAACACCGGAGAGGAGGCAAATGATGGATGATCAAAACATAGTGGAGAAACTTGCGAGGATTGATGAGAGGGCAAGGAGCAACACCCACAGGCTGGATAAGCTGGAGCCGGTGGTAGACGAACTGCACAACATGGGCAAGGCAATGGTAGAGATGTCGGCGGAGATGAAGCACCAGAAGGAGACGCTGGACCGGATCGATGGGAAGATCGAGCAGATCGGAGGTAAGGTGGAGCTGATTGAGAAGGAACCGGCAGCGCGCTGGAACAATATGACGAGGACAATCTTCACGACGATCATATCTACCGTGGCGGGAGCGCTTGCTACGGGGCTGGTGGTTCTGCTGGCGCAGTACATACATTAAAGCAGAAAGAATATGGAAAGGAGCGGGAAAACATGCGGGATAAGATAGCAAAACTGATCGATGTAAAGTCTATCATGACGCTGGTGCTGACAGGGGGATTTATCGGGCTGACGATTACCGGGCAGATCTCCGGGGATCAGTACCTGACCATTTATACGGCGATCATTGGCTTCTATTTTGGGACGCAGATGCAGAAGCGGGCGGACAAAGCGGAGTAAAGAAAGGGGAGACACGTTATGAAGATCTGTCTGGATGCGGGGCATTACGGGAAGTATAACCAGAGCCCGTGCAACGGAGCATATTATGAGAGTGATATGGTGTGGAAGCTGCATCTGATGCTTAAGAAGCGGTTGGAGGAGTACGGCGCTGAGGTTATCACGACGCGGCCGAACCAGGAGACGGATCGGGCGTTGTATGACCGCGGGACGGCATCAGCCGGTTGTAACCTGTTCCTGTCGCTTCACAGCAATGCGGTGGGAAGCGGCAGGAATGATTCGATTGATTATCCTGCCGCCTATTGTGCGATTAATCACAGCGCGGATGAAATCGCCGCGAAGCTGGCAGCGTGCGTGGAAGCTGTGATGCAGACGAAGCAGGAAGGGCGCATTGAGCATATTAAGGGAAAGAACGGGGATTATTATGGGGTTGTCCGCGGTGCGACAGCTGTAGGAACACCGGGGCTGATCCTGGAGCATTCCTTCCACACCAACCCGAGATCGACGGCCTGGCTGACGTCTGATGGCAATCTGGAACGGATGGCCCAGGCGGAGGCTGACGTGATCGCGCTGCATTACGGTCTCACAAAGCAGCAGCGGCCGGCCGGCTGGTATGAGGATGAAAAAGGCTGGTGGTATCAGAACGAGGACGGGACATATCCGAAAGGATGCTGGGCATGGCTGCGCGAGGCCACAGGAGGCACGGAGGGCTGGTATCTATTTGATGACGCCGGGTATATGCTGACCGGGGCGCAGATTGCACCGGACGGGCAGATGTATTACCTCTGTGAGACACCCGGTATCCACGAAGGACAGTGCATGTGCACGAATGATCAGGGAGCGCTGCGAATCGCAGAATATGACTTGGAAGGGCAGAGATATAAAGTGTAAAAAAAGCTGTTGACAAAAGACAAATAATGTTGTAATCTTAGGAACAAGCGGATGTTTGATTTTTAATCAGGCACCCGCTTGAGTGCTGTTATCGGTTTTTGAAGTACGGCGGGCCTGACGGCGAAATTGCCGCGTCCATGCGGTATCTCTCCCAGCGCTATGCGATGCCGTACGATATCGGCAAGGCGGTTTTGACCGATGTGGGAACGGAGGAGCTCGCGCATATGGAGATGATTGCCGCCATCATCCACCAGCTGACGAAGGGGTTGACTGCGGAGCAGATTGCAGCATCCGGTCTTGGTCCGTATTATATCGATCACACGAATGGAATCTGGCCCCAGGCAGCAGGAGGAATCCCCTTCAATGCCTGTGAGTTTCAGTCCAAAGGCGATCCGATCACGGATCTTTTTGAGGACTTGGCTGCGGAACAGAAGGCCAGGAGCACCTACGACAACATTCTGCGCGTGGTTACGGATCCCGAGGTCTGCGATCCTATCCGATTCCTGCGGGAGCGGGAGATCGTGCATTTCCAGCGGTTCGGTGAGGCCCTCCGGGCCGTGCAGGATCATCTGGACAGCCGAAACTTCTATGCGCTGAATCCGGCCTTCGATAATCCGGCCGCAATGAGCGCCGTGACGACAGGATGCCAGGGCTAGGGAACCGCGTTTAGATACTCTTCCAGACAGATGCCGCGCCTGTGGATCTCGGCGGCGGCCTCGGTGCCTACGTAGCGGTAATGCCAGGGCTCGTTGCTGATGCCGGTGATGTCGGTTTTGTTGTCCGGGTAGCGGTGAATGAAGCCGTATTCGTGGGCGTGCTGATCCAGCCATTCGTAGACTTGGTAGCCGGCAGAGTGGATGCCGTCAGCGTTGATATCTACGGCGGAGCCCAGCTGATGTTCGCTGGTGCCCGGAATGGCGACCCAGTTTTCCGCCTGTTTCCGGGCCTCCTCCGCGGAGCAGCCCTCCGCCTCGAAGGAAGCGATTTTCTCATCCATCAGGCTTTGCTGCTTTTCGGTGGTTCGGAAGCCGGAGGCGACGATGGGATAGACGCCGTCAGCGCGCATCTGGTCAAACATGGACTGTAAAGCCGGATAGATGCGGGAGTCTACGGACTGGCCGTTGTCAAGCTCTGTCAGCTCCAGGTCATTTTGATAGCCTTCCGGAAGCGGATGGGTGCGGTTGACCAGGAGGAGATACCAGGGATCGCCGTCCGTCTGGGTACCCGCCGCGTCGGTTTCTTCTCCGTCAGCGCTTTGAACCGTCAGACGAATGGCGGGAGAATCGGTATTTTCCAGGGTGTCCTGCAAAACCGGCAGGGAATCAGCCGCATCCTCCGGATGCGGCCGGCTTCGAAGGAGCGGAAGGCAGAGCAGGGCGACAGCGGCGATGCAGAGACACAGAAGACAGAGATGCCTTTTTTGTCTGCGCGCCGCTTTGCGGTTTGCGCGGCTGCGGTTTTGGTGAGAATACATTTTCGGTTTGTCTTTTCTGTCATTTCCCTTTTTCATGTTCATACCTCCTGACATGTACATTGTACAAGTCAGGAGGTATAAATACTTTAATATCCCGTTGTTACATTCCTAAGAAAAAATAAATATCCGGTTGAGATTTTTTGAATTCGCAGGCCGATTCCTATTTTGTAGAATGAGGAAAACGGCGTCCGGCCGCTCTATGGGCGCGGCAGCCTGATTACGAATTCCACGGTCTCGTCCTGGCTGTCGGCGCTAATCGTGCCGCCGTGAAGCGTGACGATCTCCTTCGCAATCGCAAGTCCCAGCCCGGCGCCGCCTGTGTCGGAGGTACGCGCCGTATCCAGACGGTAAAATTTCTCAAAAAGGGAGGACAGCTTCTCGCGGGGGATGGTCTTGCCGTGATTCCGAAAAACGATCACGACGGCGTCGTCTGCCTCCCATGCGGTGATGCGGATTTCGGTGTCGGGATTGCTGTAAGCGGCCGCGTTTTTCAGGATATTTTGGAAGACTCTGGCCAGGCGGTCCGGGTCGCCGTATACAGCCAGATCCTCGTCAACGTCCAGAACGGCGGTATTTCCATGCTCCTTAAGAAGCGGAGTAAACTCGTCGGTTAGCTGAACCAGCATATAATAGAGATCGATTTTTTCCTTCTCCAGCGTGATCTGCTGCAGGTTATAACGGGTGATCTCGAAGAATTCGTTGATCATTTTTTCCAGCCGGTACGCCTTGTCCAGCGTGATGCCCACATAGCGGGCACGCTGCTCGGCCGGCATATCCGGGGCCTCGGACAGAAGGCTCAGATAACCGATGACCGAGGTAAGGGGAGTGCGGATATCGTGGGCCAGGTACATGACGAGGTCGTTTTTGCGCTGCTCGGCCAGCTGGGCGTCCACGGCGCGTTTGTGAAGCTCCGACCTTACTTCGTTTAACTTGCGCTCGGTGGCGGCCATTTCCGGCGGCAGGCTGATATCGCCGTCAGACAGAAGACCGTCGATGCCCCGGTTGATCGCGTCGAAATAACCTGTAAACCAGTTCAGAATCACCCACAGGAGCAGGAAGAACAGGACCAGGATCGCGGCGATCCAGAAGAATGTGATATTGCCGCGGAAAATGATCGTATAGAGCCGGTGGGCTTCCTCGTCGCTGATTCGGAACAGGCTGCGGAAAACCGACACCAGCCAGTTGCCGCCCCGCCTGTGCCAGAACCGCCGGTAGAAGAGATAGATCAGAATGGGCGCGGCGATGCCGATGCATACCAGGCGGATATAAAGTTTTCGTTTGAAACCGGAATAGTCGGATTTACGGTTGTTTTTCAATTTTATACCCCACTCCCCAGATGGTTCGGATATAGTTTGGTTTCTCGACAGTGTCGCCCAGTTTCTCCCGCAGATGGCGGATGTGGACGGTGATCGTGTTGTTGCTCTTGCTGTAATATTCGTCCTGCCAGATTTGATGGAACAGTTCCTCGGCGCTTACGACGCTGCCTTTATTTTCCAAAAGGATCCGGAGGATCGAAAACTCCGTCGGCGTCAGCGTCAGCGGCCGCTCATTTAACATGCACTCGTGGGTCCGGACGTTTAACAGCAGGCCGGAGTGGGAGAGAATGTCGTTCTCCGTATCGGGCGCGGAGCTGGCCGGATTGTAGCGCTTGTAGCGGCGCAGCTGGGCTTTCACCCGGGCCACCAGCTCCAGAGGCCGGAAGGGCTTGGTAATGTAGTCGTCGGCTCCCAGGGTCAGTCCGGTGATCTTGTCGGTTTCCTCGTCCCTGGCGGTCAGCATGATGACCGGGTAGGTGTGCGTCTCGCGAATCCTGCGGCAGAGATCATAGCCGTTCATGTCCGGCAGCATAATGTCCAGAATCGCCAGATCCAGCTCTTCCTGCCCGATGCAGGCGAGGGCGTCGCGGGCGGTGTAATATTTAAAAACCGTGTAGTTTTCGTTCCGCAGATATACTTCCACCAGATCGGCGATAGCGGCCTCGTCGTCAACAATGAGGATTTTATCCGGCATGGACGGCAGCTCCCTTCGGTAAATTTTTGGCTCCCATGCCTGGCGGCGGGACCGACCGGCTCGGTCTTTGTGCGTTCGCGCGGCGCAGAACATGGAGTAAGATAACTATAGCAGAATATCGGTTTCCGCGTATTAGGAATCGTATGAGAAAATATTAATATTTTCCTAAGATAATACCGGTTCTTGCTAGAAAGAGTCTATCACATTTCTTCGGAAATTACAAACCGAAGATTGGGAGCGCCCAGGCCCGCCTTCAGCGAGTGTTCAGCCGATGGGGGGAGGGGGTTTGACGCCGCGGCCCGTTGCCGCGGACGGGCGGACGCACACAATGTCCCACCCGTACATAGAATATAGTACAAACATGAAAATTAAAGGAGATTCAATCATATGAGTTGCTTTGGATGTAATCTTTGCGGATGCTGCAGGAGAAACTGCTGCAGCTGCGGCTGCAATAACGGGAATAACAGCGGTGTGTCAGGCGGCAATACGGATAATGGAAATAACAACGGCTACTATTGCCAGAAGAGGTGCTTCTACTTCTGCCGGCCGGCCTGCGGCAATAACGGAAACAATTCCGGCGTCAGCGGCGGAAATACCGACAGCGGAAATAAATGCACCTGCAAGTGCACCTGCACCTGCGGCAGCGGAAACAACACCGGCGTCGCGGGCGGCAATACCGGCAACAACGGCAGCTGCGGCTGCAATACCTGTGGCTGCAACACCTGCGGCTGCAACACCACGACTACCACGACCTGCGGCTGCGCGGCTTCGGCCAATAACGGCGGCACCGTCCAGGTTCTGACGCCTTACAGCTATGATTATGCCAATTATTACAACACCGCGGCTGCAAACGCCGGTTATACCACGGCAAGCGGCTGCGGCTGCCAGCAGTAAGCGGCCGCGGCTTCGCCAATCGGACGGCTGCCAGCAGTAATGTTTCAGAACAGCGGAAGAATCATGCCCCGCGGGTTTGGGAGACTCCCGGCCCCGCGGGGCCGCCGCGTCGCAGGAGCATCACGTCGCGGGCCCATCGCGTCGCGGGGCCGCCAGGCGGCTAAAACCACGAAGATGCTCAAAAATGCTCAAGGCCGCAAAAAACTCTTGCAATTTTCCTGGAAGTGTGTTATGGTAGAGCCAACATAGTTTGTATACAAATAAAGAGTTTGTATACAAATTCCGGCAAAGCTGAAACAGGCTTCCGGGAATAAGAAAAAGGAGGAGAAGGTAATTATGAGCGGTATAAGTTTTTCACTGCAGGGAAAGGTGGCGCTGATTACAGGCGCTTCCTATGGAATCGGATTCGCCATTGCCAAGGCCATGGCGGGCGCGGGCGCGACAATCGTTTTCAATGACATCAGGCAGGAACTGGTGGACAAGGGACTGGCCGCTTACAGGGAGAGCGGGATTGAAGCTCACGGCTATGTCTGCGACGTGACGGATGAGCAGGCCGTGAACGCGTTTGTAGCCGAGGTTGAGGCCGAGGTGGGCGTGATCGATATTCTGGTAAATAACGCCGGCATTATCAAGCGCATTCCGATGCTTGAGATGTCCGCCAAGGATTTCCGTCAGGTCATCGATGTTGATCTTAACGCTCCGTTTATCGTATCCAAGGCTGTCATTCCCGGCATGATTAAGAAGGGCCACGGTAAGATCATTAACATCTGCTCTATGATGAGCGAGTTCGGCCGCGAGACTGTGTCCGCTTACGCGGCGGCCAAGGGCGGTCTGAAAATGCTGACCAGAAACATCGCTTCCGAGTACGGCGGATATAACATCCAGTGCAACGGCATTGGGCCCGGCTACATCGCCACGCCGCAGACGGCTCCGCTTCGTGAGAAGCAGCCGGACGGTTCCCGGCATCCGTTTGATCAGTTTATCGTCTCGAAAACCCCGGCCGGCAGATGGGGCGAGGCGGAGGATCTTGGCGGCCCGGCGGTCTTTTTGGCCTCCGACGCTTCCGATTTCGTCAACGGCCAGATTCTGTACGTGGACGGCGGTATTCAGGCCTACATCGGCAAACAGCCGTCTTAAGCCCGTAGGCGGAAACCGGTGCAACCTTTATAACCTATTACATAGATAGAGACAGGTTTTGTGAAATGGACTGCCGCAGAGGGCCGCTTTCTCTTTGTATGAGTGCATTCAGTCGTCCCATACAGGGAATTCGCGGGGGTTGCGGCAGTTCATTTTCCGGTCTCGGTATAATTATCTGAATAATAACATTATTTGCAAGAATAAACTGTCTTTAAAAAGAGTCTTTTCAAAGACGAATTCTTTTGCTATAATAATTGCGTTACGGAGTATGGCGTAGTTTGGTAGCGCGCTCGGCTGGGGGCCGAGAGGTCGCAGGTTCAAATCCTGTTACTCCGACGAGAGGGGCCTTGGAATACGGGCTCCTTTTTTATTTCCATGCAGAAAAGGTGCCAGTAACGCCCTTGGTGTATTTCCATGTGAACAGAGCGCCGGCGACGCTCTGGACGTATTTCCAAGCGATTTGTGAATTGGTAAAACGGCGGAAACGGTTGTGGAATCGGCGGAATTATGATAAAATGGCAGGCAGAAAGGAGTTTTTTTATGAAATCAATTATCAGTTTTGACCTGGATATGACACTTCTGAACCATGCCACGATGACCATACCGGACAGCGCGCTCTTGGCGATTGACAAACTGCGGGAGAATTATTATATTGTGCTTGGGACGGCCCGTGATATGGATACGCCGGGCAGCAGTGTCTACCGGGATTTGATACGTCCCGACGCCATTGTCCATAATGACGGAACGAAAATTACGGTGGGCGGAGAACTGATCTATGAGACTTTTATGCCGAAGGATCTGGTGAAGCGTCTGCTGACGTTCGGCGAGAAGGAGAATCTGGCTGTCGGATGGCTCACCGGGACGGAGGATTATTTCACCCACCCGGAGTGCGTGACGGAGATCGATATCCTGCGCTGGGGGGAGAGCAGACGGAATTTCCTTAATCCGTGGGACGCTCTGGATGCCCCGATCCGCACCATGCTCTATGTCGGCCGGCCGGAAGGGGCGGAGAAGATTGCCGAGGCGTTCCCGGAGCTTGACTGTCCGCTGATCGCGTCGCGGCTGGGGGCGGATCTCATGGAAAAGGAGAAGTCAAAGGCGGTCGGCCTTAAGCGCCTCTGCGATTATCTGGGCGTGGATATCCGCAAATGTTATGCCTTCGGGGACAGCATGAATGACTACGCGATTCTTAAGGAAGTCGGGTGCGGCGTCGCTATGGGCAACGCGCCCGAGGAGCTGAAGGCCGCGGCGGATTATGTGACCGCGGATATCGCGGACGACGGCGTGTATAAAGCATGCATAGCGCTCGGACTGATTGCGGCGGATGAATGAGAATTTTGCGTAGCGGGTGCGTGACAGCGTATTTCCCGAAAAATTAAAAAGGAGAATGATGACGATGAACGAGAATCTCAGAAAGCTTCGCGGCTTGATGGCGGAGCGGGGTATAGACGTGTATCTGATACCTACGGCGGATTTCCATCTGTCTGAATATGTGGACGGCTATTTCAAATGCAGGCGTTTCCTGACGGGCTTTACCGGCTCCGCGGGAACCGCTTTGGTGACGGCGAAACAGGCGTGTCTGTGGACGGACGGCAGATATTTTGTCCAGGCTGCGAAGGAGCTGGAGGGCAGCGGTTTTGACCTGATGAAAATGGGGGAAGAGGGCGTGCCCGAGCTGGAAGCATATCTGGCGGACGTGATGCCGGAGGGCGGCGTGCTGGGCTTCGACGGCCGTGTGGTCAGTAGCCGCATGGGGCAGAAGCTGAAAGAGATGATGGAGGAGAAGAAGGCGTCCGTTTCCTATGGGCTGGATCTGGTGGGCGAGATCTGGGCGGACCGCCCGGCGCTCTCCGCCGAGCCGGTCTGGATTTTGGGCGAGGAGTATACAGGGAAGCCGGCCTCTGAGAAGATTGCCGAGCTTCGCCGGAAGATGAAGGAGCTTAAGGCGACGGTTCATATCCTGACCAGCATGGATGATATCGTATGGCTGCTCAACATCCGCGGGAACGATGTGCCCTGCAATCCGGTAGTGCTCTCCTACGCGGTGGTTACGATGGATGAGCTTTATCTCTTCATCAATGAAAAGACGCTGAGCGGCGAGGTACGGGCCTATCTGACGGGAATCGGCGTGACCGTGAAGCCTTATAACGATATTTATGAATTTGTGAAGACCTACCGCGGCGAGAGCGTGCTTTTGGAGCTCGCGAAGACGAATTTCGCGCTCGTGAGCAATCTGGATGCGGGTAACCGGATCATCGATAAGACAAACCCGACGACGCTTGTTAAGGCGGTCAAGAATCCGACCGAGGTGGAGAATATGCGCCGCGCCCATAGAAAGGACGGCGTGGCGATGACGAAATTCATCTATTGGATGAAGAAGAATATCGGGAAGATTCCCATGACGGAGATCAGTGTCTCCGATTATCTGGAGGAGCTGCGCAGGCAGCAGGACGGCAATCTGGGCCTGAGTTTTGATACGATTTCCGCTTACGGTCCCAATGCGGCCATGTGCCACTATTCGGCCACGCCGGAGTCGAACGCGGTGATCGAGCCGCGGGGACTGTATCTGGTGGATTCGGGCGGTCAATACTATGAAGGAACCACGGATATCACGAGAACCATTGCCATGGGGCCGATCACAGACGAGGAGCGGGAGCATTTTACGCTGGTCGCCATGAGTATGCTGCGCCTGGGCCATGTGAAATTTCTTTACGGCAGCAGCGGTATGACGCTGGATTATGTGGCGCGGGAGCCGTTCTGGAGCCGCGGGCTGAATTTCAATCACGGAACCGGGCACGGCGTCGGATATCTGCTGAATGTTCATGAGGGGCCGGTGGGCTTCCGCTGGAAGGCGGTTCCGGAGAGGACGGAATGGGCGGCGTTCGAGGAGGGCATGGTCTGCTCTGACGAGCCGGGCGTCTATATTGAGGGGAGCCACGGCGTCCGCACGGAGAATCTTCTGGTCTGCAGAAAGGCGGAGAAGAATGAGTACGGCCAGTTCATGGAGTTCGAATATCTGACCTATGTGCCCATCGATCTGGACGCTTTGGATGTGTCGCTGATGGAAAAACGCGACGTGGAGTATTTAAACGAGTATCACAGGCAGGTCTACGAGAAGATTTCGCCGTATCTGGAGGAGGAGGAGAGAGCCTGGCTTAAGGAGGCGACCAGGGAGATTCACGTCGGTATGTAATGGATTTCCTTGACTCTGTGCGTTAAATCGCTTAAGATAGACGGAAGGGATATCTGCAAGAGAAAATCAGTAAATGCAAGATGAGAGAACTCGGGGGATTCTGATGAAAAAATGGTTTGGAAAATGGCTGCCGGCTTTTCTGTTGGGTATTGTTGGCGCAGCTGTCATTTTGATAGGAATCGTCTATTTCAATTTTATTTCTCAGCGGATTTATGAGGACAGTACGGATCATCTTGAAGAGATTTACGGACAGGTGAACCGTTCTTTCCGTTCGTTTATTGACCGGAACTGGGGGATTTTGAATGGCTGGGGGGACAGCTTTTCCCTGACATCGGATGAGGCGAACGTCAGAGTGGCGGATCTGATCCGGGAAGAACAGGGTTACTGGGGATTTTCGGAGTTCTATTTTCTCTCTGCGGACGAGAGCTGCAGGACGCTCGACGGCGTGGAAAGCAGCCTTAAGCTGGAAGGGTTCTGGGAAAGCCTTATGGTGCGGCGCGAACCTGTGATGGCGGGCGAGAGCATTCCGGATGGGCAGGAAGTGACGGTGTTTGCCGTCCCGGTGCAGCATGGCTCCTATGAAGGTTTCGGCTTCGACGCTATCGCGATCAGCTATACGAACGCGGATATGGCCAAATCGCTGAATGTGAACGCATTTTCCGGCAAGGCCAAGTGCTTTGTGATTCACGGGGACGGAACGGTTCTTCTCTCTACGCAGACGGGAGGAAATGTATTCAGCAATTATCTTGTCTATCTAAAGGCGGCTTCGGATCTCAACGAAGCCAAGCTGTCGCAGATCCAGAAGCAGTGGGAGAGCGGCGTTTCCGGCATTGTGCAGTGCAAAATCGGCGGCGATACCTGCTGCGTTCTGTATCAGCCGGTCGGCTATGGGGATTATGTTCTTCTGAGCGTGGTGCCCTGGAATGTCGTCAGCGCCGGGTTCCTGGGGGTTCAGAAGATCACGATGAATGTTCTGATCGTGATTTTCCTCCTGATCGGCGCGGCGGCGCTGGCCTTCATTATCTGGCGCGGCCACAACCAGTCGCGGAAGAACCGGATGGAGCTCCAGTACCGGGAGCTGATGTTTGACGTGCTGTCAAGCAGCGTGGACGATATTTTTATCATGCTCAACGGCGAGAACCAGAGCGTGGATTATATCAGTCCCAACATCGAGCGCCTGCTCGGCATTTCGATGGAGGAGGCGAAGAAGAATATCCGGGTGATGGAGAAATGCGCCGTTAATTATGATGTCGTCATTCCGAGAGGGGAGTTGGCGGCGATTCCGATCGGAGGCAACCGTTACTGGGAATGTGAGTACATGCACCAGACGACCGGCGAGCGCCGCTGGTATCGGATGACGGTGTACCATATGAGTATCCAGAACGTTGCCAAATATATCATCGTGTTGTCTGACCGCACGCAGGAGCAGCAGATGAACCAGAAGCTGCAGGAGGCCCTGACGGCGGCCCGCAGCGCCAATGAGGCGAAGAGCAATTTTCTTTCCAATATGTCTCATGACATCCGCACCCCGATGAATGCCATCGTGGGCTTCTCGATCCTTCTGGAGAAAGATGCGGGTCAGGAGGAGAAGGTGCGTGAGTACACGCACAAGATCATGGCCTCCAGTCATCATCTGCTGAGCCTGATCAACGACGTGCTGGATATGAGCAAGATCGAGAGCGGAAAGACGTCGCTGAATGTGGACTGTTTCAGCCTGCCTGAGCTTCTGGAGGAGCTGAACATCATTCTGATGCCCCAGGCGAAGGCCAAGAAGCAGAGCTTTGAGATTCATGTGCAGGGGATGCCGCCGGAGCAGCTGATCGGCGACAAACTGCGCCTGAATCAGATCCTGATTAATCTTTTGTCCAACGCGATCAAATACACGCCGGACGGCGGCGCGATTGAATTTACCGTGTGCGAGCTGACCCAGACGGCGCAGCAGTACGCCAAGCTGCGTTTTATGGTGAAGGATAATGGAATCGGTATGAGCGAGGAGTTCCAGAAGCAGGTATTTTCGCCGTTCAGCCGTGAGATCAGCTCCGTCACCAACAAGATCCAGGGTACCGGCCTGGGGATGGCCATCACGAAGAATCTGGTCGATCTGATGGGCGGCATTATCCAGGTGGAGAGTACGCCCGGCAAGGGAAGCACCTTTACGGTGGAGCTCTCCTTTGCCCTTCCGGAGCAGAAGGACGGGAAATCCTGGCTGACCCAGCAGGTGACCCGCGTGCTCGTGGCGGATGATGAGGAGGAGATCTGCCGGGATATCGAGGAACTGATGCGCGATACCGGCGTCTTCATACAAAGCGTCACAACCGGCGAGGCGGCCGTGGAGGCGGCCGTGGAAGCCCACAGGCGTGGAAAGGATTTCCATGTGATTCTGCTGGATTGGAAGATGCCCGGGGTGGACGGCGTCGAAGCGGCCCGCCGAATCCGCGCGAATGTGGGGACGGACGTGCCGATTCTGGTGCTGACCTCCTATGACTGGAGCGATATCGAGACGGAGGCCCGTCAGGCCGGCATCGATGCCTTTATGCCGAAGCCGTTCTTTGTGTCCACGTTCTGGCAGACGCTCGAACCGCTGTTTGAGGATATGTCGGTCCGTAAGGAGGAGAAGGCCTCGGCGGAGACGGGAGCCGGCGTCCTGGAAGGGAAACTTTTCCTGGTCGCGGAAGATAATGAGCTGAACGCCGAAATTCTGACAGAGATGCTGAATATCGAAGGGGCGAAGTGCGAGCTGGCGGAGAACGGCCAGGAAGCGGTGGAGATGTTTGAAAAGTCGGAACCCGGCTATTACGATATGATCCTGATGGATGTGCAGATGCCTGTGATGAACGGCTATGAGGCCACGCGGCGGATCCGCGCAGGCAGTCATCCGGAGGCGAAGACGATTCCCATCGCGGCCATGACAGCCAATACCTTTGCCGAGGATGTGCGGGACGCCATGGCGGCCGGGATGGACGGCCATCTGGCGAAGCCGATCGATATGGATGCTATGCGGGATCTGGTGGGCCGCCTTTTGAAACAGGCGTCGGATGCAGCGGGGCGCACGACGGGGAAGGGAGACGAGAGCGTATGAAAAGACAGCATTTTTCCGCGTTGTGTCTGCTGACCGCGGCAGTTTTGCTGACCGCCTGCGGCGGTGGCGGTCAGGCCGGTCGGGAACAGGTGACGACTCTGTCGGTTCTGGGACGCAAGAGCGATATGGAAAAGAGCTATATGACGAAGCTGTTCCGGCATTATGAGACGAATACCGGAAATAAGCTGGATATCATAGCGATTGAGGACGCTGAGTTTGAGGCGGACGCCGCGAAACGTCTGGCTTCGGGAGACGTCCCGGATGTGTTCATGCATTTTCACAATGCGGATCTCAGCCGGTTTCATGTGGAGGACAATTTTTATTATCTGAATGATGAGAGCTGGGTCGGCGATCTGACCGACAGCGCCCGCGCCTACTGCGAGGACCGGGACGGGAACCTTTTGGGGCTGCCCTTCTGGGAGAGTTCCGTATCCGGCTGTTATTATAATAAGACGCTTCTTGACAGCCTGGGCTTAAAGCCCGCCGCGACACAGGCGGAGTTTGATATGCTGTGCCAGGCGCTGGCGGACATCGGATATACGCCGATCTGCTGGCCCGCGGACGGCTGTACCTGGATGTTCCAGTTCGGTCTGGATCCGATTTTTGCGGATCATCCGGAGCTTTTGGAAAGCCTGAACCGGAATGAAACCGTTTATGCGGAGATTCCCGAAGTGACGGATATGGTGCAGTGGGTGAAGAACGCCGCGGAGAACGGCTGGTTCGGCGAGAATTATCTGCGGACCGGCTGGTCGGATATCAGCCCGGTTCTCGGCCGCGGCGACGCGGTTATGACCTTTATCTGGGATACCTGGTTTTATACGGATTTTGTCGGGGAAGGCAAGTATACCGTCGATGACTTCGCCGTGATGCCGGTTTTCATGAACACGGCGGACGAGGGCACCTATGAGGGCGGCAACCTGAACATGATGATGGTCAATAAAAACGGAAAGCAGCTGGACGCGGCGCTGGATTTCCTGCGCTTTTGCGCCACGGCGGAGAATTACAACGTGGCCTTTGACGGAATCTCCACGGTGAGCTGCTTTAAGGGACAGACGACCAACATCCAGTCCGACATGGTTACGGATGCCAAGGCCTCCATTTCAGAGCATGAGCGGGTGTCCACCGCGGCCACCCGGATCATCGGATACAGTGCGGACGATGTGTCGGCGGCCTTCGACAGTCTCCTGCGCGGAAAGACAGACGTCACCGGCTGCGTGGAAATGATGGATCAGTACCGGATCGAGGAAGCGAGAGAGCAGGGGATCGAGGGGTTCTGATCAGACGATCCTAAGTTCCATCGAATCGCCGGCCGCAGTGATTAGGATGCGGTATACGCTTTTCGGCCAGGCTCTGGCCAGGCGGGGATCGGTGATGGGGATCTCTTCCATTTGAATTTGTCCGGCGCCTTTGATGCCGCATACGGCAAGGGCGCCGATTTTGATTTCCATGTCCTGGCTGGGGCAGAGAGAAGGCCTTTCGCAGGTAAGCAGCGAGAGAACCACAGGCATCGGCTCCGTCAGACGCCAGGCGTCGCGGATCACAACCTGACGGTTCTTTTCCAGCGCCGCCGTGCGGATGTAGGAGCAAATCCGGCTGTCCGGGTAGGCGGGGGCGATGTCCATGGAGATCTCGGATTTCACCGCGGCCGCGGTCTTCCCCTGCGGTTCGTCCGGGACAGCTGTCAAAGGGACGGCCGAATGGGAGGCCGCAGAGGGAGCCTCCTGCAGAGACGCGTTTTGCCTGTATGTCACGCCGGCGGCCGCGTACTGCGGGCCCGCGGCCTGCATCACGCCGCCGATGGTGGGCAGGTTGTGCCAGGCGGACTGCATGGTCCAGATCTCGTAGCGCCGGTCAGAGAAGGTTTTCTGCGTGTAGGATTCCACGCCCAGGTCTATGAACAGCGGCCTGCCGTCTTTGTAAAGAATGAAGCTGCCGGTGTCGTTATGGTTATGGCTGTCGTCGTTGTCGCCGGCCTTGACGGCCAGACAGAAATGTCCGTCTCTGGCGATGAAGAGCCCGGTACTTGGATAGAAGATATCCTGGCCCGCGTCCGCGGCCGGAAGATCTGTATCTGCAAGATGGCTTTCAGACGCAGCCGCTTCGGACACAGCCGCAGGCGGCAGGCTGATCGCGGGAGCCCGCGAGACGGCGAAAGCCATCATCTCCTGATGGCGGAACGCGCTCTGCGCGCGGTAGAACAGATTATGCTCTTCCGAAGCCAGCTTTTCCCGGATATCGCTTTCGGCGTAGTCCTGCGCGGCGAACGCGGTCAGGGCCGGATTTCCGGTCCGTTTCCCGAAGAGATACTCCCGCACGCCGCGGCGGCCTGCCAGAGGAGAGCAGTCCGCAAAATTGATATAATAGGGGCCGGCTACGTGGACGTTCAGGATATACGCGGCCATATTGCGGATTTTGGGCTCCTGATACGCGCTGCCGAACAGGCCGCCGGTGATGTCGTTCAGCACCTCCAGCGACTCAAAGAGCGTCAGCGCCGCGTGGCTGAAATACTGGGCGCCCTCGTCGCAGCAGCCGTCCTCCTCGTAGTCCGCCAGAAAATAATCGAGACTTACGCACGCCTGACGGAAGACGCGGTCTTTCCAGTCGGGCGGAAGGGACGACGCGGGGGAGGTATTTTCTGTGGCAGTGTTGCCTTTCGGAGAGGCGATCTTCTCCTTCGTAAGTTCGGCTTCCTTTCTCGTAAGGTCAGCGTTCTCCCTTGACAGATCGGCTTCCTTTCTCGTAAGGTCAGCTTTTTCCCCCGTCAGATCGGCCTCCTTTCTCGTGAACGCCGCCAGCAGTATATTCTGCGTGCACCACGGCGTCCAGTTGTTCATCTGCCGCGTGCCGTCGCCCATCCACCAGAAATAGTCTGTCAGGTAGGGCGCGAAGATTCTTCTCCGCAGATTCTCATTGATCAAAGCTGGGATCGCGGGACTCACCTCCGCCAGCGCGTCCCGAAGAAGATATTCCGCCACGCCCAGAACCGCCGCGGTTTCGGCGGCGAACAGGTCAATGACGGGCCTTGTCACGTCCGGCAGCGGCATTTGGGAACCGTCCGCGGAATTGTGGGCCGGAAGCTGCCAGCCGCTTTCCTCGCAGATCAGAAAGATGCCGTTGACGATGTCATCGAGAAAGCGCCCTTTATATTCCACGCATTCCGCCAGAACAAGCGCGTCCAGCGCCGTCCGGCGCGCGAATTGCTTATCTTCGTAATGGACTCGGTTGCCGGTTCGGGTAAATTCCATGTAGTCTGTGGCCAGAATCTGCGGATAGGCATAGCCCAGATAGTTCTCGCCTTCGGCGACCAGCGCAGCCTTCAGATCGTCCGGCAGGGCGATCCATGCCGCCCGGTCGGCGGCTGTCGGAAGGCCGCGGTAGACGGCGTTTGGTTTTACGGTTGTTTTTGAAGCGATCTCTGTAAACATAAAACGGATTCTCCATTTCCCTGTATTGGTTGTGCGGCATTATTTTTATCGCGGTGTTTGTCTCTATCCTTCGCGTTTTGTTCCGGACAGTCCATATCCAAAGTATGATATGCCTTTTTGCAAAAGTCAAGCGTTCCTTTTGAGAAAACTATTTTGTATATAATTCACAAAACAGTTTGTAAAAAATTCGGCTTGCGGAGAGAGGCGGAATTTGCTAGGATATTATTGAAATTGAAAACGTTTTCAAAAAATGAAAATACAGAAACTGAAAGCCAGTTCGCGAGGGACGGCAGGACGGGAATGAGAAAGCGTTTTCATACATTGCAGATAGGAGAGACAGAATGGCGGTATCGATTCATGATGTGGCGAGAAGGGCGGGAGTGTCCATCTCTACGGTATCCAGGATCCTGAATAACAGTGCCAATGTCAACGAGAAGAAGGCAGAAGCGGTACGGGAAGCGATGGAGTACTATCATTATGAGCCGAACCAGTTTGGCCGCGGTCTTGTGAAGCAGAAGTCGAACATGATCGGCGTGTATTTCCCTTCTCAGTATGAGTCGATTTTTGAGTTAACCTATAACCTGGAACTTTTGAAGGGGATAGAGAGGGTACTGCCCTATCAGGATTACAGCATGGTCCTGATCAATGAGACCACGGAATATGAGCATCGGCGGCAGGCCCAGCCCCGATATCTGGAATTCATCCAGCAGAAGAAGATCGACGGCCTGATCTTAAGCGCTGCCGGTGACACGTTTACGCGGGGGGACGTTTTTTCCAAACTTCTGGAGGAGGGTTATCCGATGGTTTATATCGGAAAGCGTTTCCATCAGAACGGTATGAACGTCTACGCGCAGTTTGAGCAGTACCATCTGCAGATGCTTCGCGAGCTTCACGCAAGAGGCCACAGGAAGGTGCTGATGATCGAGGGAGGATACCATAAGATCTATATGGATCATATCGCCTCCGTGATCGGAACGGAGCTGCCGGATCTGGAAGTGCGGTTTCTGCTGCTGGAGAATAACCATTTTCGCAGACATCTTCTGAAGGCGGTCGAGCATTATGTGGGAGAGGACGGCTGCACGGCGCTCTGTTCCCCGACGATTGAGACGACGAGGATTCTGCTGGGGATATGCGCCCAGTTATCGTATCGGATTCCGGAGAGAGTGTCCGTTGTCTCCGTAGAACACCGCCAGGGGGACGGCGCCCTGGAATATCCGGCTGTTTCCGCATTTTACGTGCCTGTGATCGATATGGGGAGCGGCGCGGCGGACATGCTTCTTCGTACTATCCGGGGTGAGAAAGTGGAAGACGATTCTGTGGAGTATGAGACGAAGCTGATCGAAAGAGATTCGGTGAGAAACCTGTAGACCGTGGATGGAAATTTGTTTTCCTGGTTCGAAAAGAATTTTTCTTTTCGGATTTTTTGAAAACGTTTTCGAAAACGTTTTCAAATAGGACCGGACGCATTCTTTAAAAGAAAAGACCGGTGGGAAAAAGACAGCTCGGGAATGGCATGAGGCAAAGAAAACGGCGCTGGATTGCGCGTGATATGCTGCGGGCGGTAAGCCGGCAGCGGAAGAGAGGAAAGGAGGAACATATCTATGAAGGCAGTCATGGTAATGTATGATTCCCTGAACCGGGAAATGCTGCAGTCTTACGGATGTGATTGGACCCTGACGCCCAATTTTCTGCGTCTGGCAGAAAAAAGCGTCCAGTTTGATCAGTGCTACGTGGGCAGTATGCCATGTATGCCGGCGCGTCGGGAACTGCACACGGGAAGGCTGAATCTGTTTCACCGCAGCTGGGGACCGATGGAGCCCTTCGATGATTCGATGCCGGAGATTCTTAAGAAGGCGGGAATCTACACCCATCTGGTCAGCGACCATCAGCATTATTGGGAGGACGGCGGGTGCACCTACCACAACCGCTATTCTTCCTGGGAGATTTCCAGAGGCCAGGAGGGAGATCTCTGGAAAGCGGATCTGTCGTATAAGTTCGACAAAAAGACGGTTTTCCGCAACAAGGAGGTTATGCTGTCCTATCCGCCCTATGCGCGCATGATGGCGCAGGATCAGATTAACCGCCGGAATATGGATACGGAGGAGAAGACTTCCCAGGCGGTCACATTCCGGGAAGGACTGGAATTTCTGGAGAGAAATCACGGCGAAGACAACTGGTTTCTGCAGATTGAGACCTTTGATCCCCATGAACCGTTCTATTCTCTGAAGGAGGATAAGGCGCTGTATCCCCACATTTTCCTGGGCGACGCGGCAGCGGAGGCGGACTGGCCGCCCTACGCGCCGGTGCGGGAGGATGCGAACACCATCGACCATGTCCGCTATGAGTACGCGGCGCTTCTTACCAAATGCGACCGTTATCTGGGCAAGGTCCTGGACGCCATGGATAAGTACAATCTGTGGGAGGACACGATGCTGATCGTCAACACGGATCACGGCTTCCTTCTGGGCGAACACGGCTGGTGGGGCAAGACCAGTATGCCGATCTACAATGAGATTGGACATATCCCGCTGTATATCTACGATCCCAGACGGAAGAATCTGGCCGGCGCGCGCCGGAAGAGCCTGGTGCAGACCATTGATCTGGCACCGACGATTCTGTCCTACTTCGGAGTGGAAATTCCGAAGGACATGATGGGACAGCCGCTTTTCGGCGTGATGGATCGCGATGAACCGATCCGGGATTACGCGGTATTCGGATACCACGGCAGCCAGCTGGATGTGACGGACGGAAGGTATGTATACATGCACGCCGCCGCGGATCCGGAGGCGCCCGTTTATGAGTACACGCTGATGCCCACCCACATGCGGGCCATGTTCTCACCGCAGGAGCTGCAGGATGTGGAGCTGGCGGGACCGTTTTCCTTCACGAAAGGCTGCAGGGTCCTAAAGATCGCCGCTGTGAACCGGATGGAAGATACCACCTCCTTCGGGACGATGCTTTTTGATCTGGAAAAGGATCCGCATCAGGAGCATCCGATCGAGGACGCGGCCGTAGCGGAACGGATGAAAGGGTATCTGCGGGAGGCGATGGAACGCAACGAGGCGCCTGCCGAGCTGTACGCGCGGTTAGGCCTGTAAAAGAGACGGCAAAAGTGAAGCATTTTCATTCAAAATATAAGGAGAAAAAAGATGGAGAAGAAATACGCAAAAGCGTCATTTGTAGATATTGTAAAATATTCTTTCGGCGGCATTGGTTCCAACCTGGCCTTCCTGCTGGTTATGTCTTATCTGACCTTCTTCTATACGGATATTTTCGGCATCGACAGCATCTGATGCTGGTAGCGCGTTTTATTGATGCCTTCACGGATCCTCTGATGGGCATTCTTGGCGACCATACGGTCAGCAAATGGGGCCGCTACCGCCCGTGGATCATCTTCGGCGCGCCGATCCTGGGACTGTTCATTTTCCTGCTCTTTACGGCTCCGGCGCTGTCGCCGACGATGAAGATCGTGTACGCCTATGTGATCTATATCGCGTACTCTCTGGCGTCCACCGTCGTCAACATTCCGTATCACTCTCTGACGCCTGTGATGAGCGAGGATCCGCAGCAGCGCACCGTTATCGTCACCTGGAAACAGGGAATGAGCATCGTAGCGCAGTTCATTATCACCATCTGGGCGCTGCCGCTGGTCGATTTCTTCGGCGGCGGAGCGAGAGGCTGGGCGATTTACGGCGCATTGATCGGTATCGCGACCACGCTGTCCTTCTGGGTTTGCGCCTGGGGCGGCAAAAAATATGATGTCTGCAAGGATGCCGGCAAGGGCGGTTCCGGCCAGAAGGTGAACTTTTTGAAGGATCTGCAGCTGCTGATCAAAAATAAGCCGATGATCATGCTGATGATCGCTTTCGGCACCGATGTCCTGGCCAACGCGACCTGCAGCGCCTGCAATGTCTATTATTTCAAATACGTGCTGAACCGCATGGATCTGGTGGCGGTAGTCGCCAGCGTCACCCTCTGGACCGGCATTGTGGCAATCCCGCTGCTTCCGATTCTGACGAAGCTGATGGGCAAGAAGGCTCTGTACTGGTGGGGCAGCGCCCTTTCCATCATTCCGCTGGTGGTTATG
Source organism: uncultured Lachnospiraceae bacterium (assembly GCA_947630485.1). Lineage (GTDB taxonomy): Bacteria > Bacillota > Clostridia > Lachnospirales > Lachnospiraceae > UBA3402. The sequence continues at coordinate 69,645 of CANRHU010000003.1, forward strand.
TGGATATTCCCGACAGCCCCGGTCATGGTGCTGATGACCGCGATGGGAACCTTCGGCCTGATCTCCAAGTTCCCCAGCTTTTTAGGATGGGCCATGCTTCCCGAATGTTCCGATTACGCGGAGTGGAAATTCGGCCAGCGCGCGGACGGTCTGATGTCCTCGTCGCTGACATTCATCAATAAGTTCGGCATGGCGGTAGGCGGCTTCATCGCCAGCTTCTTCCTGGGGCTGGTCGGCTACGTGGCGGACGCGGCGCAGCCGCAGTCGGTACTGAACATGATGGTATTTCTCCGCTTCGGTATGCCGGTGCTGGGTTACATCGCGTCGCTGATTTCCATGGCGTTCTATGAAATCAATGATAAGAAATACGCGGAAATCCGCAGCGAGCTGGATTCACGGGCCGGAAGAGATTAATGAAGATACGCGGGATGGGCGGAAGCCATTGACAGAGCGTGACTGTGAAATCTATAATGTAACTATCAATTCAATCTGCAGGAGGTGTGGATGATGAAAGCATTATTGATTGGCGGAACCGGAACCATCAGCACGGAGATCTCCAGGAAACTGCTCCGCGACGGTCATGAGCTGTGGCTGGTGAACCGGGGGAACCGGAACCATGAGCTGCCGGAGGGCGCGCACACGGTCACCGTGGATATCAACGATGAGGAGAAGGCGGCCGCGCTGCTGGCCGGGCAGTCTTTCGATGTGGTCGCGGATTTCATCGCGTTTGTGCCGGCGCAGCTGGAGCGGGACTACCGGCTGTTTCGCGGAAAGACCGGGCAGTTCATCTATATCAGTTCCGCGTCGGCTTACCAGAAGCCGCTGTCGGACTATCGGATCGATGAAGGAACGCCGCTTTCCAACCCTTACTGGGAGTATTCGCGCAACAAGATCGCCGGTGAGGAGTATCTGATGAAGAAGTATCGGGAAGAAGGTTTCCCGATTACGATCGTGCGGCCCAGCCACACCTACTGTGAGCGCAGCATGCCGGTGGGCTTTCACGGAAAGAACGGAAGCTATCAGGTTCTGAAGCGGATGATGGAGGGCAAGCCGGTGCTGATCCACGGCGACGGCACATCCCTGTGGACGCTGACCCACAGCCGGGATTTCGCGAAAGCGTTTGTCGGACTGATGGGCAATATCCACGCCATCGGCGAGGCCGTACAGATCACCGGGGACGAGACGCTGACCTGGAACCAGATTCATCAGATTGCGGCCCATGCGCTGGGAGCTGCCCTGAAGCCGTACTATGTGTCGTCGGCATTTTTGGCGGCGGCCGCCGCGGACAGATCGGGCGACGGCCTTCTGGGCGACAAGACCCACAGTGTGGTTTTTGATAACAGTAAGCTAAAGCGGCTGGTGCCGGATTTTGTGGCTTCGGTGCGGTTTGATCAGGGCGCGAGGGAGGCGGCGGAGTATATCATGAGCCATCCGGAGTGCCAGGTGGAGGATCCGGAGTTCGACGCGTGGTGCGATAAGGTGATCGAGGCGCAGGAGGAGGCGCTTCGGAAGGTGCGCGGGAAGTAGGCAGGTCGCTGCGTGCCGGCAGTTTTGGCGTTTCAGGATCCGCTCAGACGTCTGCCGCGATGTCGCTTCCGGATATGTCCGCGATACGGACGCTTAGATCCGGAAACAGATGGAACGGAATCTCTTCATCGAAGGAATAGGAACAGTTTTCACGTTCGTCCTCAAACTAGAAGACCAGAACGGTTTTCAGGTACGGGTCAATGATCCGGTATTCCCGGACGCCTGCGGTACGGTATTTGAGCATCTTAACGCCGTAATCGTTCTTCAGCGCTGCGGGATCGAAGGATCGAATTGACAAGGTCTTCGGAAAGAAGTAGAATATTTTACAGCTAGTTACACGTAACGGATTTCGAAAAATGAATGAGGAGGAAACAGACATGAACGATATTTTGAAAGCGATTGAGAAACGCAGTTCCACCCGCGGCTATACGGACCGGAAGCCGACAAAGGAGGAGATGGACGCTCTTCTGAACGCCGGTCTGCAGGCGCCCACGGCGGCCAACCGGCAGGAGATCCACATCTCGGTTGTGGACGGTTCCGATCCGATCCTGGCGGAGATCGAGAAAGAGCGGGCGAAAGGCGCGGTTCTGCCCCATAATTTCTACTATGAAGCGCCTGTGGTGATGATCTTAAGCGGAGACGCGGCGATGCACTGGTCTCCGGTGGACGCGGGCATCGCGGTGGAGAATATCTGTCTGGCCGCGGAAGGGCTGGGGCTTGGCAGCCTGATCATCGGCTGTATCCGCGACGCGCTGTCCGGTGAAAAGAAGGAGTATTTCGCAAAGGAGCTCAAGTTCCCGGAGGGCTATGAGTATCAGGTGGCCGTGGCGGTCGGCACCAAGGCGGTCTCCAAGGAGCCGCATACCTATGATCCTGAGAAGAACATTTCCTGGGTATAAACGTGACGCGTCGGCGAGCTTCCGAACTTGCCCCGGGCTTTCGGACGGTTAATTGTCGAAATTGTACCCGCTGACTGGAAAAAATACCGCTTTTTGTACTCGTCGTCTATGGACTTTATGAATTTACTGTGATAAAATGGTAAAACAGTAATAGATTCGCCAGCAAAAAGGGGTAGCAGAAGATGAACAAGAAGATTAAGACAGAGGCGGTGGATGATCTCTTTGAGGCAGTTCTGACTCTCCGCGACGCGGATGAGTGCTATGCGTTCTTCGAGGACGTGTGTACGGTGAACGAGCTTTTATCCCTGTCACAGAGGTATGAGGTCGCGAAGATGCTGCGAGAGAAACGGACTTATCTGGACATTGCGGAGAAGACAGGGGCCTCCACGGCCACCATCAGCCGTGTGAACCGGGCGCTGAACTACGGCAACGACGGATACGACATGGTAATCAACCGGCTGAAGGAGAAGGATGCGTAACAGCGGAAGGATGTACGGCAAAAGCCGTGGGCACTGCGCTCACGGCTTTTTCTTTTTCTTATCGACGGGATGTTCCTCGCGAATCTGGTCGATCAGCATCTCCATGGCCTGCTTTTTCAGGTAGACGTCGAAGCCGAGCTCACAGATGAACGCGAAGAGCTGCAGGTATGCCTGATCCTCCTCATCCTGGTCGGGGAACATCTCCTGGACATTGCGGTATTTGCGGATCAGATCCTCCTTCAGACGCTTCATCTGCTCCTTCTCCAGGGAGAAGATCTGCTCGTAGATGTCCTGCAGGGACAGTCCCGACGAGTCCATAAAGTGCTCCTCCGTGATGGGCGCGAACAGAGCGGCAATGTCATTGAATGAGAGCATATTTTTGAAATAGTAGATATAAATCAGCAGAAGCATATGCTCGCGGGTATATTTTTTCTTGATCGGAGGCGGAAGCAGGTCGTTCTTGGCATAATTGTTGATCATGGTTTTGGTCAGAACCTTATCCTCCGGATAGCGCTTGGATTTCTCCAGATTCTCATCCATGAAGGTGGTCACCTGATCCATATAGAGAGGGATGCCGGGGATCTGATCCGGCCTCACATAGTCCAGACTGTCCAGCCGAGTGAAGATATCCCGAAGTCTGTCGTGGTTGCTTTTCATATAGCCTCCTGTGATGCCGCCGCGGGCGGCGTGTTTTCTGCGTAGCGAATGGAAGGTACAGGCGCTGACATGGCTGCGTCCCAATTTACATTATATAGTATTAAAAACCAGATGGCAAGTGAAAAATGCGCGATTCGCGGCGGCCGCCCAAGCGGCGTCTGCGCGTCCCAGGCGGCGTGAGAAATGAAAATCATGGTTGAAGGATGGCCGGATTTCCTGTATAATAGAGGGCAGTGACTGAAAAGAAAGAGAGGTGCATTTTCATGAAGGAAGCCTATCGTACGGAAAAAGCGCCGGCGGCGATCGGACCTTATTCCCAGGCGGTGCGGGCCGGGGATTTCGTCTATGTGTCCGGTCAGCTTCCCATCGATCCGGCCAGCGGATCTTTCAGCGGGGAGGACATCGTCAGCCAGACCAGACAGTCCCTGACCAACATTCAGGACATCCTGGCCGCGGCGGGACTTACCATGGACGATGTGGTCAAGACCACGGTGCTTTTGAAGAATATGAATGATTTTTCGAGGATGAACGAGGAGTACGCCCGCTTTTTCACCGGCGTCTGCCCGGCGCGGGCGGCGTTTGAGGTCTCGGCCATTCCGCGCGCGGCCCTGGTGGAGATCGAGGCGGTAGCTTACTGTGGAGAGAAATAGGAGGACATTATCATGAGATATCAGATGAGAACCCAGGGTGTGTGCGCGTCTCAGATCAGTTTTGATCTGAACGGCGACGTGGTGACGAATGTAAAGTTTGACGGCGGCTGCAACGGCAACTTAAAGGCCGTCAGCAAGCTGGTGGACGGCATGACGGTGGGACAGATCGAGGAGAAGCTGAAAGGCAATCTCTGCGGATTTAAGCAGACGTCCTGTGCCGATCAGCTGGCGATTGCGGTCCGCAGGGCCTATGAGGAGTCCAAATGAGCAGTATGGAGCAATTGAATCCGATGCAGATGGAAGCGGTCGCCTGTACAGAGGGGCCGCTTCTGATTCTGGCGGGCGCCGGTTCCGGCAAGACCCGCGTGCTGGCGCACCGGATCGCGTATCTGATCGAGGAGAAGAGCGTAAATCCCTGGAATATCCTGGCGATTACATTTACAAACAAGGCGGCCGGGGAGATGCGGGAAAGGGTGAACCGTCAGGTGAACTTCGGCGCGGAGAGCGTCTGGGTGAGCACCTTCCATGCGGCCTGCGCCAGGATTCTGCGGCGTCACATCGAATTTCTGGGGTATACGACCCATTTCACGATCTATGACACGGACGACCAGAAGTCGCTCATAAAGCAGGTCTATAAGGCGATGGATATCGATAACCGCCTCTATAAGGAGCGGATGGTGCTGGGGTGCGTCTCATCGGCCAAGGACAAGCTGATCACGCCGGAGGAATACATAGCGAATGCGGGGGCGGATTATCATGAGCGGCGGATTGGGGAGATTTACGCCGAATATCAGGTGCGTCTTAAGAAAAACGACGCGCTTGATTTTGATGATCTGCTGATGAAAACCGTGGAACTTTTCAGAACCCAGCCCATGGTCCTGGATTACTATCAGGAGCGGTTTCGGTATATCCTGATCGACGAGTACCAGGACACGAACAAGGCTCAGTTCGAGCTGGTGCGCCTTCTGGCGGGCAAGTATAAGAATATCTGCGTGGTCGGCGACGACGACCAGTCCATTTATAAATTCCGCGGGGCGGATATCACCAATATCTTGAATTTTGAGGACGCGTTCCCGGGGGCCGCGGTGGTAAAGCTGGAGCAGAACTACCGCTCTACCCAGACAATCCTGGACGCGGCCAACGCGGTGATTCGCAACAACGAGGGGCGGAAGGAGAAAAGTCTGTGGACCGCCAACGGAGCCGGCGAGAAGATTGTTTATAAGCAGTTCGATCAGGCTTATGAGGAGGCGGATTACATTATCCGCGATATCCTGAACCGGGGCTATCCCTACGAGGACTGCGCGGTGCTCTACCGCACGAACGCGCAGTCGCGTCTCCTGGAGGAGAAATGCATCGCCTGCAGCGTGCCGTACCGTCTGGTGGGCGGCGTGAATTTCTACCAGAGGAAAGAGATCAAGGACATGCTGGCGTATCTGAAGACCGTCGCCAGCGGCCGCGACGACGTGGCCGCGGCCCGGATTCTCAATGTCCCGAAGAGAGGCGTCGGAAATGCGTCGCTCGGCAAGGTGACGGTGTTTGCGGCGGCCAACGGCTATACGCTGTACGACGCCATGACGAGAGCGAAGGGAATCCCCGGGCTTGGCAAGGCGGCGGAGAAGATCGGCAGATTTACGGCGCTGATCGAGTCGTTCCGCGCAAGGATCCGAGGGATGGAGGAAGAAAATGAGGCCGCCGCTGCGGATGAGGCCGAAAGCGCCGCGAAAACCGCCTGGCAGGAAACGGCGGACGGCAGGAACGCCGGGAGCACGGAGAAAGTGGAAGAAGGCAGAAAGGCCGGAAGCACGGAGAAAGCGGAAGACGACAGGAACGCCGGGAGCTCGGAGAAAACGGAAGCTTCCGCGCAGAGCGGTTCCTATAATCGCGCGTACAGTATCCGTCAGCTGATTGAGGACATCTTAGATGAAACCGGTTACCGTGAGGAGCTGGCGGAGGAGGGGAGCGAGGAAGCCGACAGCCGCCTGGAGAATATCGAGGAGCTGGTCAACAAGGCCGCGGATTACGAGCGGGAGAACGAGCATCCGACGTTAGACGGCTTTTTGGAGGAGGTCGCATTGGTGGCCGACGTGGATGAGCTGGACCAGAGCGAACACCGCGTGACGCTGATGACGCTCCACAGCGCAAAGGGGCTGGAATTCGAAAACGTATACTTAAGCGGCATGGAGGACGGCGTATTTCCGAGCTATATGACGGTCACTTCCGACAACCCGGCAGAGCTGGAGGAGGAGCGGCGTCTGTGCTACGTAGGTATCACCAGAGCCAAACGGCATCTGACGCTGACCGGCGCGCGGATGCGTATGGTGAACGGGCAGACAAGATTCAGCAAGCGCAGCTGTTTTCTGGACGAGATTCCGGAGGAGCTTCTTGCGGCAGGCGTGCCGGAGCGGCCGGGCGGCCGCGAGGCTTTCCGCAGCGACAAAGGCGGCAGCTTCGATTTCGGCGCCGAGCCAGTGCGGTGGATGGATGACATCCCTGAGCAGCCGGGGCTCCCGTGGAGCTCCCCGCAGGCGGACAGGGCGCGTCCCGGTCTGTCGCCGCGGACGGCCCGCAGGGACAAACCGGCCGGAACCAGCCGGTTCGCACCGGCTTCCAAACCGGATTTTGGCAAGGCCTTTACCGTGCAGAAGAGCAAGTCGCCGGCCTACAAAATCGGAGACCGCGTCAGACACGTTAAGTTTGGGGAAGGCACGGTCGTGGACGTCCAGGAACGCGCGAAAGATTATGAGGTATCGGTGGACTTTGACTCTGTGGGCGTGAGAAAGATTTTCGCCTCATTTTTAAAGAGCAAGGAGCTCTGAGAGTTTCGAAAGATATTCTGGAAAGGCAGGGGGCTCTGAGAGTTTCGAAAGATATTTTTAGAGAGCAGACAGCTCTGGATGTTTCGAACGACATTTGGGAAAAGCAGACAGCTCTGGATGCGGCAAAGACATCTTAATGGAGGGACAAAATATGCTGACGTATTCGCTTTACGACATTCTGTTCTATTTTCTGCTGTATGGTTTCCTTGGCTGGGTAGTGGAGGTGTGCTACTATTCGATCAGGGACAGGCACTTCGTGAACCGAGGCTTTTTAAGCCTGCCGCTTCAGGAGCCCTGCGGGATTTCCTACGCGCTCCTGATTCTGATTATGCCTTCTCTGGGCCGGCGTTTCGTGATCCAGTTCATCGCGGCGTCCACGGTCTTCGCCGTGGTGGACAGCCTGTCCGGCGTCTTTACCCACAGGCTGAGCCGTCTGTCGAGAATGGAGACGGAGACAGCGTTTACCGGCACGAGGAAGAACTGGCTGGAAATGGTGGTGCGCGCCGCGATTTTCCTTCTGATCTATCACATCGTCCACCCCATATTCCTGACGGGCGTGTCGCTGCTGCCTGCGTGGCTTGAGCGCACGATCGTCTGGGCCGGCATGATTCTGCTGGCAGTTGACCTGATTGGCACGCTCTACGCGACCCGCTCTCCGTTAAGCGCCGCCAGCGAGGAGATTACCCGCGGTCATACGCAGCAGCTGGCCAATCGGATTACCAGCCATATCTGGCGGCGTCTGGAGCGCGCCTATCCCGGAATCAGGGAAACCGGCGCGGCCGAAGCGGCCGACGCAGCCGGGGAGAAGATTATTTTCGCAAAGGGCCTTTGCGGCGATAAGATCATTTGGATTTTTCTGATCTGCGCCCTGCTGGGCGATATCATTGAGACCTTCTACTGCGGCTTGGTGAACGGCCAGTGGATGAACCGCTCCAGCGTCCTCTACGGACCGTTCAGCTTTGTCTGGGGCATCGGAGCTGTGGTGCTGACCGTGGCCCTGCGGCAGATGATGGACAAATCAGACCGCTACATTTTCGTTGGCGGTTTTCTGATCGGCGGTACCTACGAATACATGTGCAGCGTCTTCACGGAGCTCGTCTTCGGCACCGTGTTCTGGGATTACAGCGACATGCCGTTAAACATCGGCGGCCGCACGAACGTGCTGTTCTGCTTCTTTTGGGGCATCCTTGCGGTGGTCTGGGTGAAGATCCTCTATCCGCCGCTCTCCCGTCAGATCGAGAAAATCCCGCCGCTGGCCGGAAAGATCGTGACCTGGGTGATTGTATTCTTAATGGTCTGCAACGGACTCCTGACCGCGGGGGCGATGGTAAGGTACGACACCCGCCAGGAGCGGCCGGAGGCGCGCGGAATGGTGGAGGAGTTCATCGACGAGCAGTACGACGACGCGTTTATGGAGGCGCGGTGGCCGAATATGATTGGGGTGGAGTGAACTCCTATGTAACGCATGGAAATGAGATCCAACACCATAACAATTATATTATAAGAGTTGTGAAGGAGAGGTTTTTTATGTATTGGGGACACATTTCTGAAGATGGGCTGCGAAGGCAGCCCTTGTCGGAACATCTTTTTCAAACAGCTGATTTGGCAAGGCAGTTCGCGGATGTATTTCGTGCCGGAGGCTGGGGGTATCTGTGCGGCCTTTTACATGATATCGGGAAGTATTCTGAGGAGTTTCAGCAGAGAATCAGTGGGAAAGGTATAAAAGTGGATCATTCTGCGGCAGGAGCTAAGGAGGCACAGAACCTCAAAGCATTTCCTGCCGCATACTGTATTGCAGGGCATCATGCCGGTCTTCCGGATGGAACGTATATGGGTGGTACTGTTTCCTGTGAGTCCACATTGGACAGCCGTCTAAAGAGATCGATTCCGGATTATCAGGCTTATAAAGAGGAGATAAGTGTTTCGCAACCCACTCCGCCATCGCTTAAAATGGATCATGGGAGATTCAGTATGTCTTTTTTTATCCGCATGATCTATTCCTGTCTGGTTGACGCAGATTATCTGGATACCGAGGCATTTATGAAGAATCAGAAACGAGAGTTGCCGTGTATTCCCATGCCAGAACTGAAAAAACGGCTTGATGATTATATAAAACCGTGGTTTAAGGATGAATCGTGTTCGCTGAATAGAAGAAGAACAGACATTTTGAGGGCCTGTATCCATGGAGGGAGTGGGAGTCAGGGCATATATCATCTGACAGTTCCTACAGGCGGAGGCAAGACGGTATCCTCGATGGCCTTTGCTCTTAACCACGCGGTGAAAAGTGGTCTTCGACGGGTCATTTATGTTATTCCCTATACCAGTATCATTGAACAGAATGCGGATGTATTCCGAGAAATGCTTGGCGATGAATATGTGCTGGAGGATCACAGCAATGTAGAGTATCCAGATGGAGAGGAATTAAATCCGAAGCAGCTGGCGGCAGAAAACTGGGATGCACCTGTTGTGGTGACGACGAATGTGCAGTTTTTTGAGTCCCTGTTTGCCAGTCGTTCTTCCAAATGCCGTAAGCTGCATAATATTGCGGGAAGCGTCCTGATCTTTGATGAGGCGCAGATGCTGCCCAACGATTATTTACGGCCATGTCTTCAGGCAGTCAGTGAGTTGGTTTTGAATTATGGTTGTACGGCGGTACTCTGTACGGCGACTCAACCGTCCCTGCAGTCATTTCTTCCGCAAAAGCTTCTGAGAGGAGAACTTTGCCCGGATATAGAGGAGCAGTACAGGGCGTTTTGCAGGACGGTTTTGGTTAAGGAGGAGGATATGACCGGAGATGAGCTGGTGCGGCGCCTTGAAGAGGAATCACAGGTGCTTTGTATTTTAAATACACGTTCCAAGGCTCAGGAAATTTATGAAAAGATGGGGAATCGTGAAGGGCTTTTTCATTTGTCTACACTGATGTATCCGGCACACAGAAGAAAGGTACTGGCTGAGATACGGGAAAGACTGAATTTGTCGGAGGTCTGCCGTGTTATCGCGACCAGCCTGATAGAGGCTGGTGTGGATCTGGACTTTCAGTCGGTATACCGGGAGGTGGCCGGATTAGACAGTGTGATTCAGGCAGCAGGGCGCTGTAACCGGGAGGGGCGCAGAGCGCCTGACGACAGCAAGACGCATGTGTTTCAGTTTGTCTCTGCGGAGCGCCACAGAAATGATTCTGTCAGGCAGGGAAAAGAAATCGCAGAGAATGTAATGGCAAGCTACAAAAACATGGGTTCTCTTGAAGCGATTCATGAATATTTCGACAGATTGCATTATATAAAGGGGGAAGGACTGGACAAAAAGAAAATTCTTCAGCGGTTAAATGAAGCCGGTGGAGCTGCTATTCCTTTCCGTACCATTGCAGAAGACTTTAAGGTTATCCAGAATAATACGAAGAGTATTTTAATACTCCGCGAATCAGAGCCGAAAGAGTTGGCGGAGAGACTGCGTTACGGAGAAATAAGCAGAAAACTGATGCGCTCGATAGGGATGTATTCAGTGAATGTCTATGAGAATACCTATGATGCTTTGTATAGATCTGGTTATTTGGAGCAGATCGACGAGGAACTCGCGATTTTGACAGATGATGGGCAGTATTCGGAGGAGACAGGCCTGAATGTTAATGTAAGCAGAGGAGAGGCAGTGTTTTTTTGAAGATTAATGTGAAAGTAGCGCCGTCCCGCTGTTGGAACAGGGGACGGCGCCGGATGTGTCACAGATATAATTACTATTTCAACCCGCAGAATACTTCTGACAATGATAGTATATCATAAAAATCTCGGTTTACAAAATTTTTCTGTTGAAAGCTATTTACTCCTGCCAGATTTTATAAAGGAAACTTACAAAACTGTATAATTATAATTCAGTAAATATATTAGTGAATTATTGCTTTTTTTATTGACATATCATATAAAGGGTGATATCCTGTAAATAGAAGGAGGTGGATAATATGCCTTACGGAATCAAGGTTCATGTGTGGGGTGACTATGCGCTTTTCAGCCGTCCGGAACTTAAGGTAGAACGCTGCAGCTACGATATGATCACTCCGTCAGCTGCCCGAGGCCTTCTGGAAAGCATATATTGGCATCCGGGCCTGAAATGGCGTATTGATAAGATTTATGTGTGCAGGCCGATCCGCTTTACCAGTATTCGGCGGAATGAGATCAAGAGCAAAGTGTTAGCGGGCAGCGTCCTAAGTGCTATGAATGGCAGTGGAAAGGACGTCAGCATCAGCAGCAGAAAGGAGATTGTGCAGAGGGCGGCCCTGATCCTAAAAGACGTGGATTACGTAATTGAGGCTCATTTTGATATGTCAGAGCAGGCTAATGAAACGGACAATCCTGGCAAGTTCAAAGACATCATTATTCGGCGGCTGCGACAAGGCTCCTGCTATCATCAGCCTTATTTTGGCTGCCGGGAATTTCCGGCTAACTTCGAATTTTTTGAGGGGGATGAAGTGGAGACGGCATATCCAAGAGAACGGAAGGATTTGGGATTCATGTTGTTTGACATGGATTATACAGATGCGGAACATATACAGCCCATGTTTTTTCGAGCGGTCCTGGAGGATGGCGTCCTGAATTTGAAGGATTGTGAGGTGATGCGATGATTTTGCAGGCATTGGCCGGTTACTATGAAAAACTGGCGGAAGCGGGAGCGGTAGAACGTCCAGGTTGGGGACAAGTGAAGGTGTCATTTGGCTTGAGTCTGAGTGAAGACGGAGGTATCACGGGAGTGATACCGCTTAAGCAGGAGGAGACACGAGGGAAAAGGACAGTTTGGATGCCGCAGTTGATTAAGGTGCCAGAGCCAGTTACGCGCACGGCTGGGGTATCGGCGAATTTTCTTTGTGACAATTCCGGCTATTTCCTCGGAATTGATCGGAAAGGAAAGCCAGAACGTGCAAAACAGTGTTTTCAAGCGGCGCGGGACAGACATTTGGATATTTTGAAAAATTGTCAGAGTAAAGCGGCACGGGCGATAAAGGCACATTTTGAAAATTGGGATGCTGAATCGGGCGAGAATTGCGAGGTGTTTGCGGCAGATAAAGAGGAATTGTTTTCCGGAGTCAACCTGGTTTTCCTTTACGACGGAAAATACGTTCAGGATGATCCGGAGATTCAGAAAGCCTGGGAGGATTACCGCAATCAGAATGAGAAAAAAGAGAAAAGTCTCTGTATGGTTACTGGAGAGATGGATGAGATTGCGCGAATCCATACCGCAATTAAAGGGGTGCCAGGTGCGCAGTCCAGTGGAGCCGCGCTGGTATCGTTTAACGCTCCGTCGTTTGAGTCTTACGGAAAGGAACAGAGTTATAACGCCCCAGTGGGAAAGAAAGCCATGTATGCGTATACGGCGGCTCTTAATTATTTGCTTCGAGATGACAGACATCGGAGCATCATAGGAGACACGGCAGTTGTATATTGGGCGGAGAGTGGGGAGCCCGAATATCAAGATTTTTTTGCGGAGATGATGGATCCAAAACCGGAAACCCAGGACATTCTGAATGACATATTGAAACGATTGCAGCGAAGAGAGTCTGTTGATCCGAAAGATATCCGAAATAAGCTGTCGCTTTCGGAGCGTTTCTATGTGTTGGGTTTGGCACCCAATGCGGCGAGACTCTCTGTGCGGTTTTATTATCAAGATAGTTTCGGGAATATTCTGAAGAATTTGGAAACGCATTATGAGAATCTGAATATTCATCGACCGAACTGGGATCAGAACCGCTATATGGGGCTGTGGCGTATGTTGCAGGAGACGGTTAATAAAAAATCAAGAGAAAAAACACCGACTCCGCATATGGCGGCGTCATCATTTCGGGCAATTCTTTCCTGTGCGCCATATCCGGCAACGTTATATACGGATGTGCTTCGCAGGATTCGGGCAGAGCAGGATGATAGCGAAAGTCGTATTGAAAAGATCACTCCGGGCCGTGCAGCCATCGTAAAAGCGGTTTTGATCAGAAACTATAAAAAGGAGGTTTCAGTAGATTTGAACGAGAATAGCAACAATGTTGCATATGTGCTGGGACGGGAATTTGCGGTTCTTGAAGAAATTCAAGAAAAGGCTAATCCAGGGATTAATGCTACAATAAAAGACCGATATTTTAATTCGGCCTGCGCGACGCCAGCAGTTGTATTTCCAATTTTGTTCCGTTTGAAGAACAGCCATATGAAAAAGATTACGAATAAGGGCACAGAAATTCATTATGAGAAACTACTTGGAGATCTACAAGCCAGAATTACGGTAACAGAGGGTCAGACAAACGCGTATCCGAAACGTCTGACGCTGGAGGAGCAGGGAATGTTTATTTTGGGATACTACCATCAGACTCAAAGCCGTTATGAAAAAAACAATAAGGAGGAGAAGTGAAATGGCGGAAACGATTAAAAACAGGTATGAATTTGTGATTCTATTTGATGTGGAGAATGGCAATCCCAATGGAGATCCGGACGCGGGAAATCTTCCTCGTATTGATCCAGAGAGCGGCTATGGCCTGGTGACAGATGTGTGTTTAAAGCGAAAGATCCGCAATTACGTCCAGACAGTAAAGGAAGACGCTAAAGGGTATCAGATTTATATTAAAGAAGACGTCCCCTTGAATCGGAGCGACAGTTCAGCCTACGAGTATTTGGGAATTGATGAAAAGAACGTAAAAGAGGCAAAAAAGACAGACCCTAATATTGATGTAAAAATACGTGACTTCATGTGTAGGAATTTCTATGATATTCGCACCTTTGGCGCAGTCATGACAACATTTGTGAAAGCGGCCTTAAATTGCGGACAAGTACGCGGTCCAGTGCAGATTGGCTTTGCCAGAAGTATCGATCCGATTATCAGCCAGGAAGTGACGATCACGAGAGTGGCGATCACAACGGAGAAGGATGCAGAGAATAAGAGTACAGAGATGGGCAGAAAGAGCATTGTTCCATACGCGCTTTATCGGGCAGAAGGATATGTTTCTGCAAACCTAGCAAGAAAAGTGACTGGATTTTCAGAAGAGGATTTGGAACTTCTCTGGGAAGCTATCATTAACATGTTTGAGATCGATCATTCGGCGGCAAGAGGGAAGATGGCTGTCCGGGAACTGATTGTATTCAAGCACAGCAAGGAACTGGGGGACTGCCCGGCCTATAAGTTATTCGATTCGGTAAAAGTGATCAGGAAGCCTGATGTGGTCTATCCGCGCAGATACAGCGATTATGAGGTGGAAATCTGCCGCGATGAGATTCCTGGGACGGTGGAAGTATCGAGGAAGATCTGATGGAATATGATGAGGACGATTATCTGCAGCTTTCCGGGATTCAGCATTACGTATTTTGTAAGCGGCAATGGGCGCTAATCCACATCGAGCAGCAGTGGCAGGAAAATGTACATACGGTTGAAGGCAATCTTCTTCACAAAAAGGCTCACAATCCGCTTCTTTATGAAAAGAGGGGAGAGATTTTGACGGTACGTGGTCTGCGGGTTCATTCCCGACAGCTTGGATTCAGCGGGGAATGTGATGTGGTGGAGTTTCACGAGGACAACGAGGGGGTGCAGTTATCCAGTCACCGTGGCCTTTACCGTCCTTATCCGGTGGAATACAAGAAAGGCAGTCCGAAGACGACAGATGCAGATATTCTTCAGATGGCAGCGCAGGCAATGTGCCTGGAAGAAATGTTCTGTGTTTCTGTTCAAGAAGGGGCACTTTATTATGGTGAGATTCGAAGGAGAGAGAATGTAATCATTGACGATGCGATGCAAAAAAGAGTGAAGGAGATTGCCGCGGATATGCATCGGATGTATGAAAGAAGATATACTCCTCGGGTCCGTTGGATGAAAGGGTGTTCCGCCTGCTCACTGAAAGACATCTGTCTGCCTCGGATGGGAAAGATGGCTTCTGCTGGAACGTATATTGACAACAGGCTGAAAGAAGGTGACAGATGAAAAAACTTCTAAATACGCTTTATCTTACATCCCCAAACCACTACCTGTCTCTGGAAGGAGAAAACGTAGTTGTTTTAGATGGAGAGGAGACGGTCGGGCGTGTGCCGTTGCATAATCTGGAGGCGATTGCGTCTTTCGGATATCGCGGGGCCAGTCCAGCGTTGATGGGGGCCTGCGCGGAGAAGGGAATCGATCTATCCTTTCTTACACCACAAGGAAAGTTTTTAGCCAGGGTAACTGGAAGGGTTCGGGGCAATGTGATTCTCAGGAAGAATCAGTTTGAGGCAGCGCGTGATGAAACGGCCAGTTTACGGATTGCCAGGAATTTTATTTTGGGAAAAGTGTATAATTCTCGTTGGGTATTGGAGAGAACGCTGAGAGACCATGAGATGCAGATTGATGCGGATCGGGTAAGCAAAGCATCACGGAATTTGCAGCAAAATCTTCTTCAAATCAGAGAATGTATAGATTCCGCAAGACTGAGGGGGCTGGAGGGAGAGTCAGCAAGTCAGTATTTTGGAGTATTTGAAGAAATGATCTTGCAGCAAAAATCGGTTTTTCATTTTGAAGGACGAAATAGACGGCCTCCGTTGGATCGGGTCAATGCGCTTTTATCGTTTGTTTATACGCTGTTGACAGGTATGACAACTTCGGCTCTGGAAAGTGTGGGTTTGGATCCTTATGTAGGATTTCTTCATACAGATCGACCGGGAAGAGCTTCTTTGGCGCTTGATTTAATGGAGGAGCTGCGTCCGGTGCTGGCCGACCGTTTTGTCTTGACTTTGATCAACAGAAACATTGTTACAGCGAAGGATTTTTCTATTCAGGAAAACGGAGCGGTCCTCATGAAGGACGATACCCGCAAGCGGATCCTTACAGAGTGGCAGAATAAAAAGAAAGAAGCGATCCGGCATCCGTTTTTAGATGAAAAAGTAGAGTGGGGAATGGTTCCGTTTGCGCAAGCAATGTTGTTAGCCAGATATCTAAGAGGGGATTTGGATGAATATCCACCCTTGTTATGGAAGTAGGTGAAGTATGCTGGTCTTGATTACATATGACGTAAATACTGAATCAGAATCGGGTAAACGCCGCCTGCGGAAAGTGGCAAAACAGTGTGTGAATTATGGAAGACGTGTTCAGAACTCCGTGTTTGAGTGTATTTTAGATTATACGCAATGTGTGCAATTGAAAGCTTCGCTTTTAGAAATGATCGATCAGGAAAAAGATAGCATCCGATTTTACTATCTTGGCAATAACCACAAGGCAAAAGTCGAGCACATAGGTGTAGACCGGGGAATAGATTTAGAGGGAACATTGATTCTGTAAAATGGGATAGAGGTGCGAATCAGAAGCGGACATAAAATGCCTGGCAGGTTCGCACCGGCGATTGAAGGAAAAGTTAGAGAAGAGGGTATTTTCTAAATGCAATCGCTTTTGTAATAATGGTATTTTTGCCCTATAAATAGTTTTAACAATCGTGTATTTTTATGCATGATTGCAGTCGCTCCCCGCGAGGGGAGCGTGGATTGAAATATATACTGTATATTGATATGTACGTGTTTTTTCATGTCGCTCCCCGCGAGGGGAGCGTGGATTGAAATATAATGGGGCTTGCAATACAAGCCCCATATAACGTCGCTCCCCGCGAGGGGAGCGTGGATTGAAATAGCAGTAAAACGGATCAGTGGGCGACGCCGCAGGAGTCGCTCCCCGCGAGGGGAGCGAGGGCTGAATTTCGATGGTTGCTCCGTCCGGTTCGTTGTACTTCAAAAACTGATAATAGCACTTAAGCAGGTGTCTGATTAAGAAACAGCTATCTGCGTAACTTTAAATAAGATTGCAACATTATTCGCCTTCTTTCAATGGCGTTTTATACCTTATATCTTCTCACTATCCTGTCATAATCCACGAATATCAAAAAGCCCTGATTATCCGTGGCCGTGCACTTGCCTTCGCTGATATCCGGATCCTTACATAAGCAATACAGGTCCCTGATGGGCTTGTTTCAGTATGTATCTGCAATACCAGACCCAAGTATCGCCGGCTGCTTCATGCAGCTAGGCAAAAGTCCCTGCCGCATAGCCTCCGTCCTCATTCCGATACCATCGACATTATCATCACCGTACCAGCCGCCAAAAGACTGCTCGGTTCGATATTTATAGAAGATTGAGACGAAAACACGTATAAAAATATTTGTCTTTCTTGTTGGCAGATATTTTTATACGTGTTATCATATAAAAGAAAACAAACCGTTATTTCTATCCGGCAGTCTTTATCTATGAACCTGATTAGGAGATTGCCGTTGTGTTTCACGCCTTGGACTGCGCCGCCAGCGGCGTGAATGACGACGATGCATTGCTCTCAGCGTGTGAATTTCTCAGCTGTGTCCAACTCATGCAGGACACGCTTAAGGAGCGGAGCCAGATTGGACGGTGACTGCGCACTGGAATATATGTATGCTTCGGATATTCCACTGATGAAAAACACTTTAATAGGAGGCAGTTTATGCTCTATCCATTCATGACATTGAACGACAACACAGAAATTGTTCATTCCGAACCTCTGAATAAAGATGGACGGGAACAGGTAAAAGTCATCATTGAAACCCCGGTTTACAGCGGCTTCCATTCTGCCGTCTGTTATCTTCCCTCTTATTCCTGGGAAGATATCAATGGTTTTTCTCCGGATGAGATCTCCCGGTTCCAGACTTTGATCGAATCTGTCTCGCATGTCATTATCCGTCTTGCGCGGGAAGGAGGATTCGAAACGGAGGTACAAGATGCCGCAAATTTTTAGAATTGGACCATATACCATCTACTTTTGGTTGAATGAAGGATCCCCTTTGGAACCGCTGCATGTACATGTTTCCGAAGGTGTTCCGTCCTCTAACGCCACTAAGATATGGATTACCCGGTCCGGAAGGTGTCTGCTTTGCAATAATAATTCAAAGATTCCGAAAAGGGCGCTGCGGACTGTCATGGATATTATCGAAGCCCAGCATGAGGAAATCATCCAGCAATGGCTTTCTACTTTCGGTAATATCAGTTATTATTGCTAATAATATTATTGCGGATCATATGACCGTATAATACCACATCAATTTTTATGTTTGATGGAAAAAATACGCTGCGACTTTACAGGATGTGATTTTTGATGAAAACAATTCATGTCGTCGCCGCCGTCATCACCCATGATAACGCCGTCTTTGCCACTCAGCGCGGCTACGGCGAGTTCAAAGGCGGCTGGGAGTTTCCAGGCGGCAAGGTTGAGCCCGGCGAGATGCCCGGGCAGGCGCTTAAGCGGGAGATCATGGAGGAGCTTGGCGCGGAAATCGAGGTGGGGGACTGGCTCGACAGGATCGAATACGACTATCCGGGATTCCATCTCTCCATGGACTGCTTCTGGTGTACCGTGCGCTGCGGCAGACTGGTTCTGAAAGAACACGAGGCAGCCAGGTGGCTGACGGAGGATACGCTTGGCAGCGTGGACTGGCTGCCGGCAGATCGGCGCTTGATTGAGAAGGTACGGGAGCATCTGATGGAAAACAGATTTTTAGGAAAATGAATTTTACAGAAAATAGATTCCGGCGATGGAGGGAAATCCTAAGCCATTTGGAGGACGTTTTATGCGGATCATCATATCTCCTGCCAAAAAGATGAATACAGACAGCGACTCTATGGCCTGTGAGTCGCTGCCCTGCTTTTTGGATGATGCGGAAAGGATTATGAAATGGATGAGAAGCCGCACGCCGCAGGAGGCCAGAGCGATCTGGGAATGCAATGAGAAGCTGGCTGTCATGAATTATCGGCGGTTTCAGGAGATGGAGCTGCGGCAGAACCTGATGCCGGCGCTGCTGGCTTATGAAGGGATTCAGTACCAGTACATGGCGCCGATGGCATTTACGAGGGAGGCCTGGGCTTATGTGCAGCGGAATCTTCGGATCCTGTCAGGGTTCTATGGCGTACTTAGGCCGTTGGACGGCGTGGCGCCGTACCGTTTGGAGATGCAGGCGAAAGTGAAAATCGAAGGTTATCCCGCGGCGGAGGATACTGCCGAAGCTGTCGCTGCGTGCGGTTTTGGAGATCTCTATGGATTCTGGGGCAGCCGAATTTATCAGGAGGTTCTGGACGACAGCCGGATTATCATTAATTTGGCGTCGAAGGAATATTCCCGATGTGTGGAGGAACACTTATCGAAGGAAGACCATTTTATAACCTGCATATTTGGAGAATTGCAGAATGATAAGGTTATTCAGAAGGGTACACACGCTAAAATGGCCCGCGGGGAAATGGTTCGCTTCCTTGCGGAGAATCAGGTAAGCCGGCCGGAGGAGATGAGGGATTTTTGCGGGCTGGGATACCGTTTTCGGGAAGAATTGTCTGACGAGACGGAATATGTGTTTATAAAGGGTACAGCCAATGTATCAGAAACCGAGATGTGCCGGGAACTATGAAAAAGTTTGGAAATGAAGGAGGAGTTGACGATGGATGTTATGCAGGCAATTACTGAGCGCCACTCTGTGCGCGCTTACACCACGCAGAAGATCGAGGAGGAGAAGCGGCAGCGGCTTCAGACGGTCGTTGATGAATGCAACGCCGAGGGAGACCTTACCATTTTCATCCGGTATGATGATCCGGAAGGGTTTGACTCGCGGATGGCCCATTACGGAAGCTTTCGCAATGTGAATAATTATATCGTGCTGGCCGGCCCGGAGAACCGGGATATTGAAGAGGCCTGCGGTTACTATGGGGAGCGGATTGTTTTGGAGGCGCAGATGCTGGGGCTGAATACCTGCTGGGCGGCGCTGACCTTTCATAAAAAAATGGTGCAGAAGCTGATTCCGGAAGGGCAGAAGCTGTGCATGGTGATTGCGCTGGGTTACGGCGAGAGTCAGGGTACGGCCCATAAGGGAAAATCGCTTGAGCAGGTGGTGGTATCGAAGGGCACTATGCCCGACTGGTTCCGGAAGGGCGCCGAGGCGGCGCTGCTGGCGCCGACAGCGGTGAACCAACAGAAGTTTGAGATGGGCGTAAAGGACGGAGAACCGGTGATCCGCGTCGCGGGGCGGGGCTTCTATACGAAGACGGATCTTGGAATCGTAAAGTATCATTTTGAAGCGGCGTCGGGACGAAAAGTATCGGAATAGAGGAATGTCCTATGGATTCAGCTTCCGGAAGCAGTATCGATAGCTGAAGAACAGCACCACATCCGCGCCGATCCACGCCAGCACCTCCGCCAGGAAAATCCCTTCCTGCCCGAAAAGGATGGGCAATAGCGGAGCGGAGCCGGTGCGCATGACGAATTCGCAGACGCCGCTTATCATGGGCAGAACGGTATTGCCCAGGCCCTGGATGCATGAACGGGTCACATGGAGGTAGTAGAGGGTCGGCAGGGCAGCGCTCATGATAAACAGGTAATGGTAGGCGATGTCGAGCGTCTCTTTCACGGTCGCCGCGTCGCCTGAGATAAAGAAGCTTAAGATTGTCCGCCCGCCGGCAATCATGGCTGCCAGGATTGCCAATGAGGTTACCGCGGCGATCAGAAGCGCGGAGCGGTAACCGTCGCGGATGCGGGTTATTTTGCCGGCACCCAGGTTCTGGCCGGCATAGGTTGTCATGGCGTAGCCGTAGGAAATTGCGGCCATTTCCAGCAGGCCGTAGAGCTTGTTGGTAGCGGTGTAGGCGGCCAGGAAGAGGACGCCGAAACCGTTGACCAGGTACTGGATGATCATGCCGCCGATGGAGATGACGATGTTCTGAAATGCCATCGGCAGGCCAAGCCCGGTCAGGCGCGTGCAGGTGCTGCCGCGCAGCTGCAGATCTTCGCGGGTCAGGCGCAGGATGTCAATCCTACGTACTTTCAGGTAGCAGAAGATTCCGGCGAAGACCTGGGCGATAACGGTGGCGGCTGCCGCGCCGACAACACCGTAACCTAGTGCGGCCACAAACCACAGATCCAGGCCGATATTGATAATGGATGCGAAAACCATAGCGTAGAGCGGCGTTTTGCTGTCACCGAGGGATCGCAGCATACTTGCAAGAAGGTTATAGGTTATCGTAACAGGCAGTCCCCAGATGATGGTCCGAAGATAACCTTCGGCGTCGTAAAAGACCGTGTCCGGAGTGTTTAAGATCCGCAGAGAGAAAACGGCAAGCGCCTGGCCGATCACGACCAGGAGAACGGCCAGCAGTGCGGACAGGAATATGGAGCTGACGACGACATTCCGCAGCTGTCTGGGGCGGGCGGCTCCGAATTCCTGGGCCATCCAGATGGAAAATCCCTGGGTGAAGCCCTGGACGGTGCCCATCATCAGCCAGGTCAGCCAGTCGGTGGCGCCGACAGCCGCGATGGCGCCGACACCGAGCACCTGGCCGACGATCATGGTGTCAGCCACCATATAAAACTGCTGGAACAGGTTGCCGATCATGAGCGGCAGCGCAAATGTAAAGATGAGACGGCCGGGACGGCCGGCAGTCATGCTGTGCGTCTGATTCATGGATGTAACAGCCTCATTTTTATGAAAGGATATCATCGAGGGTTCCGATGCCTGATTATCTTAGCATAATTTACGGAAAATGGGAAGAGCAAACGGGGGATTCGACCGCGGCTGTGACGGCAGTTTTGGTATGAAAATCTGCTTGTGCGAACCATTCTGTTGGGATATAATGTTCCCGTAGAGAAAGCGGCGCGGGGGGCAGTATGGCGCCGCAAAACCAAGAAGGAGGATTTACCTATGTTGGAAGCAGGAATGACGGCTCCGGATTTCACCCTTCCGGATCAGAACGGACAAATGCATTCGCTTAAGGATTACCGAGGCCGAAAGGTTATCCTTTATTTCTATCCGAAGGATAATACCTCCGGCTGCACCGCGCAGGCCTGCGGTTTCGCGGAGCTGTATCCGCAGTTTACGGAGAAGGGCGCGGCGGTTCTCGGCGTCAGTAAGGACAGCGTTGCGTCTCACAAGAAGTTCGAACAGAATTACTGCCTGCCGTTTACGCTTCTGGCGGATCCGGAGCTTGCGGCGATTCAGGCCTACGACGTCTGGCAGGAGAAGAACATGTACGGCAAAAAGACAATGGGAATTGTGCGGACCACGTATCTGATCGATGAAAACGGCGTGATCGAGAAGGCATTTTCCAAAGTGAAGGCGAAAGAGAATCCGAAGCAGATGCTGGAGCTTTTGTAAAAGGGAAATATTTTCCCGGCATACAAAGGAGCGGAATTTGATCGAGAAGGAAATAAAATATTTTAATCTCCGCCAGATTGCGGAGTCGGGACAATGTTTTCGGATGACGGAGATACCGGGCACCGCGGCGTATCGGATCATCAGCGGTTGTCGGATGCTCAAAGTCGCTCAGCGCGGCGGCAGGGTGCTGTTTGACTGCGATGAGGATGCGTTCCCGTACTGGGAAGAATATTTTGACTTAAAGACGGATTACGGAGCGTATATTTCCTCCATCGATGAAGAGGACGGCTATCTGCGGGCCGCGGCTGATTTTGGCAGCGGGATCCGGATCCTTAAGCAGGATGTTTGGGAGATGATCATTACCTTTGTGATCTCCCAGCAGAAGACAATTCCGAATATCAGGTCGCTGGTCGAAGCGATCTGCCGGGAGTATGGCTCGCGGATAGAGGTATCGGCGGCATCGTTTTATTACGCGTTTCCCGCGCCGGAACAGCTGAATGCGGCGGGTTTGGACGAACTTTTGGCGCTGAAGCTGGGTTACCGGGCCAAATACATAAAGCGGATCTGCGAGGATGTCTGCAGCGGAGCGCTGGACCTGCGTATCTTAAAGCAGATGAATTATCCCGCGGCCATGGCGTATTTGAAAGGGTTCTATGGCATCGGAGAGAAGGTCGCCAACTGCGTCTGTCTGTTTGGCCTTCACCATGTGGAAGCGTTTCCCATCGATACGTGGATCCACAAAATTCTGATGCGCGAATACGCCTGCCGCTGCCGGAAATCGACGTTAGAGCGTCTTCCGCAGGCGCGGCGGTGCGGGTATCTCGTGGAACGGTATTTTTCACGCTACAAAGGATACGCGGGCGTCATGCAGCAGTATCTGTTTTATTATGAGAGAGCGGTCCGGGGGTAATGGGCTTCGCGGCGGCACGTTTTTTGTATTTCCATGCGAGCAAAGCGCCAGTGACGCTTTGTTCGTATTTCGCACTGTGACACGCTGACGTGATAAAATTCTGCTGGAATTTTTCGGGAGATTACCGGCAATTTTGTGGAATTTTTTCATTGAAAATGACGGTTCCGTGTGCTATCATAATTTCATTATTTTTGAAAATGCAGCGGCAGGGAAGGAGACTCTTGCCAGGGAACCTGACAGGAAGACGGCGTCACCGACTGAGAGCGCGGTCATGGGGGAAATGGCGAAGGGAACACTCTGGAGCCGGTATGTCGAAACAGCAGTAGGCATATCCGCGGGCACACGTTACGTGCATAAGAGAGGAGACGCGTAAGTCTGCCGTCAGCAGCCGGCGTCTCAATGCGGGTGGCACCGCGGGCTTCCTAAGAATGACAGTCCCGTCCCGGAATACGAAAGCGTATTCCAGGGCGGGACTTCTTTTTGAGGTGGCGCAATCGGCTCGCGACTCAGTTTTTCCGGCATATGCCCTGCTAGCCGGAGGCCGAAAGGCCCGCCCCCGCCCCCTTTCCCCATAAAAAAACAGGAGGACTTCATCATGGAATTCATAAACGGCGTAAAACAGAAAGAAGACATCTCGGTCAGCCAGCTCCTGACCGGAGATTATACCGGCAAAACCGTCAAAATGCGCGGAGCCGTCCACAATGTCCGCGACATGGGCGAGGTGGTATTTGTGATCCTCCGTAAATCGGAAGGGCTGGTGCAGTGCGTGTATGAGGATACGGCGGCGTCCGGGCCGGCAAAGATATCCGGAATGGCAGAGGCGTCCGCCCCCGGCAGCGCGGCAGGCGACGCCGGCGCGGCGGAGCATTCTGACAAAGTCCGCCTTCGGCTTTCCGATATCAAGAGCCTGAAGGAGGAGTCCGCGGTGGAGGTCACCGGGCAGGTGGTCGCCGAGGAGAGAGCTCCCTTCGGGTACGAGCTTCGTCTCAGCGGTATCGAGATCCTTTCGGAACCGGATGAGATTCTGCCGCTTGCCATCAACAAATTCAAGATGCATACCTCCCTGGAAGCGAAGCTGGCGATGCGGCCCATTTCGCTGCGCAACATCCGGGAGCGCGCGAAATTCAAGATTCAGGAAGGAATTGTCCGCGGCTTTCGGGATTTCCTCATGAGCCAGGGCTTCACCGAAGTGCACACGCCGAAGATCGTGTCCCGCGGCGCCGAGGGCGGTTCCAATGTGTTTAAGCTGGATTATTTCAATAAAAAGGCGGAAATGGGTCAGAGCCCTCAGTTCTATAAGCAGACCATGGTGGGCGTCTACGACCGGGTCTTCGAGGTGGCGCCGGTATTCCGCGCGGAGAAGCATAATACGACGAGACATCTGAACGAATACGTGAGCCTGGATTTCGAGATGGGTTATATCGACGGCTTCGAGGAGATCATGGCTATGGAGACCGGATTTCTGCAGTATACGATGGCGCTGCTGGCGAAGGATTATCAGAAGGAGCTGAACATGCTGGAGGTGAAGCTGCCGGACGTGAGCCGGATTCCGGCAGTTCGCTTCGATAAGGCGAAGGAGCTGGTGGCGGAGAAATACAACCGCAGGATCCGCAATCCCTTCGACCTGGAGCCGGAGGAGGAACTGCTGATCGGGAGATATTTTGAGGAGGAATACGGAAGCGATTTCGTGTTCGTAACCCATTATCCGTCCAAGAAGCGGCCATTCTATGCGATGGACGACCCGGAGGACGCGAGGTTTACGCTGAGTTTCGACCTGCTGTTTCGGGGGCTTGAGGTGACCACGGGCGGCCAGAGAATCCATGATTATCAGGAGATTCTTAAGAAAATGGAGAAGCGCGGCATGGATCCGGCAGATATCGAGTCCTATCTGATGATCTTTAAATACGGTATGCCGCCTCACGGCGGACTGGGAATCGGCCTGGAGCGGCTGACGATGCGGCTTCTGGGCGAGCAGAACGTGCGGGAAACTTCGCTGTTCCCGCGGGATGTGACACGACTGGAGCCGTAGGAGAAATGGCGGCGCGAGGCTGGAAGCTGAGATAGCGAAAAAATATGCGGAACGAGATGGAACTGCAAAAATCGGCGAATTTGGAAGCGCAGTGACAGAAGGAGGGATTGGAATATGGCAAACGTGATCAGCGATGAAACCATCGAGTATGTAGGCATCCTGGCGAAGCTGGAGCTGACGGACGCGGAGAAGGAAGAGGCGAAGAAGGATATGGGCCGGATGCTGGACTATATCGATATGCTGAATGAGCTGGATACCAGCGGAGTGGAGCCCATGTCCCATGTATTTGCGATGAACAACGTGTTCCGCGAGGACGTGGTGACCAACGGCGATGAGCGGGAGAAGATACTGAAAAATGCGCCGGAGCAGAAGGACGGGTCATTTAAGGTTCCGAAGACGGTGGAGTAGGCTGGAAGGGCGCCGGAGATGAAGTGTGCGGACAGCACGGAAAGGAGATCGGAACGTGAGCGATATATTGGAAATGACGGCCGTCCAGCTGGGCGGTAAGATAAAGAGCCGGGAAGTGGGCGTCGCAGAAGCGGCGCGGGCGGCGCTTGGGCAGATTCGGGCGGCGGAGCCTGTAGTCCATGCCTATGTGACTGTGGATGAAGAGGGCGCTCTGAGGCGGGCGGAGGAGATTCAGAAGAAGATCGACGCAGGAGAGCTGACCGGGCCGCTTGCCGGCGTGCCGGTGGCGATCAAGGACAATATGTGTACCGAGGGGATGCTGACCACCTGCAGCTCGAAGATTCTGTACAATTTCGTCCCGACCTACACGGCGGAGGCGGTATTGAATCTGGAGAAGGCCGGCGCGGTGATCCTGGGCAAGACGAATATGGATGAGTTTGCCATGGGAAGCACGACGGAGACGTCGGCGTTCGGCGTGACCAGGAATCCATGGAATCCGGAACATGTGCCGGGCGGCTCCTCCGGGGGCTCCTGCGCGGCGGTGGCCGCAAATGAATGCTTTTACGCGCTGGGGTCGGACACCGGCGGATCGATTCGCCAGCCCAGCTCCTTCTGCGGCGTGACGGGAATCAAGCCGACCTACGGAACCGTGTCCCGGTACGGGCTGATCGCTTACGGCTCGTCGTTGGATCAGATTGGACCGATTGCGAAGGACGTGACGGACTGCGCGGCGGTTCTGGAGGCGATTGCCTCCTACGACCGGAAGGACAGCACGTCGATTCCGCGCGGCGACTGCGATTTTACATCCGCGCTGAGGGATGACGTGAAGGGAATGCGGATCGGAATCCCCCGCGACTATCTGGGCGAGGGCCTGGACAGCGAGGTGAAGGCGGCGATTTTGGCGGCGGCGGAGGTTCTCAAGGAGAAGGGCGCCGTTGTGGAGGAGTTTGATTTAAGCCTTGTGGAATACGCGATTCCGGCCTACTATGTGATCGCGTCGGCCGAGGCCAGCTCCAACCTGTCAAGGTTCGACGGCGTCAAATACGGTCTGCGCGCGAAGGAATACGAGGGCCTTCACAATATGTACAAGCGCAGCCGCTCCGAGGGCTTCGGGCCGGAGGTGAAGCGGCGCATCATGCTGGGCTCCTTCGTCTTAAGCTCCGGCTACTACGACGCGTACTATTTAAAGGCGCTGCGGACGAAGGCGCTGATCAAGAAGGCGTTTGACAAGGCGTTTGAGAAATACGACGTGATCCTGGGACCGGCGTCGCCGTCCACGGCGCCGATGCTTGGCGAGTCGTTAAGCGATCCGCTGAAAATGTACCTGGGCGATATTTATACAATCTCCGTGAATCTGGCGGGACTTCCGGGGATGACGGTGCCCTGCGGAAAGGATTCAAAGGGTCTTCCGATCGGCCTGCAGCTTATTGGGGACTGCTTCAGGGAGAAGAATATCATCCGCGCGGGTTACGCGTTTGAGCAGAGCCGGACCTACGAGAGTCCCGCGCTTGCCCGGAACGCGCAGACGGGCGGAGTACCGGGAGATATTGCGGGCAGCGCCCCGGACACTGCGGCGGAAAGCAGAATGGGCAGCGCCCCGAACACTGCGGCGGAAGGCAGAACGGGCAGCACTGCGGAAAGCATCGGAAAGGAGGCGCGTTAGCATGACGAAACAGTATGAGACCGTCATCGGTCTGGAAGTCCATGTGGAGCTGGCGACGAAGACGAAGATTTTCTGCGGCTGTTCCACCGCGTTCGGCGGCGCGCCCAACACCCATACATGCCCGGTCTGTACCGGTATGCCGGGGTCGCTTCCGGTTCTGAATAAGCAGGTGGTGGAGTATGCCCTGGCTGTGGGCCTGGCTACCAACTGCGGCATCAATCAGTACTGCAAATTCGACCGGAAGAATTATTTCTATCCGGATAACCCGCAGAACTATCAGATTTCCCAGCTGTATCTGCCGATCTGCCACGACGGCTGGGTGGAGATTGAGACGGCGGCGGGGACGAAGAAGATCGGCATCCATGAGATCCATATGGAGGAGGATGCCGGGAAGCTCATTCACGACGAATGGGACGACTGCTCCCTGGTGGACTACAACCGCAGCGGCGTGCCGCTCATTGAGATCGTGTCGGAGCCGGATATGCGCAGCGCGGACGAGGTGATTGCCTATCTGGAAAAGCTGCGGCTGATCATTCAGTACCTGGGCGCGTCCGACTGCAAGCTCCAGGAGGGCTCCATGCGCGCCGACGTGAACCTTTCCGTCCGCGAGGTGGGCGCGGCGCAGCTCGGCACCAGGACCGAGATGAAGAACCTGAATTCCTTCAAGGCCATTGCCAGAGCCATTGAGGGGGAGAGAAAGCGCCAGATCGAGCTGTTGGAAGAAGGCAGGAAGGTGATCCAGGAGACGAGGCGCTGGGACGACAATAAGGAATCCTCCCACGCGATGCGTTCCAAGGAGGACGCCCA
>CANRHU010000004.1 GCA_947630485.1 uncultured Lachnospiraceae bacterium
GTGTAATCATAGTACGCCTGGGCGTTGGTCACAACGGAGCCGGTGGAGTACATGTACTGGTTGTCGGAATCGTTGCGTGCGTCGTTCACATACTGAGCGGTCGTCACCCAGTCATTGGCAGTCACGTCTGCAACCTCATTGCCGTCCTTGTCCACCCACTTGACGCCCTGACGGATGTGGAAGGTCCACTCGGTCATGTCGTCGTTGCTCTCCCAGGACTCTGCCAGAGACGGAATTACATTGCCGTACTTGTCGTACTCGATCAGGCTGTCAACCACATTGGCGCCGATGGACCAGTCGTTGGTACTGCCGCTGGTCAGGTAGTTCAGCGTGGTCACTTCGCTGGAGTACAGGGTGCGGTACACGGACAGTTCCGTATTCTCCGCCGCTGCCGCCGTCTCATCCGAACTCCCGCCTGCCGCTGCCGTTGTCGCCGCGGTATTACCGCCGGCCGCCGTCGTGCCGGCATTGTCTCCGGAACCGCCGCAGCCCGCCAGACTGAGAGCCATCACGCCCGCCAGTACGAGCGCAAGCAGTCTCTTGTTCTTGCACATAATCTTTTCATCCTCTCTTTCTCAAAAATAACCTTTCAAAGGCCTCCGCAGGCCTGGCCTGCCGCTGCATTCGTCAACCGCTCTGCCGCCGTTTAAATATGCCAAGAAGCAAACCCTGCGCACACCGTCGCACGCAAAATGGTTTGCCCCTCCCCAACAGTGCTTGTTTACTTTACAGTTTCGCATTAATAAAGCGCCAACCTGCTTCTTGTATTTATAACAGAATTAATCCTGTTTGTCAATGAAATGCGGCGTGAACATTTATTTCAATAAAATATATAAATTTATAAACTTTATTTCGTTTGGCGTCCAGTTCACAACTTGATTGATAAATGATAGTCGGCTGCCGCAAAATGCGGTTCCTCACAATCGTCCCGCAATTTGCGGCAGCCGTCTCATCCATGGCGCCGTATATGGCTAAAACTCATTTCGGTATCTTCTTGTAAATCATACGCAGCTGGGGCTTGATCATGCGGTAGATCACGCTTCCGCCTTCAGGGGTGTATTCCTTCTGCAGGGCCTGATACAGCTCCTGAAGCCGTTTGACATCGTAATCACAGATGATCTTAAAAATCCCTTCCACATATGCTTCGTCGGAGTACTCCTCCGACAGGAGACCCTTAAGCATCTCCTTCGCCTCCGCAAAGACGTCCGTCTCCTCCGCCGTCTCCGGAAGCGTCAGCTCGGATTTGGTCTGTCTCTTCACCGACATATCCCGGCTTGTCCAGAACTTGACTACCGCGTCATATCCGGTATCGTTGGTGACAATGATGTAGTCCGTCTTCGGGGCGGATTTGATCAGGTAACCCAGATAGGATACCAGCTGAAAATCCAACCCGTTCTTGCCCGGAAAACATTCGACCGTCTCAAACGAGGACGGATACTGGCGGATGAAGTCCAAGTCCGCATATGATATCCCCGGAGAATACTCGGTGTAGAACAGGATCAGCATATCCTTGCTTCCCTTTTTCGGCAGCAGCTCCTTCCACGCGCTTCCTATATTCTCTGTGTCAACCAGATAGACCTTTCGATTCGCCATATGCATCCTTTCCCCATATACGGCGCCGTGAGGCTATCTTACCATAAATGCGCGGACTTGCCAAGGATTTTTTGCCTGCATGTTCTACACATTCTGCCCGCATTTTGTCAGTGATGACCGTCGTCATGGTGATCGTCGTCATACTCGCATTCCCACTTGCGGAATGCGCCGCTGTAGGCGTCGATCTCAAATTCATACTCCATGCCGCCGTAATAGATGGTTCCCTCGTACTCGATCCGCCCGTCATCGCGGTCCGTCTCAAACTCGACAATGTCGCTGAGCGCTGCGCCCGGCACCTGGGCTAACGCCAGCTGCTTTGCCGATTCCTCCGCCAAAATCGTATAACCGCTGCCGGAATTCGCCGCGGGCTGCTGCACCGGCTGCTGCGCGGCCTGCGTGCCGGCTGTTCCATTGCCGTTCGTTCCGCCGCCCGCGGAAGCCGTCCCGGACTGCAGTGTCTTAGGCTTGATATCGATATCCGCGCTGAGCACATCGCCGCTGTAGGCATCGATCTCATATTCATATTCCGTCCGGTCGCTCCCATAGAATTCCACATCATAAATCTGCTTCCCGTCGTCCCATTCCAGCTTTGCCTTTACAAATGTAATCGGAACGGAAACCGTTCCCACCGTCTGGGCATGGGAGAGGGCTTTCTCCTTCGCTTCCTCCTCGGTAAGCATCGTACCGGCCGGCGTCTGCTCGGCTGCTGTCTGTACGGCTGGCGTCTGCTCGGCTGCCGCAATCCGGACTGCCGCCGCGGTGCTCTCCGCTGCCCGGTCAGCTGCCGCCTGCGCCGTAGTCTCCGCGTTCACATCGGCTGCCGCCTGCGCCGTGGTCTTCGCGTTCCCGCCTGCTGCCGCCTGCGTCGTAGTCTCTGCGTTCCCGCCTGCTACCGCCTGCGTCGTAGTCTCTGCGTTCCCGCCTGCTGCCGTCTGCGCCGTGGTCTCCGCGTTCGCATCGGCGGCCGCCGCAGTCTCTGCCGTCCCGCCAGAAGTGTCCCCTGCCGCCGCGCTCTCAATCACTTTGCCGGTCAGCGCATCGATATCGTACCGATAAGTGTTCCCGTTATCATCCGAAAACTCCACCTGATAGTAATCCATGCCGTTCCTCGTCGCCATGTCCACGCTGTTGATCTTCACCTGGCTCTCCTCCAGGCCGACCTCCGCAAGAATCTGCTTCTTCGCGGCGTCCGCCCCGATGTAAGATAACTTTCCCTGTCCCTGGGCGCATCCGCCGAGCAGGAGCGCTGAAACCGCAAGCAAACCGAACATTCCTTTTTTCATCTTGTTATTCTTCATAAATAAAAGTCCCCCTTCTCTATTTTCTGATCTCATTCTAACCGCGAATTATGAAATCTACATGAAATCGGGGAACTTTTTTATAAATATTTTTTTGTACCTGTTTTCACATCCGGCAGATGCAGCGTAAAGACACTTCCCTCGTCCGGAATGCTTTCAATCGTCATATAGCCGCCGTGCAGCCTGGCGATCTGGCTGACCATGGCAAGTCCCAGGCCCGCTCCCGAGGATTCTCCGCGGGACGGATCCACCTGATAGAAGCGCTGCCAGATCTTCTCCCGGTGCTCTGCCGGGATACCGATGCCGTCGTCCCGCACATGAAGAAGAAGCTCTCCGTTCTCCTCCGACACGGACACCCACACATGGCCGTCCTGCCTTCCATACTTAAAGCCATTGTCGATCAGATTGCGCAGAAGGCGGGTCAGCAGCCCGGCGTCGCCGCGCACCTGCGGCAGTGCGCCGTGCGTCTCCGGCAATGCGCCGCGCGCCTCCGAGCCGGCAGCACTTTCTGCGCCGGAAGCTCCGGCCGCCGCTCCATCCACCCGGACGAAGCGCAGCCTCTCCTCCCCGTAATCCGGAGTCATCTCCTTCACCACGCATTCGGCCAGCTCCGCCAGGTTAAGCTCCTTCATCTCCGGCAGCTCCGTCCCCTGCTCCAGCCGCGTCATGCTGAGAAGCTGAGTGATCATCTCCGACATTTTCACTGTCTGCCGGTGAATCATTTCCAGGGTTTCCCGGCGTTCCTCCTCCGTCTCGTCGTACTTCATGCCGTATTCACAGGCGCCCTTTATGATGGAGACCGGCGTGCGCAGCTCGTGGGAAGCGTCAGCGGTAAACTGGCTTTCCGCCTCAAAGGACCGCTCCAACCGTTCAAACAGGCTGTCGAATGTCTCCGCCAGGCGTGAGAACTCGTCCTTCCCAGGCGGAAGCCCGATCCTTCTCGACAGATCCCTCGCCTCGCTGATGGCCGACGCGGTGGCGCCGATCTGATCCAGGGGCCGGAACGACCGCCGCACGATCAGATAACCTCCTGCGGCAGCCAGTATGATAAACAAAGGCAGCGCGACCGCGGCCATGCGCAGGATATTGTCCGCCGCGTACCGGTCCTCCGGCAGCTCCAGAAGGCCCCGCAGCCACACGCCGTCCTCCCAGCCGGAGGGAATCCACAGATCCAGCATCAGATACCGCGCTTCCCCTGCCGAAACGGTCCGCAGGTTTCCGTTTTCAAAATCCTCATCCGACGAAAACGACACCGGCAGCTGCCCCGCCATCAGCGCGCCGCCGCGGCTGTAGACCAACGTGGAAACGCCGCCCAGGGAGAACTGAAAACCGTCGTCCAGCTGCAGCCTGCCATCTATATAGGAAATCCTGGCGGCGTTGCCGCGCATCGTCTGGCTCAGCTGGTTCATGGATGTCCGCGTGGTCACGGAACGGCTGATAGTCAGCATGAACACCAGAAGAAGACCTGACAGCACAGCCATCAGAAATGTCAGCCACAATGTGATTTTCCATTTTACCGAATAGTTTCTCACGCCTGCTCCCTCAGCACCCAGCCTACGCCGCGAATCGTATGAATCAGTTTCTTTTCAAAGCCGTCGTCGATCTTCCTGCGCAGACGGCTGATATAGACGTCGATGTTATTTGAACTTCCCGAATACTCGTAATTCCAGATCTTGTCCTCCATCTGCTCCCGCGACAGCACAATCCCCTGGTTGCGGATCATGTACTCCAGGATCGTATACTCCTTCGGCAAAAGCGCAATCTCCGTCCCGTCCCGCGCAGCCGTCCTGCGCTCCGTATCCACCGTCAACCCCGCATAGCTTAGGACGTTCACGCGGCTCCCCGCCCGCTTCCTTGTCATGGCACGGATCCGGGCCAGCAGCTCGTCGAAATCGAAGGGCTTGACCAGGTAATCGTCCGCTCCCATATCCAGCCCCTTCACCCGGTCGGCCACCGCGTCGCGCGCCGTCAGGAACAGCACCGGCACGTCGCTGCCCTGCTGCCGCAGGCGGCTCAGCACCTGATACCCGTCCATTTTCGGCATCATGATATCCAGAATCATCGCGTCATACTCCGCGCCACGCGCAAAATCCAGCGCTTCCTCGCCGTTTAAGCATCCGTCCACGCTGTATCCCGCCTTTGTAAGCGTCTTTACGATCAGTCGGTTTAAATCCTTCGCGTCCTCCGCGACCAGAATTCTCACAGCTCTCCCCCCAATTTCTTATGTAAAACGCCATTCGCCCAATTTCTTATGTAAAACGCCTTCCGCCCGCGGCACAGCCTTATAGAAAAGACCGATCCTTCTCTGTCAAGAAACCGGTCTTCCGTCTTTTCTATTCAGTTATCACTACCCTCAAGCGGTTCCGCGTCACTCGTCCCAGTTATGGTATACGCCCTGCACGTCGTCGTCGTCGTCCAGCATATCCAGAATACGGTTCAGCTTCTTCACGTTCTCCTCATCGGCGACTTCCACCCAGGTCTGGGGGATCATGGTCACCTCCGCCTCCAGCATCGGAATGCCGGCCGCTTCCAGGGCCTCGCGGACCGCGCTGAAATCATCGGGAGCCGTATAGATCTCATAGCTCTCGTCCTCCTCGGCGAAATCCTCCGCGCCCGCGTCGAGGGCCGCCATCATCAGTTCATCGGCGTCCATCTCGCACTCTTCCTTGTCCACAATGATCTGTCCCTTCTTATCAAACAGATAGGACACGCTTCCCTGGGCGCCTACATTGCCGCCGCCCTTGGTGAACGCGGCACGGACGTTGGCCGCGGTACGGTTCTTATTGTCAGTCAGGGTATCCACGATAATAGCCACGCCGCCGGGGCCGTAGCCCTCGTAGGTAAGGCTCTCGTAATTGACGGAACCTGCGTCGCCGGCCGCCTTCTTAATGCCGCGGTCAATGGTGTCGTTGGGCATGTTGTTGGCCTTCGCCTTGGCGATGGCGTCGCGCAGCTTGGAGTTGCTGGCCGGATCCGCCCCGCCCTCCTTGACGGCGACGGCGATCTCACGTCCGATGATCGTGAAAATCTTGCCCTTGGCGGCGTCGTTCTTCTCCTTTTTGCGCTTAATATTGGAAAACTTTGAATGTCCTGACATGGAATAACACTCCTTTTCTGCTTTCGTTCTTAACGTTTCTCTCACGGCAGGCCCCATGCCCGCCTTCCTGCGCCCACAGGCGTGCCTGATTTATCTTAACACTGATTTTGCCGTATGGCAAGCGCAAATTGCCTCGGATCGTGTCAAAATCACTCCCGGAAAAACGTTTCTCTCTGATTTCCATACATATGCGGACGCGCCCCGGACTATGTAAACAGTTCCAGGCTCACCTTCAGCGCGCAGTCCACTCTCCGCTGCAGGTCGTCGTCGATATGGCAGATCTTCTCTTTTAAACGCTGCTTGTCAATGGTCCGCAGCTGTTCCAGAAGAATCACCGAATCCTTCACCATATCGCATTTTCGCGTGTCCAGTTCCACGTGGGTCGGCAGCTTCGCCTTGTTCATCTTCGATGTGATCGCCGCACAGATCACCGTAGGGCTGTGTTTATTGCCTACGTCGTTCTGTATGATCAGAACCGGACGGACGCCTCCCTGTTCGGAGCCGACTACCGGCCTTAAATCCGCGTAATAGATATCGCCGCGCCTGATTATCATATCATTTCACTCTCCGTCTGTCTCTTTCCATCAAGCCCCGTCCCCCCTGCGCCGGAAGACTGGTCTACAGACCCAGTATTCACAGAATTTTCTCTGCCTATTCAATACTGCCCTATGATTATGATATGATGGGAAAACCGTTGTGGCGCCGTTTGCGGCAAATCCGTCTCCCGCAAATTTGTCCGCCGCCCGCGCATCGCTTCGTCCGCTCCTCTTTCGCCGGCTCTCCGGTCCTCTTTCGCCGGCTCTCCGGCCACCTTTCAGCCGGACAGGAAATCCTCGTAACGGTCCTCGAAATAGTCCTTCGTACCGATCACCCGGCCGTCCCGCACGTAAACCCGCGGCACCCTTTTCCCGATGTCACAGACGATCTCATAATGAAAGCCCCCGCCTGTGCGCGCCAGCTCCTCCACGGAAATCCGCTCATCGCCATCGCAGCCGATCAGCGTCACCGGATCGTCCACCGAGACGCCCGGAATATCCGTCACGTCCGCCATGAACTGATCCATGCACACCCGGCCAAGGATCGGCGCTCTCTGCCCGCGGATCAGGACGCAGCCCTTTCCGGAGAGATTCCGCGGATAGCCGTCGCCGTAACCTACCGGAATCGTCGCAACCTTTGTTCTGCGATTTGCTTTGAAAGTACCGCCATAACTGACCTCTGTGCCTTCCGGGATTTCCTTTACATAGGTTACAAAACTGTGGAGCGACATGACCGGCTTAAGCTTCACGCAGGCCTGCGACACCTCGTCGGACGGATACATGCCATAAATGGAAATTCCGGCCCGCACCATATCCCAATGCGTCCCGCCCATCTCGATGATGGCGGCGCTGTTCGCCGCATGGTGGATCGGAACCGAAAGCCCTTCCGCCTCCGCCAGCCTGATAAACTGCCGGTACTTCTCCCATTGCCTCCTGGCGGACGTCTTATCCGTCTCGTCGGCTCTGGCAAAATGGGTGAAGATTCCCTCGACATGGATCCCGGGAAGACGGCCGATCGCCGCGGCCAGCCGGGCGCCGTCTTCATCGCAGGACACGCCGATCCGGCTCATGCCGGTATCCACCGCCAGATGGACCTCCGCGCGGCAAGGCGTCCCTTCCTCGCTCGGCTCTGCCGCCGCGTCCGACAGCGCCTTCGCCTGCTCCATCGTAAAAACGGTCGGCCGGATTCCGTATTTCACCAATTCGCGGCTTCGGCTGGGGTGCGTAGCCCCCAGAATCAGAATCGGCTTTCCAATTCCGTGCAGCTGCAGATTCCTGGCTTCCTCGATGGTCGCAACCGCGTAACCGGCCACATAAGGATCGATGGCCTGCGCCACCGGCACCGCGCCGTGACCGTATCCGTCTGTCTTCACGACGCCGATCATCCCCGCGCCGTCTGCCAGATTCGCCTGCATGGCCCGCATGTTGCCGGCAACCGCATCCAGGTCGATCCGCGCATAAACCCTCGTATATGTTCTCATCCTAAACGGTCCTCCGCTGTCGCTTATTTCTCCTGACGCCTCCGGCCAAATCTCTCCGGCAAGTTTATCTTCCAATCCGTCCTACCTCGTCCGCCAGCTCCCTGGCCAGCATTCCATGGCTGCCGTTTCTCTCCCGGATCCGGTCCCCCGCCAGCCCGTGCAGATAGACGCCCAGCGCCGCCGCGTCCCATGGCTCGCAGCCCTGCGCCAGAAGTCCGGCGATCACGCCGGTCAGCACATCGCCGGAACCGGCCTTCGCCATGCAGCTGTTGCCGCTCGTGTTCACGTAAATCTGGCCGTCCCGGCCGCAAACCACGCTGGACGAGTCCTTCAGCACGCAGGTGATTCCGTGTGTTGCGCTGTATTCGGCCGCTACCGCCGCGATGTCCCTGCGGATCTGCTCCACGGTCAGCCCCGTAAGACGCGACATTTCCCCCATATGGGGCGTAACGATGATATTTTCCGTAAAATACTGTGTCAGCTCCGGATATCTGGCAATCGCATTCAGCCCGTCCGCGTCCAGCACCATCGGGACATAGGCATTCGTCAAAAACTCCCGCAGCAGCTCGAAAACGCCGGAACCCTGGCCGATCCCGGGGCCCAGCACAATCACGTCGGCCCAGGCGCATTCCCGCTCAACCTTCTCATGAAATACATCCGGCTCGTCCTCCATCTCGCCGTCCCGGTAAGTATCCAGAATCGCCTCCGGCAGAAGCTGCTGCATCATCTGGCGGTTCTCCTCGTCGGTCATAATCTTCACAAGCCCCGCTCCCATGCGGTAAGCCGCCAGCGCGCTTAAATAGGCCGCGCCGCCCATATTGGCGGAGCCGGCCACCACTAAAACCCTGCCGAACGTTCCCTTGTTGCTGTACTCAGGCCGCTTCGGCAGCCGCTCCAGATCCTCTTTTCCAAAGGTTACCGCCACCGTGTCGCCCTGGTCGAGCGTACCCGGCCCCTCTGACGGAAAGCCGATATCACAGACCTTCACCAGGCCGCAGTAATCGCGTCCGGGATAGAGCGCGCTTCCCAGCTTCCTGTACCCGAAGGTTACCGTCACATCGGCCTTTACGACCGCGCCCATAATCTGGCCGCTGTCACTGTGAATGCCGGAAGGCATATCCACTGCCACAACCTTTAAGGCTCCGGCATTCCCCATCATCTCAAGAATCTCCCGGTACTCTCCCTCCACCGGACGGCTCAGCCCCACGCCGAAGACCGCGTCAATCAGAATATCGCAGCGTCCCGGCAGGAAATCCCTCCACTCCACGATCTGCATACCCAGATTCTCAGCGATACGTCTCTGCAGACGAAACTCCTCCGTACCCCGCTGCGGATCGCCGGCAATCAACACTGTAACCTTATACCCTTTATTATATAGAATCCTTGCCGCGGCGATACCGTCCGCGCCATTATTGCCGGTTCCGCAGACAGACCAGATATGCGCGGAGGCCGGTAAGGCGTCCGCATCTGCGTCTGCCGCGGGCCTCTTCGCGGCGGCCGCTCCTGCCGTCTGCCGCTCTTCCTCAGCCGCCGGCCGCTTTCTCTCAACCGCCGGCTTCTCCTCCTCAGCCGCCAGCTCCTCCACCGCGGCTGCCACCGCCAGCGCGGCCCGCTCCATCAGAACCACCGATGGAATTCCCACCACCTGGATCGCGTGCCTGTCAATCGCCTTCATCTGACTTCCGGTTACCAGATAACGCATACTGCTCCCCCTCTCCCGCTTTGCCTATTGGCCTGCATCCTCCGCCACGGCAAACGCCGCCGCGTATTCCTCCGTATTCGTGATCGACACATGGATGCGGACGGCCCCAACTTCTTCCGCCCTCTCCCGCGCTCCGCCGTACAGTCTCACAAAGGGCTTGCCCAGTTCATCCCGCAGCACCTCGATATCGCCGGGCATAAACCCCAAAAATCCGGTTCCCAGCGCCTTGGCCACGGCCTCCTTCACAGCAAAATCGCCGGCCAGGCGGGATACTCTCTCCCCTGCCTGCCGGCGCTCCTCCTCCGTATAAACACGCTCCGCAAAAGCCTGCTTTCCGCAGGCTTTCTTTACGCGCTCGATCTCGACCATGTCCATACCGATTCCAATCACCATATTCTACTCCTGCTCGTCCTCCATGCTGCAGACACGGTAGGACAGCCGCATCAGACTTTCCGACAGATGCACATTCTCCACAACGACGCCGTCCGGCACCGAAAGATCGGTGTGGGCAAAATTCCAGATGCCGCGGATCCCCGCCTTCACCAGACGGTCGGCCACCTCCGGCGCATGGGTCTTCGGCATCGTGATCGCCGCAATCTGCACGTCGTTTTCCTGGATAAAGCTTTCCAGCTCGTCCATCGCGCGGATCTCAATCCCACGCACAGTCCTCCCAATCAGCTCCGGATTGATATCAAACATGCCGTTCACAATGAAGCCTCTCCGCTTAAAATTCGCATAATTCGCGATGGCCTGGCCCAAATTGCCGGAGCCGATGATAATCATATTATGTCTCCGGTCAACCCCCAGAATCCTGCCGATCTCCTCATAGAGATACTTCACATTGTAGCCGTATCCCTGCTGACCGAACCCCCCAAAATTGTTCAGGTCCTGACGGATCTGCGAAGCCGTCACATGCATCCGCCGGCTCAGTTCCCCGGACGAAATCCGCTCCGCACCCTCCTCCAACAATTCGCCCAGATAGCGGTAATACCGAGGAAGTCTCACAATGACTGCCTGCGAAATCTCCTTGCGTTCCATGATGCCTCTCCCTTCTGTCCAGGTTTCTTTTATTATACCGGGATGAAACAAAGATTGTCAAACTTTTATCGAATTGTTTTTAATAATATACACGCCGGACAAAGCGTCACTGGCGCGCTTTTTGCATACTGACGTAAAAAATGCTGCTTTGCAGGAGACGGCTTTCCCGCAAAGCAGCATGATCAACACTTCGGCAGTCGGTTTTATCCTCTGTATGTCTGCTTTTCTTTCTTCGGTAATATCTTTTGTACATAGTAGGAATACAGTCTGTCCGCACTTGCGAACATCGATATCTCCTGCCTGTCGTCCGATTGCCATGTGTGCCAATCATTGTAGTAAATACCACCCATAGAAAATATTGACATATGATTACCTCCTCCAATTATGTCTTCTCTGCAAAGACATCTGTATCTGTATCGCTTGCGCTCTTGTTTTTCTTGATGATTCCATTATAATACATATTTTTTGAATGTAAATAGTGGCGGAGTTCAAAATAATCTGCTATAATATGTATCATCAATACATATTTTTCGGGAACTAAGGAGAAATTATCATGGCTGTTACTCTAAAGAAACTCTATCGGGAGAATGCAGGCGCTTTCAAACTGTCCCTGAGCGCCGGACAAGATGGGATCAATAACGTCGTCAGCTGGGTCTATATGCTGGAGGACGAATTTATTATCCCCTATTTTCACGGTTCCGAACTGGTCGTGACCACCGGCATGAAATGCACCGCCGACAGCGGCTGGCTCTGCGATCTGATCCGGCGTCTCCACGCGCATAATATCGCCGGTCTCGTCGTCAATACCGGCAAATTCATTCATGAACTTCCTCAGAAAGTCATCGACTACTGCAATGCCAATGATTTTCCGATTTTTACTATGCCCTGGGAAATCCGGATCACGGAGATGCTGCAGAGCTTCTGCGTGCAGATCATGAACGACCAGCAGGAGAGCGCGATTCACGATAAAGCCATGCGGGACGCGATTCAGAAACGGGAGAATGTGACAGAATACACAGATACGCTGGGCCGCTTCTATGACCTTGACGGCCCGTTCACCGTCTTCTGCATTTATCTGAAACAGCAGACGCAGAGCGCCGTCGAGGAAAATACGAACAGAGAATACCTGCTCGAAACCCGGATCCGACGCCTAAAGCAGACCCGCAGCCTGTCGGATGTCCATATCGGCATCCTGAATCACGAGAGCTATCTGCTGCTGGTACTCAATAACGCCCCGGAGCAGATGATCTGTCAGATCCGGGATCTGATTCTGGAAATCTACGCGGAGGCCGCGAAGGAGCGGCAGATCTTCGTCGGCGTCGGTATCCAGGTAAACGGCCTATCCGACATCGACAAGAGCTATAACCGGGCCGCGACCGCCATGCGCATGGCCATGTACCGCGGCGTCCCGGTGGTCCGTTTTGAGGACATGGGTATCTACAAAATCCTGTTTTCCGTAAAAGACGAGGAAATTCTTTACTCCTACGCTAATGAAATGCTGGCGCCTTTGGATCAGTATGACCAGAAGAACCATTCCTACATCGAGCTTCTGAAAACCTATATCCACGAGGACCGCAGCCTGGCCGGCACAGCGGAGGCGCTTTATATGCATCGGAACACGGTCAACTACCAGATTCAAAAGATGAAGGAACTGCTGGGCTCGCCGCTGAAAACCGTGGAGGATCTGCTGCCCTATCAGGTGGCGCTCGCAATCCGCGACATGGAGTAATGGAGTCCGGCAAAAGGAAGCGCGGAACCGCGGGACAAAAACAGGAGCCCGCAGATTCCGCTTGCATTGACGCAATATCTGTTTTATAATGATCTTGTCCGCCAGTTCTGGGAGGAGCATGGCTTCGGCTGTGTCGGAGGTGTCCGGTCTCACACTGATTATCCCGGGAACACGCTCCGGCTGGCGGTCAATTTGCTGTCGTCCAAGCGGCAGCCTTTTTTATTGCTGCGAACCACTCTCTTTCTCCGGGCAGTCCCGGCGCCGCGGATCACCCTATTTCTCCGGCATTTTTTTCAGAAGCTCGTCCACATCCGGCTTCTGTCCGATGATCATCAGATGCTCGTCGGAGCGGATTACATAGTCCGGCATCGGCATCAGATTCGAACGCTCTCCGCTCTTGATTCCCAAGACGGACACATGGTGACGGTTGCGGATGTCCAGCTCGCGGATGCTTTTGCCCACCCACTCCGGAAGCGGCGGAATCTCATAGATGGAAAATTCATCCGTCACCTCAATGTAATCGAACACGTTGTTCGCGCTGTAGCGCACGGCCATTTTCTCCGCGATGTCCTTATCCGGATAAATGACCTCGTCCGCCCCGTTCCGAAGCAGGAACTTGGACTGAATATCCCGGCTGGCCTGGCTGACCACATATCGGGCCCCCATCTCCCGCAGAAGACTGGTGATCTCCAGACTGCTCTGAAAATTCGAGCCGATACATACAAAGCAGATATCAAAATTATCCACGCCCAGACTCTCCAGAACCATCGGGTTCGTGCAGTCTCCGATTTTGGCGCTGACCACATAGGGCAGCATCTCCTCCATCGTCTCCTCGACCTGGTCCACCAGCATAATCTGATTGCCCAGCTCCGCAAGGTTCCTGCACAGGTGGCAGCCGAACCGTCCGCTTCCGATAATCAGTATTGATTTCATAATATTCCGCCTTCCCGCACGCCTCGCGTGCCTTATTCTCTCCGCGTCATCCTACATTCATCCGCTCCACCGGATTCTGCACCGGCACCACACGCTTCTGCTGGGTAAACGCAAGCGCGAACGACATACTTCCCAGCCTGCCGCAGTACATCAGAAAAATGACGATTATCCTCGACAGCGGCAGCAGATCCCGGGTAATGCCCGTCGAAATGCCCACCGTGCTGATCGCGGAAAAGGTCTCAAACAGGATGTCCTCCATGGCAAAAGGCTGCAGAATCATGATCAAAAGCGCAGCGCCCAGCGCCAGCGTCATATTGATCGTCGTGACGGCCGCGGCGCGCTCCACCGCGTCGTCCTCCAGCCGTCTGCCGAAGACATTCACACTGTAGGTCCGTCCCATCAGCGCCCGGACATAGATAAACAGCACGATGATCGAAGTCGTTTTGACGCCGCCTGCCGTGGAGCCTGGGCTTCCGCCGATGAACATCAGAACCAGCATGACCAGCTTGCTGCCGTCCGTCATCGCGGCGGAGTCAATCGTATTGAAGCCCGCGGTTCTCGCTGTGACCGAATTAAACAGGGCCGCGCAGATGCTTTCTCCCGCGCTCAGGTTCGCAAACAGGTTGTCTCTTTCCAGAATCATAAACAGCGCCGCCCCTCCGAAGATCAGGACCGCCGTCGTGACCAGCACGATCTTCGTCTGCAGCAGGTATTTGCGAAAATGCAGCCGGTTGCGGCTGATATCGTCCCAGACGATAAAACCGATACCACCGATAACGATCAGGGCCATGACAACCAGATTCACAAGCCAGTCGCTCTGGTAGCCAACCAGCGAATTGTACGGTGCCTGATGGCCCATCAGGTCGAAACCCGCGTTGCAGAAGGCAGAGACCGAGTGAAAAATACCGTAATAAATGCCCCGAAACAGACCGTACTGCGGGACGAAGCGGATTGCCAGAAGCAGCGCCCCCGTTCCTTCGAACAGGACGGTTCCGCGGACAATCCTTTTCGTCAGCTTTACCATGCCGCCGATTTTTAACGCGCTGCTGCTCTCCTGCATCAGTCCGCGCTGTCTGAGCCCGATCCGCCGCCGCAGGACGATCGCGAAAAACACGCCCACCGTGACGAAGCCAAGACCGCCGATCTGAATCAGGCACAAAATCACGACCTGCCCGAATAGCGTCCACTGCGTCCAGGTATCCCGCACAACCAGGCCCGTCACACAGGTCGCGCTGGTTGACGTAAACAGGGCGTCCAGAAAATTCACACTCACTCCGTCCCTGCTGGAAACCGGAAGCATCAGAAGAACTGTCCCCACGAGGATCAGCGCCAGAAAGCCGACCGCGATAAACTGCGTCTGTGTCAGCGGCCGTCTGAACGGACGCTTGCGGCGCGGTTTCAGCGGCCGAATCAGAAATTGCGAATCATTCATGGATCGTTATCCGTCCTTCCCCCTTGTTTTTCACGCCCATCCGCCGCGGCTGCCGCTTTGTCAGACGCGCCGGCCGGATTTCCATGCCGGCCGGCCGTGATCTTCTGCCGCGGCATTTTGCCCGAACCGCCGCGCGGGCCGACGCCCCTCCGGTCTCCGGCGTATCCCGTCCCCTGCCTTGCGCCCGGCCGGAGCGGCTGCCAGCGTATGC
The DNA here is from genome assembly GCA_947630485.1 of uncultured Lachnospiraceae bacterium. Classification (GTDB taxonomy): domain Bacteria; phylum Bacillota; class Clostridia; order Lachnospirales; family Lachnospiraceae; genus UBA3402. The sequence goes on from CANRHU010000004.1 coordinate 15,051, forward strand.
GTTTCCGCAGCATCCTCTCCGCCAGCCCAAACAGAAGAAACGCCCCCAGATTTACCAAAACCACACTGGCCCCTGCCGGCGTGGAAAAGGCATAGGACGCCGTTATCCCAATGCAGAAGCACACCACCGCCAGAATCCCGGACGACCACACGACGCCGCGAAAGCTCTTGAACAGCCGCATGGAAGTCAATGCCGGAAAAATCACCAGGCTGGAAATCAGCATGGCGCCCATCATCCGCATACCAAGCACGATCGTAACCGCCGTCAGCACCGCGGTCACTATATTATAGAAAGAAACGTTGATGCCGGCCGCCTTCGAGAAATTCTCGTCAAATGTCACCGCGAAAATCCGATGACGGCAAACGGCAAACAGCCCCAGCACAACGGCGGACAAGACCACGGCCAGGCAGACGTCCCCCTTGCTCATAGCCAAAATACTGCCGAACATATAGCTGCTGACATCCGTAGTCATCCCCGTCGTCAGGGAAGTCACCACAATGCCAATCGCCAGGGCGCTTGCGGAGATCATCGCGATCGCCGCGTCGCTCTTCATCTTCCCGTTCTCCGTGATCCTGAGCAGAAAGAAAGCCGCCAGAATCACCACGGGAATCGACACCGGAAGCGGCGACCAGCCCACCGCCACAGCCACGGAAAGCGCTCCGAACGACACATGGGACAGACCGTCGCCGATCATCGAATACCGCCTCAGCACCAGCGTGACGCCCAGCAGCGCCGCGCAGAGGGATATCATGATGCCTCCGATAAAGGCGCGCACCAGAAACGGATAGGACAGCATTTCCAGAATCACAGACATCCGTCTTCACCTCCCAGATACCGGCGCCCCGCCTCGGTTCCGCGGTACTCCTCCGGCGTTCCGAAGAACAGTACGCGCTGCTGCAGGTGCAGAATCTTATTCGCCTGGCCGATCACGCCTACCACATCATGGGAAACCATCAATATCGTGACGCCCTCCTCCCGGTTCAGCCGACGCACCAGCCGGTAGAAATCCTGAATCGCTGAAGGGTCAAGTCCTGTGATCGGCTCATCCAGAATCAGCATCCGGCTCGTGGCGCACAGGGCCCTCGCAATCAGCACGCGCTGCTGCTGTCCGCCTGACAATTCCCGGTAGCAGTGATTCTTAAGCGGCATGATATCCAGCTTCTCCATCGCCGAAGCGGCCAGACGCTTCTCTTCCCGGGAATAAAAGGGCCGTCTCCCGCAGCGGTTCAGGGTCCCGGAAAGTACTACCTCCCACACCGTAGCCGGGAAATCCCGCTGGGCCGCAGTCTGCTGCGGCAGGTATCCGATGCCGGTACGGCGAAGCTCCTCGGCCACCACAAGCTCTCCCCCCGCAGGCTTCAAAAGCCCCAGAAGTCCCTTCACCAGCGTGCTCTTGCCGGAGCCGTTAGCCCCCACGACGCAGAGATAATCCCCCTCGGCCACTTCCATGGTAAGGTCGATGACCGCGTCATGATTTTCATATCCGAAATCCACGTGCCTGCACGTGATCAATGTACTCATTCGTCAAGTCCTTTTCTCAAACTCTCGATGTCGCCCCGCATCAGATCCGCGTAGGTGACGCCTGCGTCAAACTCCGCGCGGGTCACATTGTGGCAGGAATGCAGAAGGAGCGGCTGCGCGCCGGTTTCCTCCCCGATAATCTCCGCCACCCTTCGGCTGGACAGCTCCAGGTAATAGACCGCCGGGATCTGCCCCTCCCGCACCTTATCGATCAGGTAGGCAATGGTACTGGCGCTCGGCTCAGTATCCGTGCTGCAGCCGGAGAACGCCGCCCGATAGGTAAAGCCGTACTCGTCCGCCAGATAGCGGAAAGGAAATTTGTCTCCCACCACGATCATATTGCGTCTGCGGGCCTCCGAGACTTCCAGAAAGCCCTCATGAACGGCCTCAAGCTCCTCAAGATACCGCTCCGCGCCCGCCGCGTATTCCTCCGCATGATCCGGATCCGCCCCGGACAGGGTATCCGCGATCACCCGCACAAACTCCATAGCGTTCACCGGGGATGTCCAGACATGCTCGTCATACTCGATCTCTGTCTCATGGCCGTCATGGTCGAAATCCGAACCAAGCGTCACTGGCGCTTTGTTCGCATGGAAATCCGCCGCTTCGCCCGACGCTTCCGCGCCGTCCGGCGCCTCCCCATTGTGCACGTGACCATGGTCTTCTTCCTCCATGCCCTCAACGGTCTCCTCCTGTACCACGTCCACGTAATCCATCATCGTCACGACCGTCAAATCCGGCGCATCCACCGCGTCAAGCACCTGGCTGACCCAATGTTCCATAGCGCCGCCGTTCATGATCAGCACGTCCGCCTCCTGCACCGCACGCATATCCGCGGGCGTCGGCTCAAAGGAATGGCTGTCCATCCCTGCCGGCACCACCAGCTTAAGTTCCACCAACTCGCCGGCAATCTGTCTTACAAAATCATAGTACGGAAATATAGTCGCGGCCACCCGAAGCCTGCGCGTCGGCTCCTCTGCCTGCCCGCTGCCGGCATACGCATCCCCAAAACCGCCGCTTTCCGACGTCCATGCATCGCCTTCGGCTCTTCGTGTATCGTCCTCCACCGTCCGCGTGCCGCCTTCCGCCCGCTGCGGACCGCGGCTGCAGCCGCCTGTAAACATATATACCGCAAGCAAGCACACCGCAAGAAGCGCCGGCCGCGCGGCACGAACCGCCGCTGCTCCGGCCTGTGCCGCCCTTTTCGGCGCAGCATCTCCCGCCGGCCGCTCAGTTCCCGGCTGCCGGCGCCATTTTCCCGCCATATTCAGCAAATTTCTCACACCTTATCGATTACCTCTGCCGCCGTAAGTCCCCGCGTTATGATATACCGGTAATGCTCATCCACATTCTGGTACTCCTGCGGCAGAAACGGCCGCCCGTCCAGCAGCGCGCAGGACAGATGATACATATAATATTCCCCGTCCACGTGCTCCTCAGCCAGCAGTTCCCCCTGGAACCGCATGTCGTCCGTATTCTGTTCCTTTCCCAAGGCCATATCGTTCAGCGTCTGCAGCATGATGGCGAAATGCTCCTCGTCCCATGCCGATAAATACATGCATTTACAAAGACCCTTCGTGAAAAACGGGTACTCCGCATAACAGTCCAACAGTTCCTTAAAACGGGTCATATGCTCCGAGTTCTCAAACATATGCGCTTCCTCGAGCGCCGCGATATACGCTTCCGTTCTGCCCATAGTCTCCTCCTGCGATTTTCAACGTCCTCTCTGCCCGCATGTTCTGGGCGAAACAGACGGCCGGCTTCCAACCGATATCCGGCTGTCCTGGGGGACGCCCCGTCCCCGCCCATAACTTTTTTTATTATACAACGTGTCGGGAAATCTGTCATTCTTTTTTTGCAAAGTCATCGGAAAACCTGCCATATTCCGCCCTGAAACAGCTTTCTGAAGCAATGCGCGCACGAAAAGCTTGCGCAAACGCTTTTCCGCCGATATAATAGACTGCAGAAACAACCAAATTCTATACCCCAGGAGGACTTTCCTATGGCAACCGCAAGCTTCACATTCCGTTCCGCGTGCCTTGACAGAAACGCGGACTTCTTCGCCATCCTTCCCAACGACGTGCCCGAGATGTGGACGAAGGCAAATCCCCATATGCAGCGTCCCACGAAAACGCTGATCCTGCTGCATGGCTACACCGGCCACTATATGGACTGGGTCTACGGCTCCACGATCCAGGAGCTCTCCGGCAAATACAATCTTGCCGTTATCTGTCCCAACGCCGAGAACAGCTTCTATCTGGATCACCCGGCCACCGGGCGGAAATATGCTTCCCACGTAGGCCGTGAGCTGGTCGATTACGCCCGCAAAACCTTCGGACTGTCCGACAGACGCGAGGACACCTTCATCGGCGGTCTCTCCATGGGAGGCTTCGGCTCCATCCATACGGCGCTGCAGTTTAACCATACGTTCAGCAAATCCTTCGCGCTTTCCAGCGCCCTGATCACTCACGAGGTGGCCCAGATGAAGCCGGGAAGCGATAACGGTATGGCCAACTACGAATACTACCGGCTGATGTTCGGGGATCCGGAAAAGCTCCTGGATTCCGACAACAACCCGGAAACCCTAATCAAAAAGCACCTAAAAGCCGGCGATCTCATGCCGAAGTTCTATCTGGCCTGCGGCACTGAGGACTTCCTGCTCACGCCCAACCGCCAGTTCAGAGACTTTCTGGCGGAACAGGGCGCCGATTTCGAATATCACGAAGGCCCCGGCGTCCACGACATGGTTTTCTGGAATACCTGGCTGGAGCCGGCCCTGAAATGGCTGACGGCAGAATAAAACATATCTTTTCAAAAATGCGCGAGCAGGCTGATACTCCGGCCCGCTCGCGCATTTCGGCATGGTAGTTTCTTTTTAATATCTTCTTCTTAATACCTTCTCCTTAACGCTTTCTTCTTAGTTTTTTCTATTGATCCTTCTCGTTTTTCTTCCAGCCTAAGATTCCGAACGCCCCCATCATGCCCAGGGCCAGCAGCGCAAACAGAGCCGCTGCTCCGACCGGCTTTTCATCTCCTGTCACCGGGGCCAGAAACGCCAGCGGAACGTCCTCATCTTCGATATTCTCCAATCCGTTGAAGGCAGACAGCGGAGCCGGCTGATCCGCGATAATCTCAAAATACGGCGCTGAAGTCCTGTTCGACATCGGGGCCGGACCTGGGCCGGGCGTACCGCCGCTTGGTGTATTTCCACTCGGTGTATCTCCACTCGGCGTATCCCCGCTTGGCGTGTCCCCGCTCGGCGTATCCCCGCTTGGCGTATCCCCGCTTGGCGTATCCCCGCTCGGCAGATAGCTGCGGTAATTCAGATATTCGACGACCGTTTCCGCATCCAAAACCGTCTCACCGGAAGCTGTATTCCCCGATTGCCCGTTTCCGTCGATCTCCACGCTTGTCGAATAACCGTACTGATCCGCCTCGGTCTCGGTAATCCTGTACGTCGTTCCTTCCGGCACGCCCTTGATCGTAAGCTTCTGTCCATGTATCAGCGTAACGGTTAGCTCTCCATCCTTTAACGTACCTCCTGCGGGCGCCTCCACACCCTCCACAGTGCTGCTGCCCACATAATCATACGTTCCGTCAAGCGGTTCGCCATTCGGCCCCGTAAGCTTTACGGTAAATTCAAATGCCCTTGTCTGTTCGCCGCTGCTGCCGCTCACCGTCTTGACAAGCGACAGATCTCCCGGACCGTGATACGCATTCTCAAATGCCGCGTTTTCATCGGAAACTTCTGAGCTTTCGCCGCTGCTCACATACGTATGTCCAGTCACCTCCAGCTTCGAATCATGGTCTTCCACCACAACCGTCAGCGTCCAGGTCCTCGCATCATCCTCCCAAAACGGACTGTTGCTTCCGGTTTCCTTAATCTCGAAGGTATAGGTTCCGGCCTTCTTAAATGTAATTCCGCCGAACGCAGCCGTTCCGGCGCCGCGCACCGACGCCTTCCGTCCGCTCTCTCCTTCCGCGAACGCATAGCCGTCCGCATCATTGTCCGCACCTCTCTCCATCGTGAAATAGAACTCTTCCTCTTCAAGCGGCTCTCCCTTCACCGTCTTCTTCACGACAGGGGCATAAGAGGTTTCGGTCACGGTATAGCGGTTATCAAAGACCGCGGCCTCGGTGTTCGTCTCAATCGCATCCTCTGCCGGCCGCACGGCAACCGCGTTTCCATCCGCATCCTCTCCCCAGACCACTCCATGGGAATAAACCGGACTGCTTCCCGCAAATTTGCCGTTCTCGTCAAAGGAACCGATCTTAAGATGTCCCTGATCGTCGACCACATGAACTTCTACGCTCCAGCTGCCCGGATCATAAGCGTAGCCTGGCTTCTCCTCTTTCTGCTCATCGATGGAGAATACATAGTCGCCGGCCTTCGTAAATTGAATCGCGCCAAATTCCGCCGTTCCTTCCCCTTTTACCGTCGCCGTTGCCGGATCAGGCAGCTTTGCTCCGTTGAGTACCGTCGCATAGGTCAGCGCTAAACGGAATGTGAAGCGCTGATCCTCAGACGGAGCGGCGTCCGACTCCTTGCCGTCGCTCGTGAATGCGGAGATCTGTTTTTTCACTTTCAGGTTCAGCTTTACGTCTTTCACCTCATAGGTATTGACAAACGTCGCATACCCGGAAGGACTCTGCGCCGTATCCGCGGCTTCATCCGGAATCGTCCAACTCATATCCGGATATCCGTTATGCATCTCGCCGCCGCTCGTCTGTTTCTCATACTTCACATCCGTAACCGCGAGCGTTCCGCCGCGGTCCTCTACCTCTACCGTCAGATTCCATACGGTACTGTCGTAAGAAAGACCTGGGATCTCCTCCCCGGGTACTTCCGTGACCGTAAAGCGGTAGGTGCCCGCCTTCTGAAACTGAATGGGATCGAAGCGCTTGACTTCCACTCCCACTGTCGTTATCTCTGTCTGCTCCGGCATCACGGCTCCAAGATCCGGATTCGTGTCTGCAGCCTGGATCCGGAAGCGGAACGTGGCGTCCCGGACCGAGTCCGGAAGCGGGCCGCCTTCAATGACCTTGCTGATCTGCGGCGCATAGGACGCTCCCGTCACCTTATAAGTGTTTGTAAAAAGCATCGACATCAACGGCAAGTCGAGGCTTAGCTCTTCGTCATCTTTAAGGTAGCTGACTTCCGGCTTCTTAAGATTCCCTTGATCGTCCCGCTCTACTTTCACGCGGACGGTCCATTTCGTCTTATCATACGTATAACCGTCGTTCTCCGCTGCCAGCTCCGTGATATAGAATTCGTATTTGCCCTCTTTATTAAAGATGATCTTTCCAAAAGATACGCTTTTGCTCGTCTCGTCCTTGCCGAACGTCAACGAAACCCGCGACGGATGCGGCAGAGTCGCGCCGTTGAGCGGATTGCTTTCCGCTTCCGTCAGTTCAAACGTGAAGGTATGGTCGGAAGGCCGGGCATCGCCCGTGACCGTCTTCGTCACAGACGGATCAATGCAAACTTCCGTCTCATCGTTTTTCAGACGCAGCACACAGGCATATTTCGTATCGCTGTCCAGCTCAGCAATATCCTGCTTTCCGTCCATGGTTCCGTAATTCTCGGTCTTCGAGGAATACACGATGATATCATTATACTTCCTCCAGGTGATCTCTATCACAACAGCACATGGGGCTTCCGCATATACGACGATGCAGTCCTGACCGCGTCTTTCCACGTTCAGTTCGTCTCCATAAGCGGAGCCGCTGTCTTTGTACGCACGGATCGTATATCCATCGTTCTCATCTGAATATTTGTCATTAATATGTCCGTTGCGATCTGTCAGAACCAACTGCCACTGACCGGCATGTTCGCCGTCTTCGACCTGCTTCCAGCGATTGGAAACATTGCTGCCGTCCTCCACATCCATATCCGGAGCTTCACTCTGATAGGACAGCTGAACTTCATGGACAATCGCGTTATAAGCCGTCGTGATCTCATCATAAATCGGATTCTTCCTGTCCGACTCGTTAAGGACAAGGCTTTCAAACACCTTGTCACAGCCTTCTGGAGGATCTACATGATTGAACCCGCCGTCCCGCTCCCCGACTACAGTCTCCCACATCAGAATCTGTGTCGCGATGACCTTTGCAAGATCGTCTTTAGCATTTTGAACTTTCTGGGCATCATTGGGAGACGACACCCAGGGATAAAGGAGTTTATCGTCATTTTCATCCACAACCTTCCCCTGATACCCAAACTGGAGAACCCGCGCAAGCATTCGGGAAAGTTCATTGCCCGATAGACCGCTGTAGCTTCGATAATCACTAAAATACTTCACTTTGTCATAGGGTTTCTTGCTTTCCCATATCGGCTTCATGGCCTCCGCATTGGAGATCACTACGCCCGGTTCAATACAGTACGTCGCCATCCCTGTTGCCCCGTTATAGTGCAAAGAGACATATGACGAAGAAATGTCATCGCCGACGGAAGTTTTTTTCTCGCCCCAGTTTACTTGTTCATTTGTACTGATTATCGTGCCGGGTGCAAACGTAACATTCTGCTTCCTGCCAAAGGCAAGGTGATCTGCCCATGTGACGTTTGTTTTGCCAGGCCAGGTCTCCCAATTGCCATCATTCGTGCCAGGCGCAAGGCCGCTCGGGCGAGAAAACGTCTGTCCGTTTTCTGTCACGTCCGAATAACTAAGTCCCTGTTTCGCATTCTTATATCTCCCCGGTATCGCCAGAACTCTGATAATACCGGCCGAATCCAGGGCCAGCGTCTCCGGCTCCGCGTTCTTCACCTTCACGACCCACTCCAGCACGGTTCCGTCCTCCAGCAGACACCCGTCAGCGGATTCCGAATCCTCTTCGTCCGCGGGTCCCGCGCCTTCTTCATCGGCGGCCTCCCCGCCTTCTTTTCCTTTCGCCGGACCGCCTTCGGAATCTGTCGGATCACCCGTCTCTTTCGAAGAAGCACCCTGCGGACTGCCGGACGGCTGCCCGCTCTTCTCCGCCACGGACGAAGATGCCAAGACTGCGCCGTCCGCAAGCTTCTTCTGCGAAACCTCCATGGTCTCCCCGGATCCGGCCGCGGTCTCCCTTTCAGTTTCTCCTTCCGTCTTGTCCCCGGCTTCTATGGTCTCCCCTTCTGTCCCTTCCTCTATCTCTCCTTCTGTCTTGTTCTCTGCCAAGTTCCCTGTTTTTTCCGACGTCTCTTCTTCAATCTCTCCTTCTGTCTTGCTCTCTGTCCCGTTCCCCGTCTCTTCCGACGTCTCTTCTTCTGTCTCTCCTTCTGCCTTGTCCCCTATTTTCTCTTCCGGCTTGTCACCGATCTCATCTTCCGGCTCGTCCCCTGTCTCTTCTCCAGTCTCTTCGCCTGTATCTTTCTCCGCTTCTTCTCCCGTCTCCTTTTCCTGGCCGGGACGCGCGGCTCCGTCTTCTGCTTCCGCTCCGTTTTCTGCCTCCGCTCCGTCCTCTGCTTCCGCTTCTTCTTCGTCCGGCGCCTCATAGGTAAACGTTACATTCACATACCCTTCGTCCTTCACCAATGCGGTACCGTCCGGACGGACCTCCATGACATCGTCATGATCCCCGGCCCAGACGCCGGGCAGATCCGGTTCCAGACTGCCGTACTGCTCCTTATACTTCCCGGCAAACAGCAGAAGCGCCTGTCCCAGAGTCCAGCTCTCATCGCCGCTGCTGCCGCTGTTCACATATTCGTACGCCTGCCAGCCGCCGGTATACTCCCTTTCACCGGTCTCCTCGTCCTCCGTGTACTCCGGCCAGATATCGACCAGGAAATCATAATCTTCCTCCGAACCGTCCGCAGCGCTTTCTTCCTCCGCCGCGTCTCCTTCTGCTGCGTCCGCATCACTCTCTTCCTCATACCCGCCGACAGTTACGCTCCCGTCCTCTTCCTTATGAAGCGGAAACCCGCCGAACGCATACACTGTCTGCACGTTCGCCGCCACATTTGACAGCACCAATACGAATGCCAGGAGGCCGGCCAAGACGCGCGATTTTCTTTTTGACATCCTTAACATTTTCTTTTTCTCCTCTCTCCTCTTACTGACAGATTCTCCCTCTTCTGTCCGTTTCAAGCAAATACAAACGCTCCCCTCTGTTCTCTCATGGCCTCTGGCACGCCTTCAAGAACAGCCGCGAAAACGATTTGCACAATACAGAAAGCGTGCCACTGGCACCTTTTCTGCATGGAAATATAAATAAGCCGTGCTTATACCGCCCGGAATACGGGCCTTTCGACAGAGCCGGCGAAAGTACGGGAGACGCCGGGCTCAAATACAGAATGAATCAGACACATAAGTTCCAGAGTACTTCGGAAGCAGAGACGCTGGGCATTCCAGCAGACCTCTCCCTGCCAGCTGCTGTGCTGACGGCAGATGACACGGACAAGAAAGGCTTCCTTCCGCCTGGCGGCGCCGCGGCGGATCGATCCCGGATAGCGCGTACATCCCGCGCCGCCCGCGGACGATCGCAAGCCTCGCCCGGTCCTGAACGTCCGGAGAGTCATGCCGACCGGCTGCGGATCCTGTTCGTCCAGACACCGGTTCATCAAAAGAAGCGCCTGGTCCAGACCGGCGTAGCTCATATCCTCTCCGCCGGAAAACGGATGGACCGTCCCCAAAACACAGCCGTCCTCGGCCATCTCGGCCTGCATCAGAAACGCTCCGGCCATCTCCGGCCGGCTCTCTGCAGCTTCGAAAAACCGCTCTGCCATACGCCCCTCCTTTCCGATATACCGTCAGGTAATTGACCTATCTCGTTCTTCTTTCATAAACATAAGTTTATAATGTGATTATAGTATTCGTTTCGTGTATTGTCAATTCATTTTGTTGTTTTTTGTTTCTAAATTTTATTCCTTGCTTTAATTCTTAGATGGGTAAAGGTTAAAAGAAAAACAGACAGAGGTGAACCAGATGAAATTCGGAGACGTTCTCCGCGAACTTTTGGAAATGCGCGGAATCAGCCAAAAACAGCTGGCCATAGATTTAAATATTTCCCCCGGGGCGGTCGGCAACTATGTCCGCAATAACAGGGAGCCGGACTATCAGACGCTGCTTCAGATTGCCGCGTATTTTAATGTCACAACCGATTATCTGCTCGACTTCCACGCAGCCTCAAAGACTGACCGGCGCGACCGGGTTCTGCTGCAGATTTTTCACCGCCTGACCGACGACCAGAAGGATCTGTACCTGGAACAGGGAAAGGTATTTTTAAGAAGCAATATCAACCAAAAAGAAAAAACTTCCGCGTCATAAAATCCATAACGGAATTCAGACACGGAAGCTGAGTCCCCAAATTCTCCGCGGATGCCGGCGCCGCCCCGCGCGGGCGTCAAACCGGCTATGACGGGTTCTTTCCGCTTCTCTTTGCCTTAAGCGGGGAGAACCCGTATTTTTTCTTAAACAGCTTGCTGAAATGATACGCGTCGTCATACCCAACCGTCGCCGCCACTTCCTTGATGCTGCCTCCCCAGCCGTTCTCCAAAAGCTCCTTCGCCCGCGAAAGCCGGATGTCGATCAGATGGCGGATCGGCGCCTCCCCGGTCTCGCTCTTAAAAATTTTCGAGATGTAGTAGGGGCTGAGATACATATTCTCCGCGATCTGATCCAGCGAAATCTTCTCACTGTAATGTTCTTCGAAATAATTCATAATCTGCTCCACCACGTACTTGCGGCTGGCGGACTCGAAAGCGAAGCCCTGGCGCAGCTCTTCCGCCTCATACTGCTCGCGGATGATCAGAAGCATCACCTGCACCAGATAAGACTTCATCATATAATACCGTCCGCGCCGGTATACCGCGTTCTCCGCCTCCATGGCGGCGCAGATCCGTTCCAGGCGCTGGCGAAGATCGCCTTCCGTATGCAGGACGCAGCTGTCGGCAGGCGTCGGCAGGCAGTTGTTCGGCAGATCCTGAACATGAAAATCGATGGCTCCGATATAGAACTCCACGCAGGAAGCGGCGCCCTCCTCCTCCGGAATGGCATGATGCCGGACGCCGGGATTGACGATCAGGACATCGCCCTCCGCCAGGTCATAAACCCTGCCCTCGACCCGATAGCGGCCATGGCCGGACAGGACAATCACCAGCTTCATATAATCGTGGACATGGGGCTCCTCGCGCTCGCCTGGCCTGCGCCCCTTCCACGCAAACAGAAAGGTCGGGTTGAACTCTTCAGGAAACATATTCTGCCTTTCGCACATCAGTCAGCCACCTCCATCCGCACCGTCCGAAAAACACTTGAAACCTCATTCATTGTATCCGCAAAACAGGGAAATGTAAAGCAGAAAATGCACTGCAAAAAAAGCCATCTTTTGAACAAGATATTCCATTTCTTTTTTGGCGGATTTTGATTACCTTATTAAAAATGTTTCACACACGGAGGTTATACCATCATGACGCCTATCAAATGGTTCCTGTCGTTCCTGAAAAAGTACAGCGGCCTGATCGTCCTCGGACTGATTCTGACGACAGTCATCGCCGCCCTGTCCATCGTCAACCCATACCTGTCCGGTATCATCATCGACGACGTGATTCAGACCGGCAATTACGCACGGCTGCCCAGGCTTGTAGGGGCGCTGGTCCTGGTGACATTCCTGATCGGAATCCTGCGTTTTCTCTATCAGGTCATATTTGAAACCGCGTCCCAGGGCGTTCTCTACGATATGCGCGACGCCGTTTATAAGAAGCTTCTTCTGGAAGACTTCTCCTTCTATAACCGCAAGCGGACCGGCGATCTGATGAGCCGTCAGACCGGCGATATGGAAGCGATCCGCCACTTCGTGGCGCTGATCATCTACACGATTTACCAGAACGTGCTTCTGTTCATCTTCGCGCTGATGATGGTCTTCACGGTCAATGTAAAGCTGGCCCTGATGATGCTCGTAGTGCTGCCGTTCACCGCGGCCAACACCTACATGCAGGCGACGAGGGTCCGCCCCGCCTTCCGCAAAAACCGGGAATGTTTCTCCTCCTTAAACGCTTTCGTCCAGGAGAACATCAGCGGCAACCGGGTGGTGAAGGCGTTCGCCAAAGAAGACTATGAAATCAGCAAGTTCGAGGCGGAGAACGACAAATTCCGCGACTGCCAGATCCGCGCGTCGAAGATATGGAGCAAATACGTTCCCAACTTTGAGATCCTGTCCTACGCGCTGAACGTGATCCTGATGCTCGTGGGCGGCTACATGGTCATCCAGGAACAGATTACGCTGGGCGATATGGTAAAGGTAAACGGATACCTCTGGATGCTCAATAACCCGCTGCGCATGGCCGGATGGTGGGTAAACGACGTACAGAATTTCACCACCTCCGTGGAAAAAATCTACGCGACCTTCAGCGAGGAACCGAAGGTTCTTTCGCCTCGGGTCGGCGGCATCCACGAAAAGCTCGCGGGCAGCGTCGAATTCCGCAACGTCTCCTACCAGGCTGACGGCGCCGATATCGTAACCGACGTCAGCTTCAAAGTGGAACCGGGTCAGACCATCGGCATCATCGGAACCACCGGCTCCGGCAAGTCTACGCTTATGAACCTGCTGTGCCGCTTCTATGATACCACGTCCGGTCAGGTGCTGATCGACGGCATGGACGTGCGCCAGCACGACCTCTATAACCTCCGCGACAACATCGGCATGGCCATGCAGGATGTGTTCCTCTTCTCCGACACCATCGAGGGCAACATCGCCTACGGCCGGCCGGACTGCGATTTCGAAGCCGTGCACCAGGCCGCGGTCATGGCCGACGCCAACCATTTCATCAAGGAGCTGCCTGACGGTTACGATACCATCGTAGGCGAGCGGGGCGTGGGCCTGTCCGGCGGACAGAAGCAGCGCATTTCCCTGGCCCGGGCGCTTCTGAAGGATCCGGCTATCCTGATCCTGGACGATACCACCTCGGCTGTCGATATGGAAACCGAGAGCTACATACAGACGCAGTTAAAGAACATCCAGGAGTCCAAAGGCTGCACCGTATTCGTCATCGCCTACCGGATCTCCTCCATCAAGGACGCTGATCTGATCCTGGTCATGGATCACGGCCGCATCATAGAGCGCGGCACCCATGACGAACTGCTTGCCCAAAACGGCTATTACGCGGAAGCGTTCCGCAACCAGTACGGCGAGATCCCCTACGATCTGTTGGAGGAGCGAAGCGAGAAACACGCTTCCCAGAAAGCCGGAAACACGTCCCGGCAGGCGGGGCGCCGGCAGTTCAAAAGAAACGGAGGTAACATATCATGGCACGCAACCGATATGATGTCGATGAGGTCTTAGAGACCAGCTTTAACACCAAGCAGCTCAAACGCCTGCTCCAGTACATCAAGCCTCACAGCGGCAAGATGACCGCCGTCATTTTCATGATGATGAGCGCCAGCGCCCTGACCATGATCATCCCCATGTTCTTAAAGCAGATCATGGACGTGTACATTCCCAACAAGGATATGAACGGCGTCATCCTGGTGAGCCTTCTCACGCTGCTCATCGCCGTCTATTCCTCCACCTGCACCCGGCTTAAGGTGCGGACGATGAGCGTCATCGGCCAGAGCATCATCCACAAGATTCGCTCCGACATCTTCTGCCACCTGCAGGAGCTGCCGTTCTCCTACTACGACGACCGCCCGCACGGAAAGATCCAGGTCAGGGTCGTCAACTATGTAAACAGCTTAAGCGACCTGCTCAGCAACGGCATTGTCAACACGATCACGGATCTCTGCAACCTGATCTTCATCGTCTTCTTCATGCTGATCAACGATGTCCGTCTCACGGGCATCTGTATGTGCGGTCTGCCTGTTCTGGCCGGCGTTATCATTTTCATCAAGCGCAGGCAGCGCAGGGCATGGCAGATTCAGTCCAACAAGCAATCCAACCTAAACGCGTACATCGCCGAGAGCATAAACGGCATCCGGGTGACCCAGTCCTTTGTGCGCGAGCAGGAGAACACCGGCATCTTCAACCGCCTGAGCGGCAGCTACCGCAAGGCGTGGATGCGGGCCGTCATGTTCAACTTCGCCATGGGGCCCAGCGTGGATATCATTTCCTCGTTCACGACGGCATTTATCTACATGCTGGGAATTCAGTGGATCCTGGGGCCGGAGCACTCCCTGACCACCGGTACGCTGATCCTGTTCACCTCCTATATCGGCCGCTTCTGGGCGCCGATCAATACGCTGGCAGCCTTCTACAATAACCTCCTGACCGCCATCTCCTATCTGGAGCGGATCTTTGAGACCATCGACGAGCCGGTACTTGTGAAGGACGCGCCGGATGCGAAGGAAATGCCTCTGATTCACGGCGACGTGGAATTTAAGGACGTCAGCTTCAGCTATGACGCCGGCCATGAGATCCTGCACAAAATCAACTTCAAGGTGAAGCAGGGCGAAACCTACGCCATCGTCGGCCCCACAGGCGCCGGCAAGTCCACCATCGTAAACCTTTTAAGCCGCTTCTACAATGTCGATTCCGGCCAGATCCTGATCGACGGCATCGACATCTCCGGCGTGACGATCCGCTCCCTGCGGACCCAGATGGGCGTTATGATGCAGGACAGCTTTATCTTTGCCGGAACGATCATGGACAATATCCGCTACGGCAACCAGACGGCCACCGACGAGCAGGTGATCGCGGCGGCCAAGACCGTCCGCGCCCACGACTTCATCATGCAGATGGAGGACGGCTACAATACGGCGGTCAATGAGCGCGGCAGCCGCCTCTCGGTCGGACAGCGCCAGCTGATCTCCTTCGCAAGGGCGCTTCTGGCGGATCCGAAGATTCTGATTCTGGACGAAGCCACGTCCAGCATCGACACGGAAACGGAGCTGCTTCTGCAGAAGGGTCTGGCGGAGCTCTTAAAGGGCCGCACCTCTTTCATCATTGCCCACAGGCTTTCCACGATCAAAAACGCGGACTGCATCATGTACGTGGACGCCGGAGGCATCCTGGAGAGCGGAACCCACGACGAGCTGCTGGCGAAACGCGGCGCCTACTACGACCTGTACATGTCGCAGTTCGATTTTCTGGAAAACAAAGCCAGCTGAACAGTAGTACCACATTATCAGGATTATGTATAAATCCCGGATTCGATTGACACGAGTTCGGGATTTTTCATATAATGAGGAACACAGCGGACACCCCCCGGATCAGTTGCAGCCAATCACTTATCACACCACATCATAGGAGGGCTTTTTTATGGAAAAAGCAAGGTCACTGTTATCCCGCAGAGCGCTGTTTTTCTCGCTCCTGTTCACGCTTCTCTTCACAGCAATTTCCGGCTGCATTCTCCGGGACTGGGGAAATATCCGCATCACGGAAACGGAAATCCACACGCAGGGGTATAACCGTGTGAGGCTTCGGATATTCCGTCCGGATTCGGCGTCGGCAGAAACTCCCGCGCCGGCCGTCATCTTCACCCACGGTCTGACCGTCAACAAGGAAAGCTACGCCCAGTACGGGCTCGAGCTGGCGCGCCGCGGCTTTGTCGTCCTCATGCCTGACATGCTCAACCACGGGCAGTCAGAGATCACAGGCCCGGAAATCTATCTGGCGCCGCCCCAGGTCAACGACGCTTCCGGCTCCTACGCCGTGGTGCGCTACGCACAGACGCTGGACTATGTGGATCCGTCCCAGATCGGCGTAGCCGGCCATTCAGCCGGCGGACAGGCGTCCAACAACTGCGTCCTGCTGGACAACCAGGAGAACAAACCGGCCGTCTCCGCCGTCTATCTGGTCTCCTCCGATCCCGTTTTCAAAGACGCGGACGGAAACTGGAGCAATATCTACGGCACGCGCGATCTGGGCGTGTACTATACCAGATACGACCATGTCTATTTCCGCGGAACAGGTCCGGACGGACAGCCTATGCCCGTCAACCGGTGGCTTTCCTCGGACAGCGCCAAGTCCCTTTTCGCATTCGGCCAGGGGCCGGAAGCGTTTGAAGGAGACGCCGTGATTCCCGGACATACGTATGTAAAAGAAATCGGCGGGGAGACCGTTTTCCGCCGTGTAAACGCGGCGGCGGAGATTCATCCGAGACCTCAGAGCGGCGGCGCCGCGCTGGCCGCGGTCTGCGACTTCTTCCAGGACGCATTTGCGGCTCCCAACTACATCGCCGGGGCCGATCAGCGCCGCGGATGGCTGGCCGCTTCCAACCTCCTGGGCCTTTTGGGCGTCCTCACAAGCTGTGTGCTGGCCGCGGACCGCCTGACGCGGACACGTCTCTTTTCCTCCATCCGAAGCGAAGAGGCAGCCGCTCTTCGGCCCGCACCCGGCCGCAGGGGGCGCGTAATCTTCTGGACGCTGACGGTCCTGAACTGCGCCTTCGCGTTCCTAAGCATCAGCGTCATCTTCCTTCTGGGCTTCGGCTACTGCTGCCACACCGTATTCGCGCAGCAGACCACGAATATCTACGCGTTGTGGGCCCTCGCCAACGGTTTGTTCATGCTCCTTACCTCTTTCCTCTCCTACGCCCTCTACGGCAGAAAGAACGGAGAATCCATGCAAAGCTGGGGACTTTCTATCTCCGCCGCAAATCTCTTGAAAAGCATCCTGGCGGCCCTCTTTGGCTGCGCGGCGGTATTTATAATCACGGCCGCCGCCAACCGGATCTTCTTCGTGGACTACCGCTACTATTTCTGGGGGCTCAGCAATATCTCTCCGGAAAACCTGAAGGTATTCTTCGCCTACCTGCCCGCCTTTCTGATCTTCGGGCTGGCCGTATCCATCGCGGTCAACAGCGCCTACCGCTGCCGGATCGCGCGGGAACCGGAATGGGCCAACGACCTGTTCTTCGCCGTCATGAATATGATCCCGGCGCTCGCAATCACCGTCATCGGCTACGGCCTGTATATGCGTAACGGCGTAAAACCGTTCCTTTTCGGCTCCACCTACACTTACACCTACACGATCAACGCAATCCCTGTGTTCCCGGCCGCCGTTCTGCTGATCCGGAAGCTCTTCCGAAGATGCGGGAACCCGTACGTGCCGGGCATCGTGGCCGGCGTGCTTCTCTGCTGGATGCAGGTCGCGTACTCCTTCACGATGCATGCCAATATGTACTTTGGGCCCATGGCGGCGTATCTGCCCTGACGCAAACTGGTATTGTCAAATTATCTGAAACTGGATATTTTAACCACTCCAATATCATGGTATCGTAGAGTACAGCTTCTGTATGGTCCCGCGGCCGGGGCAGCGCGCGCCCCGTTACGCATCCGGGCAGTCAGAGCAAAAGGAATCTTCCGGATTCCAGGTGAAAGGAGTGAAAGTACTATGAAAAAGGAGAATGAAAAAGTTTATAGAATCGTAATCACCGGCCTGATGGCGGCCCTGTGCTATGTGGCGTTCACATTTTTAAAGATTCCGATCCCCACCTTCGGCGGAGACATGGTGGCGCTGCACATCGGAAACGCCTTCTGCGTGCTGGCGGCCCTTCTTCTGGGCGGCGGGTACGGCGGCGTGGCCGGCGCTCTCGGCATGACGATCGCGGATCTGATCGATCCGGCCTATGTCACAAGCGCCCCGAAGACATTTTTCCTAAAGCTGTGCATCGGACTTGTGAGCGGCTTTGTGGCGCACCGCATTGCCCATATCACGGAAGACCATGATACGAAGTATGTCTTCAAATGGACGCTCCTGGCCTCTGTCGCCGGACTGGGCTTCAACGTGATCATGGACCCGATCGTGGGCTATTTCTATAAGAAATATCTTCTGGGCGTGGAGGCCACGGCGGCGGCCATCATGTCCACCTGGGCCGCGGGCGTCACGTTCATAAACGCCGTCGCGGGCACTATCGTGGTAGTCGTCGTGTACATGGCGGTACGTCCGGTACTTAAGAAAGCCGGGCTGTTCTTCCATATCTGACCGGCCTCATTTCAGCCGCGTATAGCCTCCCGAGGAGGTGCAGGGGATCGTGACGACCTCTGTCTCGAATCGGGAGGCTTCTCCGTCCTTTAACACCACCTTCAAAAGCTCCGTCTCCGGAATGCTGCTGCCGAACACGAAATTTCCCAGGCTGTAGGCAATGGGCTTTCCGGCGTAGGTTTCGATCTCCTGCAGCACATGAGGATGGCTTCCGACTACCAGATCCGCACCGGCATCGATATACTGCCGGCCCATGTTCCGCTGGTAATCCTCCGGAACGGTGTTCCGCTCGATCCCCCAATGGACATAGACCACCAGATAATCGCACTTTTCCCTGGCCGCGCGGATTTCGCTCAGCGGCAGCGCCGGATCATAGGTGGAAAATACGCCCGGATGGTCCGCTCCGGCCGCCCAGCTGGCCGCCATATAGACGCGGCTGGTGCCGAGAAAACCGATCTTTTTGCCTTTTACCTCCAGAATTTCCAGCTTCTTCGCCTGCTCCAGATTCTCCCCGGCGCCCACATGGAAAATTCCCGCGCCGTCCAATGCCGCCAGGCTGTCGGTAATGCCCTCCGGGCCGAAATCCAGGATGTGGTTGTTGGCCATGGTCACAATGTCAACGCCCATCTCCGAAAGCATGGACACCTTCTCCGGAGGGATCCGGAACGTGAACTGCTTGTCTGCCGCCGCAGTTCCCCGGTTCGTGAATGGAAATTCCTGATTCACCATAAAAAGATCCGACGCGGCGATCTCCGCGCGAATCCCCTCATCCAGTACTCCCGCGATACCCCCTGCCCGATTGTAGGCATTCATCACATGGTCGGAAAAATAGACGTCGCCCGCGAAGAGAAGCGTGATATCGCCGGTTTCCTCCGTGTCGTTCTCCGCTTCCTGCCGTTTTTCCGAACCGTCTGCCGTCCCGTCACCGGCGTAATTCCCCGCCTGGTCTTCCGGCACGGCCGCGGTCGTCAGCTCAACCACAGCGGCTGTCTGCTCCTGCTCCAATCTCTTACTGTCCGATCGTCCGTCCTCTGTCTGCGCGCCGGCCGCATCCGCCGTCTCCGAGGCCGCAGTATGATCTCCCGGCGCAGACGGCTGCCAGAGTCTGCTTCCCTCCCGCCTGATCATTAAGACACCGCAGGCCGTCAGGCAGAGAAGGAGCGCCGTAAGTCCTGCCAGAAGCGCGGCGCGCGGCGGCCGGCTTCCTCCGTCTCTTCTCTTTCCGCTCATCGTTTTCTCATCCCCATTCGGTCTTTCATACACAAATCCATTCCACCGCCTGCGCCTCCGCGGCCGAAGGCGGCGTCATTTTCCTAAGCAACGCCTCGATCTTATCTTCCGCGAGCGGGACGCAAAGGCGCACCCATTCGATCCGTTCCGGAGAGAGACCATATTTTTCGGCCGTCCGGCGAAGCGTCTCCATGGACGCCGCCGTCTTATACTTTGAATCTCCCAGATAACGCAGCAGGCTTTCCCTGTATCCTCCCGTAAGGTAATGGCCCCGGCTCTGCAGAAGAAGACCGCCGTCCCCGTCAAAGAAGACGGCGCTGTTGGCCCCGTCGATCTTTTCTTCCACCACCAGATGCCGCCCTGCCGCCGCCGACACCAAAGACAGCTACTACAACATTTACCACAACCAGGAGGATTTTTCAACGTCTTTTTCTCTTACGGTTCTGAAGGTTTTGGGTATCGTTCCGAAATCCGCTCTCACTCTCCGGTCTCAAAGACCGGACGCCCCTCCGCGTCCCACTTGACGCGCATCAGCAGTACATGGCGGTTCGGATTGTACAGCGGATTCCCGTCGATTTCACTCTCGGTCCGCGCATGGTACACCATGACCGTATTGCCTTCCCCGTCAGTGGTGAAGGAATTATGGCCCGGACCGTAGATTCCGTGCTCCACATTGGAGGCCAGCACCGGATGGCGCTCCTTCCGCCAGGATCTGGGATCCAAAAGATCCGCGTCCTCATCCGCGGTCAGCATACCCATACAGTATGCCGCTCCGGTCTCGCTGGCAGAATAGGTGACGAAAATTTTGCCGCCGTGCCTGAGAACGGCCGGCCCTTCATTCACCCAGAAGCCCACCCGCTCCCAGTCGTAATCCGGCGTCGTCAGAAGCACCTGCACGGTCTTAAGCTGGCAGGGAGATTCCATCTCCGCAATATAGAGATTGGAAATCTGTTTGCCGACGCCAACCTTTTCCGCCCAGATATAATACCGTCTGCCGTGATTTTCAAATACCGTGGCGTCCAGGGAAAAAGCGCGGAAAGAGAATTTATCCTCGGGCGCGGCTTTCATCTTGCCCTTCTCGGTCCATTTATCTTTTATCGGATCCTGTCCCTCGCACTCCAGTACGTAGGGCCTGATCTTCCAGGGACGGTCCGTCTCGCCGCCCGCGAAATATACATACCACTTTCCATCCAGATAATGAATCTCCGGGGCCCAGATATGCCTGCTCATGGGGCCGAAGCGGTGCTTATGCCAGATCGCGGTCTCCTCCGCGTCGTAAAGCCCGCCCAGGGTATCGGCGCGGCGCAGCACGATCCGGTCATATTCCGGCACCGAGGCCGTGAAATAATACGTTCCGTCTGTATGTCTATATACATATGGATCCGCCCTCTGCAGAATCCAGGGCCGGTTCCATTTTAATTTCTCATCCATTGTCTGTTCCTCCTACTGTTTCTAAGTCTTCTGCCATTCTGGAATATATTACGAAAAATACTTAAGTCAGTTCTATAATATTATAGAGATCATTGAACAATTTACTAAAAATGCAGGAGGGGAACACCCCCTCCCCTCCTGCGTAAGGCATTTTCTCTTTGCGCCCCCTATTTCTTTATAAGCACGCTCCCGCGCGCCCCTATTTCTTATAATGCCGCCGATTATTCTGCCGGGGTCAGACCAGCGTCGGCCATAGCCTGCTTGTTGTACTCGTTGGCCTTCTGGGTCAGCTCGGCCACCCAGTCGTTGGCGTTGCTCTGGCCGGTAAATACGGAATCCTCAACGCCCGCGTAAGCGCCCGCGATGAACGCCGCGAAGCCCGGAATCTGGCAGTCGCCGAACGGAACCACGCCGTGACGGACCTCTGCGAAGAAGTCGTCAAAATACTTGCCGTACTTCTCGTCCTTCTCGGTGATATCGCCGTCGTCATGCATGGACGGGAAGAAGGTCGCCTGGAAATCAGCCCAGATGTCCTCATCCATAGTCAGCGGGCAAGGCATGGACTGCTGCCATACATACACGTTGGCCGCGTCGTCGAACAGGGTCTTGTAGCCTTCCATCTTATACTTCCAGCCTTCCAGGCCCCAGCCCATGAACTTCAGAAGCTCATAAGCCTCTCTCGGATGCTCGGTGCCGGAGGAGATGCCGCCGAAGTCAAGAACGCCGAACTTATACTTCACGTCGTTGCCTTCCACGGAAGGAGTCGCATAGGGAACGAACTCGATGCCCTTGTTCCTGTAGTCGTCGGTATCAAACAGGTTCAGATAGGTCCAGAACGCGTCGATCTGGAAGCCCAGTCTGCCGGAGTAGGCAGCCCAGTCGGTGGAACCCTGCCATGCAATCAGCTCATCCTCGGTTACCGGAGCGCGGTACTTGCCGTTGATCAGCTCGGCCAGCGTATTCACGCCCACTGCCCAGTCGTTCATGTCGAATTCCTTGCCGTTCCAGCCGAACTCGCCGATGGCGTTGGGGTTGGCGGCTACCGGATAGTAGGTTACGATGGAATGGAACTGGTTGAAGCCGTAGATGCCCTCGTCAGGAGAGGTTACGTCCTTGAACGCCTGAACCATCTCATCCCAGGTCCAGTCTGTCGGAGGCATTTCCACGTTCAGCTTCTCAAACACAGCCATATCGGCGTAGATGGCGTCCGGGAAGAACTTGATCGGTGTCGCCAGCTTCTGGTTGGAGCCGTAGTATCCCAGCTTCGCGCCGTTGATGGACGGAAGGATGTTGTCGTTCTCCGGGTCGTTCTCCCAGTACTCGGTCATATCGCCAAGAAGACCGTTGGAAAGGGCGAAATCGCAGTTGCCCAGGATCATGAAGCAGTCCGGCGTCTGGCCGGTGCTGACCAGGTTCAGCAGGGTGTTGTTGTAATCCTCGCCCGCTACCTCATAGATCACGTTGACCTTGATGTTCGGATGAAGCTCGGTGAACTTCTCCGCCAGATACTCGGTCAGAACCTTATTGTCAAAGTTCATGTAGGTCAGAGTAATCTCCTCATCCGTCAGAGGCGGAAGCGCGGACTCTGCTGCCGCTGCCCCCCCGTTTTCATTGCTGCCGGCATCTCCGGCAGGAGCCGCGGTCTCGGAGCCGCCCGCCGCGGCGGTAGTTCCCGCCGCCTGGGTCTCGCTGCCGCCACTGCTGCTTCCGCCGCCGCAGGCGGTAAGAACGGCCGTCGATACCATGGCCGCGCACAGAAGCGCGCTGGTTAATCTTTTCTTCATACTTGAATCCTCCTTGTTTTTTTATAGCAGCCCGGCCCCCGGTACGGGGGCGGGCGAACTACTTTTTTGAACGATTACTCGCCGGTGATACCGGTACGGTCTACGCTCTCCACGAACTGCTTCTGGAGCACGAAATACATCAGCAGTACCGGAAGGATGGACAGCATCGTCGCCGCCATTTTGATGCCCTCGTTTAAGCTTCCCATGGCGTCTCCGGTTACGGAAGCGCCGGCAGTGCTGTAGCTGTCGTTAAAGCCTTTCAGGGCAACCATCAGGGTATTCCACTCGCTGCCGCCCAGGATACCGCAGACATACAGCTGGGTCAGGTAAGACTCGTTCCAGTACCACACGATGGAGAACAGAAACACCACCAGGATGGCCGGGGCCGCGGACGGCACCGCGATCCTGAAGAAGGTCTTGAAATGTCCGCAGCCGTCGATCTTCGCCGCCTCGATCAGAGCCTGCGGGATCTGACGGAAGAACTGGTAAAAGATCAGGATGTAAAGCTGCGACTTGATCCCCTGTCCCAGCAGGGACGGCACCACAAAGGCTGCCAGGGAATTCAAAATCTTCATGTCATTGTACAGCAGATAGTTAGGCATCATCGTGATCTGCGGCGGCAGGATGAAGGAGAAAATCAGGATCCCCATCATCACTGTCTTAAGCGGGAAATCATACCGGGCGAAACCGTATCCGATGACGCCGCACATCACCACGTTCACCAGCGTTGGGACGCCGGCGATGACCACCGACTGCCACAGGGTCTTGACGAAGTTCATGCTGGTAAACGCGTCGATATAGTTCTTCACATACAGCACGCTGGGAATCCAGTTCACCGAGCTGTCCAGCAGGTCGGCGCGCTGCATGAAGCTCTTGCTGATCATATAAAGCAGCGGATAGATGTAGACGAATCCGATACAGATCAGCAGGCCGTAGATGGCGATCAGCTTGCCGGCGCCCTGGGTATCCTTGGAACCGAAGAACCATTTTTTGACCGCGTATTTGTCAATTTTTCTCCTCGGAGCCGCAACTGCCTTAGCGCCGCTCTTTGATTGGTTTGCCTGCGCGTTTTGCTTCTTGCTTTGCATACCGGATCCCCTTTCTCTTTAATTTCTTCGCCAGCTTCTCCTGGTGTTTCATCTCCTGGCGGGCCTTCTTGGCCTGCTTCGCGTACACGTCCTTCTTAAGCATCAGGGCGGCGGCGAACACCAGAACCAGAACGGTCACGATCACCGCGTACAGCCAGGCCATGGCGGACGCGTAACCGTATCCCTTGCTTCCCGTCGTACCGAACATGGCGTCCTTGATCGTCTCAATGATCGTGTTCTGCTCGTTGTTGGACAGGAAGATAATGGTATAGACCACATTTAACAGGGTCATGTTCTTGATCGTCGGCAGCGTGATCTTCCAGAAGCACTCCCAGGTGGAACCGCCGTCGATCTTGGCGGCCTCGTAGAGCGAGGTATCGATCTTCTGCACCGCGGCCAGAAAGATCAGAATCTGGATACCGGAATACCACAGATACATGACGATGTTCTCAAACAGGCCCATGATGGCGTCCTCCAGGAAATCCGGCAGGAAGCCGATCAATCCGCTGATCGCGCTGGTATTCATGGACGGGATGGAGCCCGCGCCCTGGCTGACCAGCTGTTCCATCACGGGACCGGAAGCGATGATCACAGGCAGGAAGAAGATCAGCCGGAAGAAGCCTTTTCCTTTGATCTTGCTGTTTAAAAGCAGCGCGATGATCAGCGCGAACACTACGATAACCGGAGTGGCCAGCACGGTCTTCATCAGATAGGCCACCAGCTCTGTCGGGAAGGTGGCGTCCTCCTGAAGGATCTGGGTAAAGTTCAAAAGTCCGATGAAATTCACCTCACGGCCCTTCGGCGTGATTCTCACGTTGCTCAGCGCGAAGTTGAAGGACTGGATCAGCGGGCGGATCACGAAGATCGCCGCGCCGATAATCCACGGCAGCACGAAGAAGTAACCCATCATGTTCTCACGCTGTTTCAGTGAGAGGCGGTGTCTCTTCGTCACAGGAGCCTGCGGCGCTTTCTCATTTTTCCCATTCTTACTCATCCGACCTCACCTACCTTATAGGACATGGCCTCAATGGTCATGCCGTCATATTCGACAGCGTTCCCGCTGTGGTTTACATAGACCTTCACGCCGTTTGAGTAGGTGACGATGGCGAGATCGTCAGCGGTTCTCTGATGGTCTACGATGGTTGCTCCGGCTATGGCGTCATTGACTTCCTTTAACTTCTCGTAGTACTCGACAATCTCGCTCTTGTACACCGAATATTTGGAGGTGTACAGATCGGAGGAATTCGTGTACAGCAGATCCACCGGATCTTCCCATGTCAGGTAGAAGGACGGATAGATGCCGGTCTCTACCAGCTCCAGGAAATACTCGCTCCGGTTGGCCTCGAAGTTGGTGTAGTCCGCGTACATCGGAAGGATTCCCTTTAAGGCGATGGACATGAACGGAACTTCCTTGTCGGTGAAGACGTAGTTGGAAGTGTTCACCGGCATACCCATAATGCCGCTTGTCAGGCCCCAGTATTCGGAGATCGGCTGCTCCATCAGGATATCCATATCCTGGGCCGCGCTTGTGATCGCCGATTCCAGTACGCTGAGCGTATCCGACCGGTTGTAAAGCTTATTGTTGTAGTTGTAGCTGAACAGGTGGTTCGTGATGCCGGTCAGCGCCAGCTGCTTAATGCCTTCCTTCTTATAGGAAGCCAGGGCGCTCTGCAGTCTCTCCACCGCCTTGTCGGGCGTCTGGTAGTTGAAGTACTCGTAGATCTCCTTGTAGGTATCCTCCTCGTAGACGCTCTCGTTCAGCTTCTTGATGATGTTGAAGGTGGTATTCACTGTGTCCGGGTTGGCGCGCAGGGCGTCCTGATACAGGTAGAACTGAATGCCCTTGCCGTTTGCCTCCTCG
Organism: uncultured Lachnospiraceae bacterium; assembly: GCA_947630485.1. Taxonomy (GTDB): domain Bacteria; phylum Bacillota; class Clostridia; order Lachnospirales; family Lachnospiraceae; genus UBA3402. Next base: position 40,796 of record CANRHU010000004.1, read on the forward strand.
ACCAGCTTGGTCAGATCATGGGTGCCGCCGATCTCACTGTCCGCCTTGTACTTGGTGATCGGGACGCTCCAGATGCCGCCCTTCTGCCAGCCCTTGTACACCGTCGTGATGTCGGTGACGCCGCTGGCCGCCAGGTCGTCGTAGATATCCCGGATGTTGTCCGTGGTGGTCATGGTCACGGCTTTCTTGCCGATGATGCCGTTCTCACGGTCGCTCCCGAGGAAATCAAGCTTGATCCTGAAATCCGTATCCTTCGGGGTCAGTCCCTGGTCGTTCAGCAGATACTCGCGGTATCTGACCGCCATGCCGGCGTAATCCGCCTCGTCGCCGCCCAGGAAGATGTACCTCATCTTCAAATCGCACTGCGAATGACGGCTTTCCTGCAGCTTGACGGAAGCGGTGGCTTCCTTGCTCAGAAGCTGCGTGTAGATTCTCCGCATGGTAAACCGGGGAGTGATCCAGTTGTAATTGGTAATCGCGCCGTTCGGATACGCAATGATTCTGGAATCCTCAGCGCCGCTCTCGATAATGCTTAACACCGCCATCTGGGAATCCGTGTGGACCATACCGAAGACCGGCGCCAGCACCGGTTCGCCGTCGTTGATGGTCTGATACTCATCCCAGAACAGGCTCAGCACATAGGTCTCGTCCACGCCGGCGTTGCTGCCCCAAACGCTTAAGGTCTGCGGGGAACTGAACCGTCCGTCGTTGTCCTCCAGATAGATCAGGGAACCGTTCCCATCCGGCACGAACATATAGCCGCTGCGCTCCGCGGAATACGTGTAGCCCAAAAACGGGTAAATGTAAATGCTTCCGATGGTCACGGGCGTGGCCGCGTCCGCCTGCTCCTCCACGATGGAGCTGTTGGGAATCTCGGCGGTAAATCCGTCGTCTGTCAGGGTCACGTTCAGCGTCATCCTGATCTGATACTTGGTCAGGTTGATGTCCGCCGAGAAGCCGTTATCCGTGTAATTGACGCTGATCTCGGCTCCGCCCGCCGTCAGGTCGCTTCTCTCCTCGTTGAGGCCGTTTAAGATATCAAATCCCAGGCCGGAATGGATGAAGCTCTCCCAGGTCTTATTCAGGGTGCCGTCGCTCTCGCCGACAGTGGATTCCATGATGGCCCCGGTCTTCTTGTCGCGGATGATAACGGACAGCGTGGGCTCATAGAGGTAAAGCTGCAGGTTATCGTTCTCCGCCACCAGCTTGTGATCGTTGATCGTATCGCCGGGATTCGCGATGATGGCGTCCTTAAGCGCCTCCCTCTTTTCCTCCGCCGTAACCTCCACGTCGGCGACCGCGCCGGTATTCTCCGTGGCGTACGCCGTCATGGGAGCTGCCAATATGGCTCCTGCGAATATCCCTGCCAGACCGTTTACGAGATAACGTCTCCAGTTTTTATCTGCCATATCGATACACCACCTCTCCAGCTACCGCCGACACGAAGTCGATGATCTGCTTAAACAGTACGTAAATGATGAATACCAGAAGCGCCAGGATCAGCACAGTGAACGCGGTCAGGAATATAATCTTGAAGGTCTCCGCAACCGTGTAATTATTCACTTCCTTGATCGTCATAAACAGCAGGATGACGCACCAGGAGTAGATGAATATCTGCGCAAAGTCGATCAGGAACACTTCGTTGTAGGTGATCACATTGCTCAAAATGATGCAAAGGGGCTCAAACAGGATGTAGGGCGCAAGCGAAAACGCAAAGCCGCAGAACAGGCGCTTAAAGCTTCCTTCGCCGTCGTTGATGGTACACATCAGGTAGTTGCAGGCCGTCAGCACCACGAACACGCCGATGATCATCATGATATCGTTGGGGATCGTGTAGCGCCCTTCCCTGACCGTCCGAAGCAGGAACCCGCAGTAATACTTGTTGATCACGAAAATCAGCGTAGTCAGAATCAGCAGTATCCCCGCCGTGATCCAGGAGCTCTTGTTCTCGTAGCGCAGGCCGTAGGCCCCGTCCACCGGATGCTTCATATAGTAGGTCAGATACTTCTGACGCTGCCAGAAATTGCCCTTCCGGAAGCCCTCCGTCGCGTTCAGAAGCGGATTAAAGATTCCTTTCTTCTGTTGCAGCTTCTTAAGAACCCAGATCACCAGGCAGATGAGAACTACGACGCCCGCCGCCGTGATCAGATTCTCGCGCAGCCAGGTATTTCTTACCTCCCAGAACGCGTCGGAGTAGACCTCGAATGCCTTGGACACTCTCGCGTACTTTAAGGCGTTGGAGTAATCCTCTACCTGCAGATAGGAGCGGCTGATGGCCTCGTTGGCGTAATCGAAGAGGCTGTTGGTCTCCAGAACCTGCAGAAGCGGAGCCATGCTCTCGATGTAACGGCCGTTCTCATAGAGGTTTAAGGCGCTGTGCAGGAGGTTCGTGAACTCGGTCGCCTGGAAATACTGAACCTGACGGCTGTCGGAGTCCACGATGTAGATATTGTCGTCAGCGTCCACCGCGATGGCCTCGACACGGCTTGACAGACCGATGCGGAACCGGCCGTCGTCGCGTCCACCGAACACGAAGAGCATGTCGCCTTCCGCGTTATACTCGTAGATGTAGCCGTCCGAGGAAGCGACATACACATTGTCGTGGTTGCCCACCGTGACCGCGGCCTCCCTGCCGTCATAGGCGTCGGGCTCGATCAGGTTGGTGCCCGCGATGTTTAACTTCTTGAGACTTAAATTCTTAAGTCCGGGGGTGATCGTATAGATCAGGCCCTGCTTGTCGATCGCCACGTTCACCGGCGTGGAAGGAAGGTTGCTCACCATCCTGGCCAGCTGCTCGTCCGTGAACACCGCCTCCTGGATCATGCGCAGCACCGTGACGTTGGCGTTGTTGGTGCCGAAGTATCCAAGGAAGGTGCCGCCCTCGGTCGGGGTCAGCTGTACAAGGCCGTTGGAGTTTCCTTCGCAGACGATGTACATATCGCCGCCGGCGTTGACTACGATCTTCACCGGCTTGAAATCGCCCTTGCCGTACAGCGGGTGATTGGGCTTCGTGTAGGTGGCGATGACCTCTCCCTCCGGGTTAAATACGACGACCTTGCCGGAGCGGTCCGCCACGTACAGCTGCTTCTCTTCCGTAACAAAGATTCCATAAGGCTCCACCAGCTCGCCCTCGCCGATGGTATCCACATACTCGCCGGTCAGGGTGCTGACCCAGACCACCTTGGCGCCGGCATCCGCAATATAGATATAGCCGTCCTCCGTGATCTTGATATCGGTGGGCTTCACTAAGGAATTGTCGCCGATCTTATTGAAGGAGCCTTTGGGCGTATATGCCGTCTGTGTTTCCGTAACATAACCGTAACCGTCGATGGTGTAGGTTTTATATGGCACCTCCGCGTATGCCGTGAGAGGCGTGGCGGCCAGGCTCAGCACGGAAAGTACAGCAGGCAGAAGCATTTTCCATCTTTTCATCTTCTCTCCTCCTACTTGATACCGGAATGAGCCATGGTGTTCATAATGCTCTTCTGGCAGAATATAAACACGACCAGGTTCGGTATAAACATGATCAGCGTCGCCGCGGCCGCGATACCCTGACCAGCCACCGTGTTGTTCGTGGAAGCCAGCGTATTCATATAGAAGGCCAGGGTCCGCAGACCGTCCTCGTTCATGTAGAGGTTGGAGCTCTCCACATTGGTCCATACCTGCTGGAAGGCCAGAATTGCGCTGGTAGCGATGGCCGGCTTAATCATCGGGATGATGATCTTTCGGTACACCACGTACTCGTTAGCGCCGTCCATATACGCCGCGTCGATCAGGGCGTCCGGAATCTGGTCGATGAACTGTTTCACCAAAAACAGGTTCACAGGCATGGCCAGAAGGGGCAGGATGTGGGCCAGGTAGTTGTTGGTCATTCCCAGGGCGTCGATCACGAGGTAACGGGGGATCATGACGGCTACGGGAACGAACATCAGGGCCGCGTTGTTGATCTCCAAAAGCGTGTTCTTGCCTTTGAAGCGAAGCTTCGACAGCGCGTAGCCTGCCATGGATGAGAGCAGGATGGAGCAGATCACATCCGCGGCGGTCACGATCAGACTGTTGAACGCGTAGCGGCTCAGCGGAATGCCGGAGGTCTGGGACGCTTTCATCAGGCCCCGGAAGTTATCCAGCGTAGGGTTCCGCACAAAGAACTTAGGCGGGAATGCGAACAGTTCTTCCATGGGCTTAAACGCGTGGCAGAAGATATAGATGATCGGGAGCAGCATGAAAAGCGCCAGTGGGGCCACCGCAACGATCAGCTTGATCTGTCCGCGCTCAAATTTTTTCGGATTGATATTACTTCCTCTATATGCCATAATCTTTCGCCCCCTTTCAGTCTTTCTCAGCAAACAGCTTCTTCGCCATGGTGGAGAAGAGCCAGATGATAGCTAACAGTACGACGGATACGGCCGCCGCGTAACCCATCTCGTAACGGATAAAGCCGTAGTCCTCGATGTGGTTGACGATCAGCTGAGCCGCGTAACCGGGCGTCGGGTTGGCGCCGGTCAAGGATACGCCGATGGCGCCGTTGGAGAAGGTGTTGACCACCGCCATGACCGCGCCGAACAGCATCTGCGGCTTCATGGTCGGGATCGTGATGTAAATCATCTCCTGGAAGCGGTTCTTGATTCCGTCGATGGCGCCCGCCTCGTAGAGCTCCTCATCCGCGTTCAGGATACCGGCCAGCATGGAGAGGAAGCCGACGCCCATGCTGGACCACAGCGCCACGATGATGACGATGGGCAGCAGATACGTCGTATTGGTCAGCCAGATGATGGGCTCATTGATGATTCCCAAATTCATCAGGATGCTGTTTAAGTATCCGGTCTGGTCGCCGGTGAAAATGATCTTCCACAGAACGGCCATGGCCACGCCGCTTGTCATGCTGGGCGAGTAGAAAATCAGCGCCAGAATCGTCCTCGGTACGCTGGACAGCTGCGCCAGCACCCACGCCAGCAGGAAGGAGAGCAGATATCCGCCGATTCCGACGATGATGACGTACACCACCGTGTTGGGCAGGACGTTCTGCATGAAGATCTCATCCTGGGTGATCAGGTTAATATAGTTGAGGAACCCGGCGAAGGTCGGGAACTCAATGGTATTGAAATTCGTAAAGGAAAGGCCGATCGCGATCACCATCGGGACGATGATGAAGACGACGAACAGGATCAGGTAAGGAGCCAAAAATACCAGCGCTGCCGGGTTGGACGCTTCGCGCTTGCTGATCTGATTCTTCTTGCCTTTTGATTCAGCTTTGCTCATCAGTCATCTCCTCCTTCCGTCTTTCCTAGGATCTGCCGCACCTTTTCCAGCGTCGGCACCTCGTAAGGCGTGATCACGTTGCCGTTAGCGTCGTTGTAGCCGAACTCCTCAAGCTTGCGCTCCGTCTCACGGTTGATGCGCTTCACGGCGTTGTCAAGCGTTCTTCTTAAGTTCTCGCCGTCCACGACGATGGAGTTGTAGGCGTTAGAAATCTCACGCTCTACCATGTAGGAGCCCGGAAGCCTCGGGGCCTCGTTGATCCACTCGGCCTGGGCCAGGATCGTCTCCTTGTCCTGGGTCTTCCACGGAAGTCTGCGGAACGCCTCTTTATTCGCCGTGTTCCACATGAAAGTGCTTCCGTAGGTGACCTGCAGGGTCTGTCCGAACTCAGCCTGCACGTCGGCGGAGGACCACCACTTCATGAATTCCCAGGTCTTCGCCTCGCGCTCCGGATCGGATTTGAACATGACCGTACTCTCGGCGCCTCCGGATATGTAGCGCAGCACCTCGCCGTTTTCATCCACCGTGCCGGGCACCGGGTAGATATCCCAGCTGTTGGCGATCTCGGGAGCCGCGTTGATTAACAGGTTGTAGACGCCGTAATCCGCGATTCCGATCGGCATGGAGCCGTTGCGGAAATGCTGGTAGAAGTTGGGGATATCCTTGGGCATATTGTAAATGGTAAAGAGCTCGGTCAGCTCCTTAAAGCCCTTGACGGACTCCTCGCTGTTCATATTCGAATCGCCGGCGTACTGGGTGTACAGCGATCCGCCGTTCTGCAGGATCAGCGGCGTGGTGCCGTGGAAGTTCCTCATTGCCTGCATACCGGCCGTCGGATAGTAGAAATTCATACCGCGCATCTGCAGACTCGGCAGAAGGTTTCTCACATCCTGGATCGTATCCGGTACTTCCAGTCCCAGCTTCTCAAATACATCGGTCCTCACATACAGGACATAGAAATTCATGGTCTCCGGCAGGGAATAGATCCCGTCCTCAATGGTGGACGGCACCAGAAGTCCTTCCTCAAACCGGCTGGCGACCTCAGCAAAATCATCAAACTCCGTCAGATCCTTGATGGCGCCGCGGATACCCAGCTCAAACGGCACCGCGTAGTTGATGCCGGTCGCCACATCAGGAGCGTCGCCGGAGGCGTTGGCCAGAATCAGCTTGTTCTGGTCGGGCATCAGGGCCAGGTCGACCTGGATACCGGTCTTGGCCGTGAAGTCCTCGTCGATCATCTTCTGCATGATCTCCAGATACTGTCTGGAGCGGTTCACCCATACCTGCAAATGCTCCGGGTCGTTGCCGCTGGTGGAGTAGGCCTGGGAGGTAAACGACGTGACAAACCGCTTAATGCTGGCGGCGATGGATGCGAAGAAGCCCGAGCCTGTCGGAACCTTCGCGCCGTCCTGGTACAGATAGATCCGGTCGATACCAAGGGCGTTCTCATTGATGCTGTCGATCAGGTTCGCCAGGAACTGGTTCACCGAGTTGCTGCTGGTCGTCAGCTCGGATACCCGGAACGCGAGCTCGTCCGGCTCGCTGGCCAGGGACCGCAGCTGCCCGCTGGCTACGCCCGCGGAAGAAAACGCGCCGATCTTCTTGGCTGTCGGATTGTACTGCTTCACGCTCTCAACCAGCTCGTCCAGCCTGTCGGCATAACCGCTGAGCCTGGTGATGGCGTCGGGGATGTACTCCTCGATGTTTAAGTCACGGTATTTGTCCTTGTTGGTGCCCGCGACCTTGGTGATCTCCAGGTTTAAGTTGTTGACGCCGTTCATGATCTCGTCCACGGCTTCCAGCACATGCCGGATCGGATCCGCCGTAATCGTAAACGTAATCGTGTGCTCGCCCGCGTCCAGATCCAGGCTGAGCACATTTCCCGCGTCGTCGGAAAGCTTCTCCACCTGGTAGCCGGAACCGTAGGGCAGCGGATAGTTCTCAAATTCCGTGTTGGGAATGACACCGTCCACAGCCACGTTGACAAAGACCGGGAAATCCGCCTTGCTGCTCTGGACATAGTTCAGAGCCAGATGATAGGTTCCCGCGCTCTCCACATTCACCTTATAGGTGACGGACTGGCCGGCTTCGGAGAAGGACGCGCTGTCGATGGTATTCAGGGCCTTGGTCTCCACCTCGTAGGGATCCAGGTCGATGTCATACTCGCAGGCCGCCCGGATGGAGGAAGCATTCCTGTAATCCATCTTCTCGCCCTGGATTGTGATCATCGTGCTGCCTGGGGCCTCCTTTGAGCCGCTGTACTCCGCGACGGCAGGCTCAGGATTCAGATAAATGTTGCCCAAAAGCATCGTACCTTCGATCAGGGAGATCTCCAGTTCATTCTCTCCCTCCTTCAGTTCCACTGCCAGCGGGCCGCTGTAACGGTAGCTGGCGTCCCCCACATACTTGTTCTGCCACTGCAGAAGTTTGTCGGGCACCGGCACAATCTGATTCCCATATCGGTCGAAGGAATCCTCTGCCGGGTCGCGCCACATGGCCTCCAGCTTTATGTCCCTAAGTTCATAGAACTGGAACTCGCCGTTCACCTTCATGGACAACTCCAGGGCAAGCACGCTGTCCCCGATGTCAAGATAATCCATGCTGATGAAGTAGCGTCCCGCCTGCGGCGCATTGACCGTCACAATCCCGGAATCGTGAATGTTCATCTGGATCGCGCCGCTTCCGTAGCCGTAGGTATCGCTGGCCGCGGAGGTTCCGCTGATCGCCGTGAAATTCGACGCCGTGTCGATGGTGACGGGCTCCCCTTCATAGAAGGGGCTTGTCATCGACTGGCTGACCTTCGTGTAGTTGTTGTCAATCATATCGTTGGAGAAATTGTCGTCCGTGATATAATTGGCAGCAGTTTCCGCGTTGACCTTGCCGTCCGCTGACGCCTGTTCGCTCGTTTTCAGATCTGTCGCCCAGACGGGTGTGCTCGCTGCCGCCATCGCCGCGGCGGTAAAGACTGCCAGCCATCTGCGCATTTTCTTGCCTGAAAACATACCTCCACCTTCTTTCTCTCTATTGCTTATATAGAAATGAATTACCGCTCCTCTTTACTCCTTCACCGCGTAGCCGCTGCCCCAGACCGTAATGCCGGTATCGGATACCGCCGTGAAGGTACTTACGTTTTTAAAGCCAAACTGATCCCACTCGATCAGAAATTTTCCTTTATAGACAATGCCGTTTAAATCGATCGTCGCCGTGTTGTCGTCCTTTAACTCCCAGGTGCCCTTGAAATCCCCGGTAACGGTGCCGTCCTCATTCAGGACAATATTCTTGGAATGGTTAATGTTGGCGCTTGTATTGTGCAGATGGTTCACCACCCGGTACGGACCGACGATATCCTCCGCCGTCACCTTCTCCACCTGGTCGCCCACATAGCGATGCGGCGATACCACGAACCACCCGTCCTCGTTCAGATACATCTGATGGACGCGCACATTGTGCGCCTCTCCCTTTCCTTCAAAGCGGGTGTGAAAAATCAGGAAATACCGGCCGGTCTCCTCGTCGTAATAGGCGCTGTTGTGCCCGGGGGAGACATAGCCCGCGCGGAACTGTCCCCACTCGCCCTCCTGGTAGTCGAAACTGAAATTGCCCATCAGCTTGACGCCGAACTTTCCGGCCGTACCGTCGTCGAACGCCGTTCCATCCGCGCCCACGCAGTTGATCATATCCTGGCCTTCGGAGTCATAGTAGGGACCGTCCGGATTCTCGGAGCGGCAGACACGGATGTTGTAGCCGCCGTCCGCGGCCAGACCGCCGAAAGAGAGGAACATGTAATAATAATCCGTCTCCGGGCTGTAGAGGATGTAGGGGGCCTCGATCCGCAGATGGTTGCCGCCCAGAAGCTTCTTGCCGTAGCCCGGTTCCAGAGGGAATCCGGTCTCCGGATTCATCTCCTTAATGTAGATGCCTCCGGAATAGGAGCCGTAGACCATCCAGAGCCTGCCTTCCTTATCGAAGAACACACAGGGGTCTATCGCGTTGGGCTTCACCGTGGCGTCGTAGACCTCGCCGTCCTCATCCGGCATATCCGCGCCCTGGCCGGACTTCAAAAAGACGCCCAGATCCTTATACGGACCCTCGATGTTGTCCGACACCGCCAGCCCCATGGCCGACAGAGGCATACTGCCCTGACAGTTACAGTAGTACATATAGTACTTTCCGTCCGCCAACCGGATTACATCCGGGGCCCAGAAGGTGTCTGTCTGCGCCCAGGTGAAGGCCTCCTTCATCTCGACCGTAGCGTCAGGGATAATCTTATTGTCCGAATGCACGCCGGAATCGATCTGTTCCCAGTGAATCAAATCGTCCGACTTGGCCGCCGCCAGATGGGAGCCAAATATGTAATAGGTATCGCCGTCCTTCACGACAGACGGGTCGTGGACCGAAACTTCCTTAAGGTCATAGGTCAGGGCCGGATCGGTCTTAAGCGTGATTCCCCGCAGAAATTCCGGGACAGAGTCATCCTCCGCGGCAACGGTTCCGGCGCCGGCTGCGTCTGCTTCGGCTGCCCCGGCCTGATCCGTCTCCGCGGCGGCTTTCGTCTCCTCCTCCGCGGCTCCTTTCTCTCCGGCTGCGCTTTCCGCCCCCGCGGCCTGGGTCTCTGCCGCCGTCTGGGAAGCTGTCTGCGCATTGCCGCCGCAGGCGGACAGACCCAGAGAAACCAGCATTAAGATAACTGCGAAACGTTCTTTTTTCATAATGCCTCCTTTTCTAAAATAATTTAGAAAATTGTCAACAAAAGGGTGAAAAAAAACGATTTGCCATACACAATTCTTTGCTGATGCAATTCGACAATCCAGCGCAGAAAAATCCTGCGGTCATTTTACAATTTTGTCTATACTGCCCCTCTTTCAGGCTGCCGCTTAGTAAAATTGGCAAATCGAAACGGATATTTTTGTCATATTGTTTACAAAAGTATCTTATCACTTATAAACCCCTTTTTCAATATTTAATTGTAAAATACACGATTTTTGGTAGATAGGGACAAAAAGAATGTAAACTTTTTGTGTATAATTCACATACAAATAAATTAGTTTATAAAAATCTAAAATATGATATCAGCCGCTCATTCAATCGCATGATCGATTGTAATGTGTCCGCCCGACCAGACCTTCCGGCCGGACCACTCCTCATCCGGCAGACTCCAGAACGGATCCGCTGGCGCAAGCCCCAGCGGCAGGAAAACCGCGCTGCACAGATAGAGACTTCCGACATTGATATACTCCTCAGCCAGTTCCGGCTGGCGGCCGAAGACGCCAGGCTGCAGCCAACCGTTTTCGTCAAACAGATCCGGCGCGGACATGACCCGGCCGATCACTGCCGTCAGGCCGCAGCGAACCGCGGCCGGGGAGAGATGTCCCTCCAGCCGGTGCTGAAGGGCCGCCTGGGCAAGCATCTGAAAAGCGCCGAAGCGGTAACAGATCGAACGGCCCACCACCGGGTAGGAACCGTCCGGGCCGATCATCCGCTCCAGAACCGAGGCATACCGGGAAGCGCGGGCCAGAACGGCCGGACGCATCCGAGCGATCTCATCCGACCGATCCGCAAACAGCTCCGTCAGATCCACATACATCGGCTGAATCACAAAGCTGTTATAGTAGTCCCAGTGAAACATGGGCCCGTCGCCGTAAACGCCGTCGCCCTTGTACCACTCCTGAAAGGGACGCAGCGCGGAGAGGACACGCATCATGTCGCAGGGTTCGCCCAGCACACAAAGCCCGGCCTCCACCATAGCGGAAAAGAACAGCCAGTTGGTATTGACAGCGGCGATCCGCCGCGTCGCACGCAGGGCATTCGCCAGGTCACGGCGGGTTTTCGCGGGAAGACTCCCCGCCAGCGCCTTCGGCGCCCGCACCAGCGCGTGGGCCAGAAAGGCGGCGTCCACCAACGGCTGTCCGCCGTCCGTAAAATTCATAAAATCAGGAGAAGACGGATCCGCGGCCATCGCAAGACAGCGGACAGCCTTCCGCCGCAGGACGCGCTGAAGCCTTTTCTCTTCCGGGGAAAGCGTCCCCGGATCCAGCTCAAGCCACGGCGCCAGTCCCAGCATACTGCGGCCGAACGCCTCAAGCGGCGCGTACTGCGCCCGTCCCGCATGAAACGAAAGCGGAAGCCGCAGCTTCAGTTCTCCCTTTTCAAGCGAATCCAGAACCGGCCCCGTAATCTTAAGAAGCGCCGCAAGCCACTCTTTTCTCGTCTTCTCCATCATTTACGTTCTCCCGTTTTCAAACTCAGCGCACATTATTCGCCAAATACGGCGATATAGTCCTTTTTGAACTTCTCGATGCCCTGATCCGTCAGCGGGTGCTTGGTCATCTGCATCAGCACCTTGTAGGGCACCGTGGCGATGTCGGCGCCGGCCCTCGCGCAGTCGATCACATGGATCGCGTGGCGGATGCTGGCGGCGATGATCTCGGTCTTGATGTCATGGGTCATAAATACATCCGCGATATCCTCGATCAGCTCCACGCCCGGCATGGAGATGTCGTCCAGACGTCCCACAAACGGGGAGACATAGGTCGCGCCCGCGCGGGCTGCCAGAAGCGCCTGGGCCGTGGTGAAAATCAGGGTCACATTGGTCTTGATGCCCTCGGCGGACAGAACCTTGACGGCCTTTAAGCCCTCGGCGGTCATCGGAATCTTCACGACCATATTCGGATGGATCGCCGCAATCTCACGGCCCTCCTTGATCATCCCGGCCGCGTCGGTCGTCGTAGCCTTCACCTCGCCGCTGATGGGGCCGTCCACGATGGATGCGATCTCCGCGATCACCTGATTGAAATCCCGGCCCTCCTTGGCGATCAGGGACGGATTGGTGGTAACTCCGCAGATAATGCCCATCTCGTTGGCCTCGCGGATCTCGTCTACATTGGCTGTATCGATAAAAAATTTCATGGCTGATATACTCCTTCCATATGGCAATATTTAAATTCCATTGAGTACGGCCCATGTTCCCTCTCCACGGGCCGCATTCTTCTTATACATACCGGCCGGCGTCTGCCCCGGCGATTTATGCGCAAAGCGGACGGTATCGCCGGCGTCCACTCTTCACGTACAAAACAAGCGGCTCTTCCGGTCTCTACGGCTTACCCGGAGTCCGAACGCGGACAATTACAGCGACTTCACCGCGGCGACCACATTGTCCACGGTGAACCCAAAATGCTCAAACAGCTTGGCGTAAGGAGCGCTCGCGCCAAATCCATGCATGGTCACATACGCGCCGTCCAGGCCTACGTACTTGCCCCAGCCGAAATCGCTGAGCGCCTCGATGGCCACGCGCCTGCGGACGCTCTTCGGAAGCACGGACTCCTTGTACTCGTCGCTCTGCTCCTCGAACAGATCCATACACGGCATGGACACCACGCGGACCTTCATGCCTTCTTCCGCCAGTACCGCTTTCGCCTTCACCGCCAGCTCCACCTCGGAACCACTGGCAATCAGAATCACATCCGGCGTGCCTTCGCAGTCGTCGGTGACGTAGCCGCCCTTCAGCGCCTCCTTGCTGCTGCCGGGCATCGGAGCCAGGTTCTGACGGGTCAGCACCAGGGCCGTCGGGGTCTTCGTGGACGTCATCGCGCTGTACCAGGCAGCCGCGGTCTCCACCGCGTCGCAGGGACGGAATACGTGGAAATTGGGCATCGCACGCAGCATTGCGAGCTGCTCCACCGGCTCATGGGTCGGGCCGTCCTCGCCGACGCCGATGCTGTCATGGCTGAAAACAAAGGTCAGCGGCAGACCCATAATGGCGGAAAGTCTTGCCATGGGCTTTGTATAATCGCTGAACACAAAGAACGTGGCCACGTAGGGCTTTAAGCCGCCGTGCAGCGCCAGGCCGTTGCCGATCGCCGCCATCGCCTGCTCGCGGACGCCGAAATGAAGGTTGCGCCCTTCCGGAGTCGCCGCGGAGAAATCCCCCGCGCCGGACATATTGGTCTTATTGGACGGAGCCAGGTCGGCGGAACCGCCGAACAGGTTCGGCAGTTTATCCTTCATGTAGTTAATCACCTTGCCGGACAGATTCCGGGTAGCCTCGGGCTTTTCAGACTGCTTCCAGAAATCCGCGTCATCCCAGAAGATCTCCGCGGCCTTCTCATCGTGATACTGGGTCCAGAGCTTCTCCATCTCCGGATATTCCTGGCAGTAAGCGGCAAACATCGCGTTCCACGCGTTCTCCGCGTCCACCTTGCTGTCCGCCAGCTCCTGATAATGCGCGTAAACCTCCTCCGGTACATAGAACGGCTCCTGGGACGGCCACTCCAGGAATTCCTTCATCTCGCGGATATTGTCGTCGCCCAGCGGCTCGCCGTGGGCGCTGGCCTTTCCCTGCTTGGCCGGGCAGCCGTAGCCGATCTGGGTCTTCACTGTGATGAAGGACGGTTTGCTAAGCTCCGCTTTCGCCAACTCGATGGCCGCGCCGATGGCCGCCAGGTCATTGCCGTCTTCCACGGTGATGGTCTGGAAACCGAACGCGCTCATCCTCTCCTGCACGTTCTCCGTGAAGGCGATATCGGTGCTTCCCTCGATGGAAATGCTGTTGGAATCGTAGAGAACGATCAGCTTGCCCAGCTTTAACGTCCCCGCCAGGGAAAACGCCTCGGAGGAAATACCCTCCATCATGCAGCCGTCGCCGCCCAGCACAAAGGTATAATGATCCACAACCGGATACTCGTCCCTGTTAAATACTGCCGCCAGATGCTTCTCGGCCATCGCCATGCCGACCGCCATCGCCATGCCCTGTCCCAGAGGTCCGGTCGTCGCCTCGACGCCGACCGTATGCTTATACTCCGGATGTCCCGGCGTCAGGGAGCCGAACTGGCGGAAGTTCATCAGATCTTCCTTTGACAGATTCCCGTAGCCGTACAGATGCAGAAGCGAATACAAAAGCATGGAGCCGTGCCCGCCGGATAAGACGAACCGGTCGCGGTTGGGCCAGTCCGGATCCGCCGGATTGTGATTCATATGGTTGGCCCACAGCTCATAGGCCGCCGCCGCCGAACCCAGCGGCAGTCCGGGATGTCCCGACTTCGCTTTCTGAATCGCGTCCGCCGATAACACGCGGATTGCGTTTACTGCCTGTTCCTGTACTGTTTTCATAGTCAGTGATCTCCTCTTCTCAAATCTCAGCTCTGGTTTTGCGGCTTCACGGCGGGCCCGCAGGGTCTGGTTCCCGCAGCATCTGATGTTCGTCAAAATATGCCCCATACCATGCTGCCTCTGGCAGATCTCCTGCCTGCCGTCCGCTCTCAGCCATGATTATATACCAGTTTTCTGTTTTTGTCATCCGTTCGGATGCAATTCGCAGCTATAAATTTACGTCTCAATCTACGCTTATTCCCGCAGCTTTATCTCCCGCGGCGTTACGCGCACGCATCGGCTTTATCTCCTGCGGCGTTACGCACACGCACCGGCCTTACTTTCCCTGCCCGTAATAAGCGTTGGCCCCGTGCTTCCGGTAGTAATGCTTGTCCTGCAGCTCCTGGGGCGCCGGCTTCACGTCCGGATTCAGCCACTCGCACCGCGCCGCCATCTTCGCCACTTCCTCCAGCACCACCGCGTTGTGCACCGCCTCATGGGCGTCCTTCCCCCACGTAAACGGCCCGTGGTTCTTACAAAGCACTGCCGGCGTTGCCTCATAATCCAGACCGTTTTCTTCGAAATGATCCGCGATCAAAATACCGGTATTCAGCTCGTAGGCCTCCTCGATCTCCTCCTTCGTCAGATTCCGCACGCACGGCACCGTGCCATACAGATAATCCGCATGCGTCGTCCCATAGCAGGGAATCCCCCGTCCCGCCTGGGCCCAGCTCGTCGCCCAGGGCGAATGCGTGTGCACCACGCCTCCGATCTTCGGGAACCGGTTATACAGCACCACATGCGTCGCCGTATCCGAAGAAGGATTCAGCTTTCCCTCCACCTTCTTCCCGTCCAAATCCACGACCACCATATCCTCCGGCGTCAGCTTGTCATAATCCACCCCGCTGGGCTTGATCACAAAAAGCCCCCTTTCCCGGTCGATCCCGCTCACATTCCCCCACGTAAACGTCACCAACCCATACTTCGGCAAAAGCATATTCGCCTCATAAACTTCCTTCTTCAGTTGCTCAAGCATCCTCGTCCATCTCCTTCCAACCTCAAATCTCATCCTTCCCCTCGACGACAGCGAAGCGCCTCGTCCCTCATCCCGACGACAGCGAAGCGCCTCGTCGTCTAAACTAAAGCCTGCCGACAGCCCAGCGGATGAGAACTTGTCCGTCTGGGCTGACTTTGCAGGATGGAAGCCCAGACAGACAAGCTCTCATCCGCGGACCTCCCCCGCTCAGTCTCAGACTAGGCACTCCAGCGCCGCCTTCTCAATCCCAATCCCCTTCTTATACCTCTCAATAAACTTCTCAAATCCTTCCACCGCGCGCGGATCCGGCTGCATCTCCTCGCCCTTGTTCCCCGCGAACACCTTCTCCGCCAGGAAATGCCCCAGGCTCTCGCCATCCTCCTTATGGATCATATACGAAGCCAGCAGCGCCATCCCCCACGGGCCGCCCTCGCCGGCCGTCTCCATCACCGACACCGGCGTATCGATGGCCGCCGCCAGGAAGCCCTGGCCCACGCCCTTCGTCTTAAACAGACCGCCGTGCCCCAGGATCGAGTCGATCTTCACATGCTCTTCCTTCAGCAGGATATCCATGCCCACCTTAAGCGCCCCCAACGCCGTGAACAGGTTGACCCGCATGAAATTGGCCAGATTGAAACTGCTCTCCGGCGAGCGCACGAACAGAGGCCGTCCTTCGCTGACGCCCATGATATGCTCCCCGGAGAAGAACCCGTAGGACAACAATCCGCCGCAGTCCGGATCTCCCTCCAAGGCCTTATTGTACAGCGTCCCGAACAACGTGTTCATATCCAGCTTCACGCCGATGCTGTCCGCGAACTCCTTAAAAAGTCCGACCCAGGCGTTCAGATCCGACGTGCAGTTGTTGGCATGGACCATTCCCACCAGGCTGCCGTCCGGCGTGGTCACCAGATCGATCTCCGGATACACCTTCGAAAGTTCCTTCTCCAGCACCACCATGGCGAATACCGAGGTTCCCGCGGACACATTGCCGGTCCGCTTTGCCACGCTGTTGGTAGCCGCCATGCCGGTTCCCGCGTCGCCCTCCGGCGGGCAGATGGGGATCCCTGCCTCCAGGGTTCCGCTCTCATCCAGAAGCCTGGCTCCCGCCGCCGTCAGCACGCCGGCCGATTCGCCTGCCATCAGGGCCTTCGGCAGAATATCCCGAAGCTTCCACGGATATCCCTTGTCCGCCACCAGCGCGTCAAACTTCGCGATCATTTTCTCATCATAATCCTTCGTCTCCGGATCGATCGGGAACATTCCCGAGGCGTCGCCCACGCCCAGCACCTTCTCGCCGGTCAGCTGCCAGTGGATGTATCCCGCCAGCGTCGTAAAGAACGCTACGTCCTTCACATGCTCCTCGCCGTTTAAGATGGACTGGTACAGATGGGCGATGCTCCATCTCTGCGGAATATTGTAATGGAACAGTTCCGTCAGCGCCTCCGACGCCGGTCCGGTGATGGTGTTGCGCCAGGTGCGGAACGGCGTCAGAAGGTTCCCCTCTTTGTCAAAGGCCATGTAGCCGTGCATCATGGCGGAAAAGCCGATGGCCCCCACCTTGGTCAGCTTCACACCGTATTTTGCTTTCACATCCGCCGCCAGCTTGCTGTAGCAGTCACGGAGTCCCGTCCAGATATCATCCAGACTGTAGGTCCAGACGCCGTTCTCCAGCCTGTTCTCCCACTCATGGTCGCCGGAAGCGATCGGCGTATGGGATTCGTCGATCAGGACCGCCTTGATGCGGGTGGAGCCCAGCTCCAGACCCAGAACGCTGCTCTCGATTGCCTCTTTGATGCTTGCCATTTCATTTTCCTCCTTCTTCTTTTTGATCTCTATGCCGTCATCTACTGCGGGCTGTAGTTGATCCTCACTTTAATCGCCTGGTTATAGTTGCCGAATTTCTTGCCGAAGATCGTAAATCCGCCTACATTGGCCGCGTCCGCCGCCACCTCGAAGCGGAATTTCACGGTGCTCTTATAATTCAGATGAAACTGGTCGATCGTCACGTCGGAAATCTTAAGTCCGTCCAGGTACGTCCCGGTGCTGTCGATAACGATCAGCTTCAGAAGTCCGTACTGATTCCAGTTGGGGAACCACCAGTCCGGCGTGAAAATACCCTGCACATCGCCGAAATCCCCCGGGCTTGTCCACATACCGATACATACGTCGTTTAGGTAGAAGCTGATATCGGAGGGCCAGTTATTGTTGACGCCAGGCGCTTCGGAGCTGATTTCCATCGACAGGGAAATCTGGTCGATCCGGGTGGACGGCGGCAGAAGCGTCGGCACCAGATACTCCACATACCCCTTTCCGAACCACAATATCTCCGCGTACATCCGATCCGCGTGGGCGAAATACCGGGGATCGTCCACCTCGCCGATCAGATAGTCGGCGGTAGCGATGCCGCAGGTCGGGAAAATTTCATATCCCACATAATGACCCACAGGAATCTCCGTATAATAGACATTGCCCAAATTCTCCGTAACTTCCGAAACAACATCCACCAGAATCTTCTCCTGACGCACGCGGCACAGCTTCTGGTTGCCGTGGCCTCCCCTCTCCGTCAGGACGCTTACCAGACCGCTCTCCTCCAGCATACGCACATGGCTGGTCAGGGCGCCGTTCGTCACGCCCAGGGCGCTGGCAAGCTCATTCATATTCATTTCCCCATTGTCCAAAAGCAGCTTCACGATGCGGATTCGGATTTCTGACGCGAGCGCCTTGAATACCGGGAGCCCCTCATCCAGATTCTTAATGTGAAGCATCTCCACACCCCTCTCTCCATAAAATTCCTCTGCCTCCGCCGCTATCCGTCTGCCGGGCGTTTCCTCGGTCCGCAGCGGTCAGAGCCGGCATATCCGACGCGTCAATATGCCTTTCCCCAATAAGCGTTTCCATTCTGGTCGATCCCGGACACCACCGTGACCGGCCTGCTGTTCTCAAAATCCCAGCATCTGTGGAATACGCCGTTTTTCACCAGCTTCCTGGCTTTCTGGAAACCGATATCCGCCGAGAGCCTGATCCTGTTTCCGTTTTCCTCAAACCGGATGAGCTCCCACCCGCTTATCACATTTTCCAGAGATTCCTGTACGGCATCCGCGACGGAAGCGGCGCGGCCGGCCGGCATCCCCGGCCATGCCCTGCCAAACGATTTCTCATCCGTCCACGCGGCTGCCGACAAACCGCCGACGCCGGTCGCCGTCATAGGCTCCCCGACGTAAGGCTCCGGGCTCAGCACCGGCCAGCCGTTCACAAAAAACATCGGCCGTATCATCAGATAGTGCATCCTATAACTGTCCCTCTGCTCCTTAGGATCATACTTCCGATCGATATTGGCCCCATCCCGTATGTGATGGACAAAGAAATACGCATTCCTCCGGGGATCGTAGAACGGGACCCCATGCCCCGGCCCGCGAAAGCCGTTGAAGCTCCATTCCTTCCGCGCATTGCCCGCGTTCGGCGCTTCCGCCCGGAAGCGGTAGCTCCCCGCAATCCGCACACCCATGGAATCTTCCACCAGACAGCGGCCCTTCCAGTCCAGATACGGTCCCTGCAGCCGACGGCTGCGTCCCACCCGGATGTCGTAATTGTCCCCGAGCCATCCGTATGACTGGAACAGATAATAGTACCTGGTTTCCGGCACGAAAATCACCGCGGCGCCCTCCGGCCCGTCGATGACCGGCCTCGGATTCCTCTTCGAAATGCACTGTCCGAACGACCTCACGTCCCCGTCAACCGGCAGTCCTGTCTCCCCGTTCAGCTCCTTTAAAAATATCCCGCCGAAGAAGGAGCCGTATACCAGATAACACCGCTCCCCATCCCACACGATATGGGCGTCGATGGCATTGGGAGCCGCGTCGTCCGTCCCCCAGGTATCCATCACCACGCCCCGGTTCTCGAACGGCCCCAGCGGATGCTTCGCCACCGCGAGCCAGATCCGCGATTCCGAGCTTCCGAACGCCCTTGTCGCCGCGTAGTACATCCGGTATTCGCCCTTTACATACTCCACATACGGAGCCCAGAAGCTGCGGGTAGGCGGATACTCGCCGTTATCCCGCCCCTGGGCGATGGCTGCCTCCGACAGCACCGTTCCCTCATACCGGAAATGCACAAGATCCTTCGAGGAACGCACCGGTATGCCGATTTTGTCGTTCAGCCCGCAGAAAGGCATATAGGTATCCGTCGAATAGGAATAGTAAGCACGCGTCACCGGATCCCACATCATTGAAGGATCGTGGGAGCCGAGCGCCGCGTTGCGCTTCACATCAAAATCATTCAGCCGCAGGATACCGTCCATGGGGCATATTTCCTTTCTGCTTTTCACTATTATCAATCATATCACATCGTTTTATATTTAACAATAATATTTTACCTGTTTGTAAATACAAAAATCGTGTCACTGGCACGTTTTTTGCATACTGACGTAAAACAAAAAGCCGCTCTCCTGTTTTCCACGAAAAGCGACTTTGCATTCCGTTGTTCTTTCGGGCCGCGGGCCAGGGTGCCTACCGGCGCCCCGCCGAATCCCGGATTGCGTCCAAATATCCTTACCCTCACCAGCGCTTCGCCGGACACCGGGCCGCGCGCTTTAAAGCCCTTACCTCGGCGTAACAGCCGCACTGCATACAGGTGGCGTTGTCCAGATACGGACATTCCCGGCAGACCGACAGACGCCGGGCATACTCCGCGTCGTCCGCTTTCTCCGAGGCCGGCATGGCCTGGCGCAGGCGGACAATGCTCTGATAATACGTCTCCTGACCGTCCATCTCATAGAGGAAGCAGCGCCGGCAACGGCGGAGCGCGGCTATCCGCGCCTCCCCATCCCGCGTCCGCATTTCCGGCACGGATTCCGGCGCGGACTTTGGCACGGATTCCGGCGCGCACTCCGGCACAATCTCCGGCACGGATTCCGGCGTGCACTCCGACACCGTCTCCGGTACGGGCTCCGGCACAGTCTCCGCCAGTTGTATGTACGGCGCGGCGGCCCTCACCGGGCCGCCGCCTGAGACATGATCGCACACTGTCATACCGATTACTCCGTGATCGTAAACGCCGCTACGCTGCAGGCCGGCATCACTGCGGTAAATCCGCTCTCCGTCACCTGAATGCCGCTCATCGGCTGAGGCTTCACGTTCTCCGGCGCGTCGAAGGTATTATATGCGCCGGACGCACCTGCCAGCACCGTTCCTTCCACCTTTCCGCAACGGCCGATCCCGGACCACAGGACCTCCACCGGCGCAGCCTCCGTATCGCTTAAGTTGGCCACGGTCAGAAGCACGCTTCCGTTCGCCGCCTGGCTGGCCGACACATGCAGGTTCGGCACCTGATCGTCGCCGCAGCCCACGGTCTTTGTCTCCGCGTAGGTCTCCAGCTGCTTCGCGTTCTGATGCCCCTTATACATATGGAAGACATGGTAGCTGGGCGTCAGCACCATCTTTTCGCCCTCGGTCAGAACCATGGCCTGGAGCACATTGACGGTCTGGGCGATATTGGCCATGACCACCACGTCGCAATGGTCGTTAAAGATGTTCAGATTGATCGCGGCCACCAATGCATCGCGCATCGTGTTCTGCTGGTAGAGGAAGCCCGGATTCGTGTCCGGCTCCACATCGAACCAGGTGCCCCACTCGTCGACCACCAGACCCAGCTTATGCTTCGGATTCGTCATGCGCATGATATTGGTATGGTTCTCCACCAGCGTCTTCATGTACAGAGTCTTCCGAAGCGTCGTGTAATACTCTTCCGTCGTGAAGCCGGTGGCGGCTCCCTTATGGTGCCAGTCTTCATTTGGCACCGTATAATAATGCAGGGACATCGCGTCGATCACATGACCGGCAACTCTGGCCACCGCCTCGGTCCAGCGGTAATCATCCACATTGGCGCCGGAAGCGATCTTATAGATCTTATGCTCCTTGTCATAGTTGCGCAGATACGTAGAATACTGACGGCACAGGTCTCCGTAATACTCCGGCCGCATATTGCCTCCGCAGCCCCACGCCTCGTTGCCGATGCCCCAGTACTTCACATGCCACGGCTCGTCGCGGCCGTTTAAGCGGCGCAGGCTGGCCATCGGGGAAATACCTCCCATGTTGCAGTACTCGACCCAGTCGGAAAACTCCTGAACCGTGCCGGAGCCCACATTGCCGGAAATATACGGCTCGCACCCCAACTGACGGCACAGCTCCAGAAACTCGTGGGTACCGAAGGAATTGTCCTCGGTGACGCCGCCCCAGTTGGTGTTGACAATGGTCTTGCGGTTCTCCTTCGGGCCGATGCCGTCCTGCCAGTGATAGGTGTCGGCAAAGCAGCCTCCCGGCCAGCGAAGCACCGGGATATTCAGATCCTTAAGCGCATTTACCACGTCGGTACGCATACCGTTTACGTTCGGAATGTCGGAATTGTCGCCCGCATACAGGCCTCCATAGATGCAGCGGCCCAGATGCTCGGAAAAATGTCCGTAAATGTTCTTGTTGATGGTTCCTTTGGAACGGTTTCCATTGATAATGATACGCATGATACTTGTCCTCCTTACGGGATACCGGTCTGCCGCCGGTATCAGCCGCGTGCTTTTCATCACATATCATACAACATGAGGAAGCATTTTTCCAGTGGTTTTTATGCTTATTTTAATTATTTTACATTTTAGTCAAATATCATAAAAACACACGCAAAAACCGCGTGCAGAATGACATTTTTCTGCACGCGGCATGGAATCTGCTGCTTCTTTTTCATTGTTTGACACAGGCCGCGTCATCTCGCCGCCGCAAACCCCTTCTCCAGATCCGCGATGATGTCGTCGATGTGCTCGGTTCCGATCGACAGACGGATCGTGTTTGGCTTGATGCCCTGGTCGGCCAGCTCCTCCGCCGACAGCTGGGAGTGGGTCGTGGTCGCCGGATGAATTACCAGGCTCTTCACGTCGGCCACATTGGCCAGCAGCGAGAAGATCTCCAGACTGTCGATGAACCGGTACGCCTCCTCCTGGCCGCCTTTGATCTCAAACGTGAAGATGCTTGCTCCGCCGTTGGGGAAATATTTCTCATAGAGGGCGTGATCCGGGTGATCCGGCAGGGACGGATGGTTCACCTTCTCTACCTGCGGATGCTTCGCCAGGTACTCCACCACCTTCTTCGTGTTCTCCGCATGGCGATCGAGGCGCAGGGACAGCGTCTCCACGCCCTGCAGCAGCAGGAAGGCGTTGAACGGAGAGATGGCCGCTCCGGTGTCCCGCAAAAGGATCGCGCGGATGTAGGTCACAAAAGCTGCCGGCCCCGCCGCGTCCACGAAGGACACGCCGTGATAGCTGGGATTGGCCTCCGCGATGGGCGCATATCTGCCGCTGGCTTTCCAGTCGAACTTGCCGGAGTCCACGATGATGCCGCCCAGCGTGGTGCCGTGGCCGCCGATAAACTTGGTGGCGGAATGAACCACGATATCCGCACCGTGCTCGATGGGTCGGATCAGATAAGGAGTGCCGAAGGTATTGTCGATTACAAGCGGCAGGCCGTGCTTATGGGCAATGGCCGCGATGGCGTCGATATCCGGAATATCGCTGTTGGGATTGCCCAGGGTCTCCAGATAAATGGCTTTGGTATTCTCCTGGATGGCTCCCTCCACTTCCGCCAGATCGTGTGCGTCCACAAAGGTGGTCGTGACGCCGTACTGGCTCAGCGTATGCGAAAGCAGGTTATAGCTGCCGCCGTAAATCGTCTTCTGGGACACGATATGGTCGCCCTTCTGGGCCAGCGCCATGATCGTGTAGGTGATGGCCGCCGCGCCGGATGCCAGCGCCAGCGCGGCCACGCCTCCCTCAAGGGCGGCCATGCGCTTTTCCAGTACATCCTGGGTGGAATTTGTCAGGCGTCCGTAGATATTGCCGGCGTCGGCCAGGCCGAAGCGGGCCGCCGCGTGGGCTGAATTATGAAATACGTAGGAGGTGGTCTGATAGATCGGCACGGCGCGCGAATCTGTCGCCGGGTCGGCCTGTTCCTGTCCTACATGAAGCTGAAGCGTCTCAAAACGATAATTGCTCATTTTCTTTATCCCCTTATCTATCATATTTTCCGACTGCTTATGGACTTCCGGCTCCGCTGTCTTTTGGCCTACGCAAACAGCGGCGTTGACAGATACCGGTCTCCCGTATCCGGCAGAAGCACCACGATCGTCTTGCCTTCATTCTCCGGCCGTTTCGCAAGCTCAAGCGCCGCCCAGGCCGCCGCGCCGGAGGAAATGCCCACCAGCACGCCTTCTTTTCTTCCGATCAGACGCCCCACGTCAAACGCGTCTTCATTGGTTACCGGAATGATCTCATCATAAATGCCGGTATTCAGCACCTCCGGCACAAAGCCCGCGCCGATACCCTGAATCTTGTGGGAACCGCTGACGCCCTTAGAGAGAACCGGGGACGAAGCCGGCTCCACGGCCACAATCCGGATCCCCGGCTTCTTGGCCTTCAGATACTCGCCGACGCCGGTAATCGTACCGCCCGTACCGACGCCCGCGACGAAAATATCCACCTGACCGTCTGTGTCGTTCCAGATCTCAGGTCCGGTAGTCTCCCGGTGAATCCGCGGGTTGGCCGGGTTCACAAACTGCCCTGCGATGAAGCTGTCCGGAATCTCCTTCGCCAGCTCATCCGCCTTTGCGATGGCTCCCGGCATCCCTTTGGCCCCTTCACTCAAAACCAGCTCCGCGCCGTAGGCTTTCATCAGCTGCCTGCGCTCGACGCTCATGGTCTCAGGCATGACGATAATGATGCGGTATCCCCTGGCGGCCGCCACAGCGGCCAGACCGATGCCCGTATTTCCGGATGTGGGCTCTATGATGACGGAATTGGGCGTTAATATCCCTCTTGTCTCCGCGTCGTCGATCATCGCCATAGCGACTCTGTCCTTAACGGAACCGGCCGGATTGAAATATTCGAGTTTCGCCAGCACACGGGCCTTCAAACTCTCCTCCTTCTCCACATGGCTAAGCTCCAAAAGCGGTGTGCCTCCAATCAGCTGATCGGCAGATGTAAAAATACGGCTCATATGATTACCTCCTGTTTATTACCTATTAAACTGATATGTTAATGGGGATTATACGTCTGTATTCCTGCTTTGTCAATAGCGTTTCTTATATTTTTTTCGATTTGTCTATTGATTACCCATTAACCATGTACTATAATAGGTTTATAGGCATTTTGCACAAACCGAACACGGATGCGGCCATCGAACAAAACACCAGTCAGGAGAACAAACGATGCTGATATCGACAAAAGGACGTTATGCGCTGCGGGTCATGATTGATCTTGCAGAAAATCAGAAGGACAGCTACGTACCGCTGAAGGAGACGGCACAGCGGCAGGAAATATCGGAAAAATATCTGGAAGGGATCTTAAAGACGCTGGTGCAGCATAACATGCTGACCGGGGTCCGCGGCAAAGGCGGCGGATACCGGCTGACAAAAGCGCCGGAAAACTATACCGTAGGAGAGATTCTGCGGCTGACGGAAGGGTCGCTGGCGCCGGTCGCATGCCTGGAACCGCAAGCGAAAAGCTGCCCTCGGATGGCGCAGTGCCGGACGCTCGAAATGTGGAAAGGGCTGGATCAGATGATTACGCAGTATCTGGACGGAATTACCATAGCCGATCTGATGAGCCGCGACGTTCCCGGCTTCGACTATGTTATATAAAGCAGAAATGCGGGAGGATGTCCGCCGCGCCGGCTGCTGCATCCTCCCGCATACGCATACATCCTCCCTATCTGCTGTTTCGTTTATAAAGATAGATCAGATAATATCCCAATCCGACGACTCCCGCGCCTCCGATGATATTGCCTGCCGTGACCGGCAAGAGGTTCTTTAGAAAGAAGCTTCCCCAGCCGAGGCCCTCGGCGGCAATCCCGTACTCGGCCGCGGCAAAAATCCCCGCGGGTATGTAAAACATGTTGGCGACGCAGTGTTCATAACCGGCCAGCACAAAGAGGAAAATCGGCGGATAGAGCCCGAAAATTTTCTCCGTGGCCGTGGAACCCCCTGCGGCAATCCAGACCGCGATACAAACAAGCACATTGCACAGAATCCCCCGCAGCAATCCGTCGGAAGCACTCAGAGAGACCTTCGCCTGCGCGGTACTCACCAGGCTCTGGGCCATGACGCCGCCAAACAGATCCGGCGTATGCCCAAAGACCACCGCTGCCGCCACCAGGACGCTGCCCGCCAGGTTGCCCAGAT
Source organism: uncultured Lachnospiraceae bacterium (assembly GCA_947630485.1). GTDB lineage: Bacteria > Bacillota > Clostridia > Lachnospirales > Lachnospiraceae > UBA3402. The sequence continues at coordinate 66,387 of CANRHU010000004.1, forward strand.
ACACGACGCACCAGGTCCGAAGAAGCTCCAAAACCGAGATTCTACCGGCCGCGGCGGATATGACCATCAGACAGTCTCCTGTGAACAGCTCGCTTCCGGCCAGTACCACCATCACAAGTCCTGCCGGGAACAAAAGCGCTGTGATCACCTTCGCCGTGGAAGGATCCGCCACGGTCGCTGACGCGGCCACCGTGGACGCGCCGGCAAAAGCGATGAATGCGCCGGCAAGCATTGCCAGCCCGAACAGCCGGGCGATGGGGGTTGTGGCTTTCCCGGCGCCCGTATCTACATAAGTTTCCGCAATCTTTGCAGGTGTCAGCATCTCAGTTCCTCCTTCTTCAGTCTCTCCTTTTTCAGTTTTTCCTTTTTCAGTTCCAGCCCAGAATCCGAATCAAAGCCCTGCGGGGCGACGGATAAGCGCTTACCGGGAAATCCCGCACATCGGTCGTATTGGAACAGATCAGATAATCAACCGTATTTCCTTCCGCGTCCTTCACCACTTCCGTGATGATAACGACATGGTTCCAGTCGTCCGGGGTTCCCATCACAATCAGATCGCCGGCCTGACCGCTGTCGAAATCCGCATCCACCTCCGCGACGAGACCGGAACCCGTATTATCCCGCGCATATGCCCAGAACGAGTCCACATTGATCCAGGAAAGCGTACAGCCCGTCTCACTGGCGGAATCATTCTGGGCCGCGCTGAACCATTTCCAGCGGGCGCTCCCCTCGACGTCCATGGGAATACCGCCCGCCAGAATACACTGGGACACATAATTCTGGCAGTTTCCGCCCTCGCCGCTGTAATCATGCCAGTCCTCATTGCGCTCATCCATATACTGACGGGCGTACGCGACAGCCGCGCTGCGGTCATAGGAATGGGCCGGCTTTTGCTCCTCTGCATCCGCGCTGTCCGCGCCGCCTGCCTCCTTAAGCGCCCTGCGTCTCTCCAGATCGTCCGCGGCCTGCCTAAGAAGCAGATCCCTGCGATCCGCGAAAATCTGCTCAGCGTCGGAAAGCTCCTCCAGATCCGTGTCGCGATACCCTTTCCGCATATTCCAGAAAGCGCCTTCCCACTGCATGTGCTCCCGGATAACCCATCTTCCGTTCTCCTCGGTCAGCACAAAATCATGCCAGTAACCCGGATACTCCGAAACCATGTCCGGCGTCTGGGCAAAGCGCAGAAAGCTCTGCTCCCCCATATCCACATCCACGCTGCCGTCCTCCAGCGTCTCCGCCTCAATGATCCACAGCCGGTAGAAATATTCATCCAGTCTCAGGTCGGTCTCCTGCATACTGCGCAGACCGATCATATATTCCCACGCATTTCTGTGAAACGCCGTCTGCCCTGCCGCGGACTCCGCGAACAGATCCGACAGCTCCTTCATCTCCAGAGAACCCATCGCTTCATAGAAGCGGTCCATATAAGCGAAAACCGCCTCCATCTGCTCTTTCGTGAGAAGCTCCTGGTTCTCCCCGATCAGCACGCCGCCGTGGGACGGCTCAGCCTCCGTCTCCGCTTCGGGTTCCGTCTCTGCCTCGGTCTCCGTATGCGCTTCGGTCCCCAAAGCCGTCTCTGCCGGAACGCTCTCCCCGTCCGCAGGCCCCGTCTCCACGCCCTTCAAAGCGCATCCGCACAGCAGGCAGGAAACCGTCAGGCAGACCGCCGTCAGACGGCCAATCCCCGCGTTCCCGCCGCGGCGTACCCGTATCTCTCCGTTTCCCATTCTCTTACGCCTCCTGGCCCTATCCCGGCCAATTCGTATTTATTATACATGAAAATGCCGGCATTGTCATGCATTATCGTTTTCCAATTTTTCCGCAAATACTGATGCATTTTTCAGCGTCTTATGATACACTTAAAAACGGCGGCGCAGACATCGGTCTGACAGGCCGGCAGAGATACCCAGGAGAATACCCAGGAGGCTTTCATGACACACATCGGATTTGACAATGAAAAATACCAGAAGACCCAATCCCAGCACATCCGCGAACGCATCAGACAGTTCGGCGACAAACTCTATCTGGAATTCGGCGGAAAGCTGTTTGACGATTACCACGCGTCCCGCGTCCTTCCGGGCTTTAAGCCCGACAGCAAGCTCCGGATGCTTCTTCAGCTGGCGGACCAGGCGGAGATTGTCATCGCCATCAACGCGGCCGATATCGAGAAAAATAAGATCCGCTATGATCTCGGCATCACCTACGATGTGGACGTCCTGCGTCTGATTCAGTCGTTCCGGGACAAGGGCCTCTATGTCGGCAGCGTAGTCATCACCCAGTACACCGGTCAGCCTGCCGCGGATATTTTCAAAAGCAAGCTGGAGCACATGGGCGTCACTGTCTACCGCCATTACCGGATCGAAGGCTACCCGAACAACGTTTCCAAAATCGTAAGCTCCGAGGGCTTCGGCAAAAATGATTACATACGCACGAGCCGCCCGCTGGTCATCGTGACGGCGCCCGGCCCAGGCAGCGGCAAGATGGCGACCTGCCTTTCCCAGCTGTATCATGAGAACCAGCGCCATATCAAGGCCGGCTATGCGAAATTTGAGACCTTTCCAATCTGGAACCTGCCGCTTAAGCATCCCGTGAACCTGGCGTATGAGGCGGCTACGGCGGATTTGAACGATGTAAATATGATCGACCCCTTCCACTTAGACGCCTATGGCGAGACCACCGTCAACTACAACCGCGACGTGGAGATTTTCCCGGTCCTGAGCGCTATCTTCGAAGGCATTTACGGGGAGTGCCCCTACAAATCGCCGACAGACATGGGCGTAAATATGGCGGGGAACTGCATCATCGACGACGAGGCGTGCCGGGAAGCGTCCCTGCAGGAGATTATCCGGCGGTATTACCACGCGCTGGAGAAGATGGCGCGCGGCGATAAATCGGAGGAGGAGGTCTATAAAATCGAGCTTCTGATGAAGCAGGCACGGATCACTCCCGATTACCGCAGGACAGTCGGCGCGGCCAAGCAAAAGGCGGAAGCCTCCCACGGTCCCGCCGCCGCGATGGAGCTGCTGGACGGAAGAATCGTGACCGGAAGAACCAGCGATCTTCTGGGGGCTTCGGCGGCCCTGCTGCTGAACGCCGTGAAGGCGCTGGGCGGCATCCCGGACGAGGTCCATCTGATCGCTCCGTCCGCCATAGAGCCGATTCAGCGGCTGAAGGTCGGTTACCTCGGCAGCATAAATCCCAGACTCCACACCGACGAGGTGCTCATCGCCCTCTCCATGTGCGCGGCCACCGACGCCAACGCCCAGAAGGCGCTGGATCAGCTGGCGAAGCTGAAAGGCTGCCAGGCGCACACCTCCGTCATGCTGTCCCGGGTGGATATCCGCTCCTTCCAGAAGCTGGGCGTGGATCTGACCTCCGAGCCTGTCTTTGAACATAAGAAAATCTATCATTAATACAGAGAGGAACCCGACATGAAGATGCACGATCTGAATATCCGGCTGGCGACGACCGACGACGCGGAGGAACTGCTCCGCATCTATACGCCATATGTAGAGGATACCGCAATCACATTTGAAATCGCGGTTCCAACCGCAGAAGAATTCCGCGGCCGTATCTCCGCGATTCTGCAAAAACATCCCTATCTGGCAGCCGACTCAGAGCACGGCATCATCGGCTATGCCTACGCCTCCGCTTTTAAAAACCGGGAGGCCTACGACTGGGCCGTGGAGACCTCGATCTATGTCGATCAGGAATGGCGCGACTGCGGCGTGGGAACCGCCCTCTATCAGGAGCTTGAGCGCTGGCTGAAAGCGCAGAATATCCTGAATCTCAACGCCTGCATCACCTATCCGAACCCGGACAGCATCCGCTTCCACCGGGGCTTCGGATACCGGCAGACAGCCCATTTCACCAAATGCGGCTACAAACTGGGCGCATGGCATGACGTCATCTGGATGGAAAAAATGATCGGACGCCGCAGGAATCCCCCGGAGGCGGTGATTCCGATGGACGCGCTCATCCGGCAGATGAACGTCGGCAAATCATAGACAAAAGACAAAGGAGTCCTCCGATGACCACCAATATCGAACTTCGCGTGCATAGTATCTACGACAGTCTCAGCAATGCCGAAAAAAGGGCGGCCGCCTATTTTTTAGACAACGTCGAAAACGTATTCGACAAACCCATCGCGGACCTGGCCGACGAATCCGGCGCAAGTAAGGTCGCATGGGTCCGATTCTGCAAAGCGATCGGTTTCGACGGCCTTAAGGATCTTAAGAAAAGCCTCGTCAGCGAGTTATTCAAAACCACAGATACGGACGCCGCGGACGCGCCCTTCTCCGATATCCGCGAGGCGTCCGGCACCGACCAGCTGATCGCCGCGATTAAGGCCCGCGTGATCCGCGACGTGCAGGACACTGCAAAGCTCCTGGAGCCCCTCGCCGTAGAGAATGCCGCAAGGATCCTCGTGGACGCCGATTCCGTGTGTCTCTTCGGTCTGGGCGCTTCCGCCCTGGCGGCGGAGGAACTGTTCGGCAAACTGCTGCGGATCGGCAAAAACGTTTGTTTCAGCAGGGATCTGCACGTCCAGCTCTCTTACGCCTCCAATATGTCGCCCAACGATGCGGCGCTTCTCTTCTCCGGCTCCGGCAGAACCAGCGAGATTCTGGAGATACTGTCCCTGGCGAAAGGGCGCGGTACGCCGACCATCGCGTTCACCACGTTCGGAAAGAATCCCCTGGCTCTAAATTCCGATATCCAGCTGTACATCTCCTCCTCAGAGACGACGCCCTTAAGCGACGCGATGAGCAGCCGAATCTCCCAGCTGATGGCGACAGACATTCTGTTTAACGCGGCCGCGCGCCTGAATTATGATCAGGTGGCGCCCAGGCTGGAGAACAGCCTGAAAAGCATCCAAAACCATAAGATTTAGGAAAAACAGGAGGGAAACGAAAATCTCTTTCCCTCCTGCCTGACTGTTTGATTCATTTATCGCTCTCATCCGCATTGTTGCTGGGGCCTTCCGAATCCCCGTCCATATCATGAAGTCCCTGCTCTACGTCGTCTACCAATCCATCCAGAACGCCCGTACTCTCCTCACTCACGGAAGTCTTGCCGCTGCCGGAACCGGCCGCGGAATCGTCTGCTCCTTTGGAAGAAGAGCCCGCCGCACCGGAAGCGCCGCTGCCGGAATCCTTTCCGTTCTGGCTGCTGCCGGAAGAACTGCTGGCCGCGGAGCTGCTCTGGGTAGCGGAAGGCTGGCTGGACTGATGATTGCCGGAATTCCTGCCGCACGCCGTCACGGCCGCCACAGTCAAAACCAGCAGAACTGCACATAGATAGAACCTGATTTTCTTCATAATGGCATTCTCCTTTCTTTTTCTGCGTATAGTGTGCGCAGTGAGAGAATGAATTATGGTGGGAAAATCTTCTGCCGTCCCCATTATCTGCCAAACGACAAAAACTGGCTGCGCCCCCGCCGTCAGACGGTTCTTAAGCTGCCGGCTTCGGTCAGCCCCGGGCGGCGATCACATCGGCCATCGAATAAAGCCCTGCCGGCTTTCCGGCCAAAAACAAAGCCGCTTCCACAGCGCCCTTGGCAAATACGGACCGCGAAAAGGCCGCATGGCTTAAAGTCACCACCTCGTCCTGTCCCGCAAAAATCACATCGTGTTCTCCTACAATATTTCCGCCGCGCACGGCCGAGATTCCGATTTCCTTCGGATCACGCTTCGCATGGCGGCTATGACGGTCATACGTATAATGATACGCCCCGTCCAAAGCGTCGTTCAGCGAATCCGCAAGCGCTAGCGCCGTTCCGCTGGGCGCATCCAGCTTCCGGTTATGGTGCTTCTCCACAATCTCCATATCGAAATCCGCCGCCGCAAGAACCTTCGCCGCATCCTGCACCAGCTTCAAAAGCAGATTCACTCCCAGAGACATGTTGGCGGAACGGAGCAGCGCGATCCGGCCGGAGCTTTCGCGCACCCTGGCCAACTGTCCCTCCGAAAGTCCCGTGGTACACAGTACCAGCGGCAGGCGCTTTGCCTCCGCAAAACGCAGAAGCCCGTCTACGGCGGCCGCCGATGCAAAATCGATGATCACATCCGTCTCCTCCGTCACCATAGCCAGGTTCTCATATACAGGATATCCGGCCGCGCTTTCCGAATTTATATCTACTCCGGCCACAATCTCCACGCCGTCCACATCCTTTACGATATCCGATACCGCCCGTCCCATGGCCCCGTTGCAGCCATGCAGTAAAATCCTAACCATCTTCAATAACCCTTTCTGCTCGTTTTTGTCTGTATTTCCATGCAGGCAGAGCGCCAGTGACGCTCTGCCCGTATTTCCCCTCTGGTTCCGGGCGCGCCGCCCGCAAGGTCACAGGATTCCGTATGCCCGCATCGCGGCCGCCAGCTTCTCCCGGTTCTGCGGTTCCATCTCCGTAAGCGGAAGGCGAAGCGGTCCCACGTTCTTTCCCATCAGATTCATGGCCGCTTTTACCGGAATCGGATTTACTTCACAGAACAGGGCGGAAATCAGCGGAATCGCCGCAAGCTGCATCTCCAAGCTTCCCTTCACGTCCCCGTCGAAGAATTTCCGGCAGATCTCATGGGCCTGCCGGGGGGCTACGTTGGACAGAACCGAAATCACGCCCTTGCCGCCCAGGGCCAGAAGCGGAACGATCTGGTCGTCATTGCCCGAGTACAGGTCGATACAGCCGTCCGCCATATTCATCATCGTGGCGATTGCGGAGAAATTCCCGCTGGCTTCCTTGACACCTACGATATTCGGGACCTCCCGGCACAGTGTCGCCATAGTGGCCGGCGTCATGGTCACGCCCGTGCGGCTCGGAATATGGTAGAGAAGGATCGGAATCTTCACGGACGCCGCGATGGTCTTATAATGAGCGATCAGGCCTCCCTGCGTCGCCTTGTTATAGTAAGGCGTCACCAGAAGCAGTCCGTCAGAACCTGCCCGTTCCGCTTCCTGCGAAAGATATATCGCCTCTCTGGTTGAATTGGAGCCGGTTCCGGCAATCACCGGAATCCTCCCCTTCACCCGCTCGCACGCAAAACGGATCACGTCCACATGCTCCTCATGGGACATCGTCGAGGATTCTCCCGTCGTACCGCAGATAATCACAGCGTCCGTACCGCCCGCAATCTGTTCCTCCAGGATTTCATCCAGTTTGTCATAATTCACATCCCCATTTTCCCGAAACGGGGTTACCAGCGCAACGCCTGCTCCTTCAAAAATCGCCATAACGCTCCTCCTTTTCTTTCCAATCAATGATGCAATCAATGATGTTTCATACATTTTTTCTGCCTGAATACAGAAAGCGTGCCACTGGCGCCCTTTCTGCATGGAAACCTAAAAAGAACCGGCTTCGGAAAGCCGGCTCTTAAAGTCCACATAACAGTCAATCTTTAAGTGTAGCTCTCCATCCGCATCGGGATGACAGTCATACGGCTGTTCGCCGTATGCCCAGATTCGTGCCGGCAGGCGCACTCCTCTTCGGCGCTCTCCCTTTCGTAAGGCTTCCTCTGCACCTGCTGCATCAGCCTCCTACTCATGATATCGCGCGACCTCTACCACTCCTTATTCATTTGTTCCCATCCTACCATCATTCCCCCGCTTTGTCAACCGAAACCTGCTTCCTTTCGGACGGTCCTTTCAGACGGTCTTTCAGGCGGTCATTCCAAACGGTCAGGATAATGTTCTGAAATTGTGAAAAAAACGTCCACATAGGGAGCCAGCTCCCTTGGAAACTCGGTTCCGGTCAAGAGCAGGCTCATACCCTCGTTTTTCGCCCTGAGCATCCCCTCAAACTCCTCCGGGGAAACGATGTTCTGGTTCACCAGCCCCAGCACCTCGTCGAGGATCAGGAGATCGCACTCGCCGGTGGCGATCACTTTCTTGGCGAAATGAAATCCGTTTCGGATATTTGCCAGCTCCTCCTCCTTCTCCTCCGCGGTCAGCTTCTCGAAGAACGTGTCCGCCTTTTCAAAATGAAATACCCGAAGCTCCGGTTCCAGCCGCCGCAGCGTCTCCCTCTCCCCGCTGTGCGCGCACCCCTTCAGAAACTGAATCATAACCACGGACTTCTGTTCCGCTATGGCCTGAAGACCTTTCCCCATCGCAAGGGCCGTCTTGCCATGACCGTGGCCGCAGATTACCTCTATACTTCCGTTCTTCATTCTTTTGCACCCCTTTTCTCCGCGCCTGCGGCAATTCAGAAAGCGTGCCGCTGGCACCCTTTCTGCATGGAAATACGGCCAGCGCGTCACTCCATGCATTCCAGCTTGCTGACCGACACCTCATAGGCGACACGTTTCTCACACTGGGAATCGCTCAATTTCTTCGTATATTCACGGCTCTGGACACGACCCCAGATGCAGACCCTGGCCCCCACCGCAAATCCGGCCGCGTATCTGGCGTTCCGTCCCCAGGCAATGCAGGGGATATAATCCGATTTGCCGTACGGCCGGTTCACGGCCAGCAGGATGTCCGCGATCTCCCGCCCCAGCGGGGTTTTGCGATAAATGGGCGTTTTGCAGATATAGCCGTCCAGGAAAATCTGGTTCGTCTTCGTGTAGTCCGTGAATTCCTCCATAAAATTAATTTCCCGCACGAATACCGACAGAACCAGCCGGTTCTTGGCCCCCTCATGACGGTTATAGGAACGGAACTGGCCAATCGCTTCCACCGTACAGCCTATGTAATCCTCCGATACATTGAGAAGCCTCTCCGAGATCATGAGCGGAATGATATCCGCCTGATCGCTCAGCCGGTTGACCTCCAGATCAACCAGGTAGAAGCCCTCTCCAAACACCTCATGGCTGAATGTAAAGCCGCTTATGACCTTGCCGATGACGCTGACTTTGTTGTTTTCAATCGCTTTTTCTGACATGGTATCTCTCCCTTTCGTTCTTAATAAAATTTACCGCTTAGTGGCTACCACTATTTTATGAAAAAGCAGAACCGGAAAGACCAAAAAAAGATCGTGCAATTTCGACACTCAAGCAACAAAACCCCGGCGGTCTTCTGCCAGGGCTTGTCGCGTCTTCGCGAAATTGTAAATTATTCTCTTTTAAACGAGGCTCTCTTGCGAAGGGTCGGATCCAGAATCCGCTTGCGGATCCTGAGACTCTTAGGAGTGACCTCCAAAAGCTCGTCCGTATCGATGAAATCCAGGCACTGCTCCAGGCTCATCTCCCGCGGCGGCGAAAGCTTCAGCGCCTCGTCCGCTCCGGCAGAACGCATATTGGTCAGTTTCTTCGTCTTACAGACATTCAGCTCGATGTCCTCGGACTTGGGGCTCTGGCCGATAACCATTCCCGCGTAGACCTTTACGCCCGGACCGATGAAGAGAACCCCGCGGTCCTGGGCCGCAAACAATCCGTACGCTACGGACTCTCCGCCCTCATAGGCGATCAGAGAGCCGGTCTTGCGGTAGCTTAAATCCCCCTTATAAGGCGCGTAACCGTCAAAGATCGTGTTCATGATGCCGTTGCCCTTGGTATCCGTCAAAAATTCTCCCCGGTAGCCGATGAGGCCGCGTGAGGGAATCTCAAACTCCAGCCTGGTATATCCGCCCTGCGCCGGACTCATGCCCTGCAGTTCCCCTTTGCGGGACGTCAGCTTCTGAATGATAACGCCGGTAAATTCCTCCGGGACATCGACATAAGCCAGCTCCATGGGCTCCAGCTTCTGGCTGCGCTCATTGTACTTATATAATACTTCCGCCTTGCTGACCGCAAACTCGTAGCCCTCGCGGCGCATATTCTCAATCAGAACCGACAGATGCAGCTCTCCGCGGCCGGACACCTTGAAACAGTCCGGGGAATCCGTCTCCTCGACGCGCAGACTCACATCCGTGTTAAGCTCCCGAAACAGGCGGTCCCGGATATGACGGGATGTGACGTATCTGCCCTCCTGCCCCGCCATGGGGCTGTCGTTGACCATAAAGTTCATGGCGATCGTCGGCTCAGAAATCTTCTGGAACGGAATCGCCTCCGGCTTATCCAGGGAACACAGCGTATCGCCGATATGCAGATCCGTAATGCCGGAAATAGCCACAATGGCCCCCACCGTAGCCTCCGCGACCTCCACCTTGTTCAGGCCGTCGAATTCATAGAGCTTGCTGATCTTTACGCGGCGCATTTTGTCCGGCTCATGGTGGTTGACAAGAGCGCATTCCTGGTTCACGCGGATACGTCCGTTATCGACCTTGCCGACGCCGATGCGGCCTACGTACTCATTATAATCGATCGTGCTGATCAGCACCTGGGTGCCTGCGTCCGGGTCGCCCTCCGGGGCCGGGATATGCTCGATGATCGTCTCGAAAAGCGGCCCCATATCCACGCCGGTATCGTCAGGATCCTTCACCGCGTATCCTGCTTTGGCCGACGCAAAGACAAACGGGCAGTCCAGCTGCTTATCGGAGGCTTCCAGATCCATTAAAAGCTCCAGCACCTCGTCCACCACTTCGCGCGGCCTGGCCTCCGGACGGTCGATCTTGTTGACGCAGACGATCACGTACAGATCCAGCTCCAGGGCCTTGCGCAGCACAAACTTGGTCTGGGGCATAGGTCCCTCGTAGGCGTCCACCACCAGGATAACGCCGTCCACCATCTTGAGCACGCGCTCCACCTCGCCGCCGAAATCGGCATGTCCGGGTGTGTCAACGATATTGATCTTTGTCCCTTTATAAAACACCGCCGTGTTCTTCGACAATATGGTAATGCCGCGCTCACGCTCAATGTCGTTGGAATCCATGACTCTCTCCACGACCTCCTGGTTCGCGCGGAACACGCCGCTCTGGCGAAGCAGCCCGTCCACCAGGGTGGTCTTGCCGTGGTCTACATGGGCGATAATCGCTACATTCCTCACATCTTCTCTTTTTATCTTCATAAGTTTCTGTCTTCTTTCCTGCCTGCTGCCGGCAGACCGTTCCTTCCTCTCGCAGGATACGTCCGCCCCGCATTTTTACAACATCTAACTATAGCACCCCATTCACGTAAACGCAAGGAGAAATCTGCGTTCTTCACGGTTCATCTTTTGGGCGGAATGCCCATTTTTCAGCTTCAAAACAGTATAACCTCACCGTCTATAACCCCATAATAGACCGGATCCCCCATACAGATCTCCGCTCTCCCGTTCGTCCCCTCCGTGATCCTGGCCGTCAGGCTGCCGGCCGCTTCCTCCGGCGCCATAACCGACACCTCCACCTGGTCCGTATACCGGGTATCAAGCACCGGCACCTTCATCTGCGCCAGGATATACTGAATCCTGCCGATGCCTGTATAGTCGGTCCGGATATCCACCTGCCGTCCGGGCCGCTTCTCAATCACTTTGCTGTGCCTGAGCCCTTCCTGCACCGCTCCGGAATAGGCCCGCACAAGACCTCCCGTCCCTAAGAGGACGCCGCCGAAATAGCGGGTAACAACCACGCAGATATCCCGGATTTCTTCTCCCAAAAGCACGTCCAGCATGGGACGGCCCGCCGTCTGGCTGGGCTCCCCGTCGTCGCTGCACTTCTGGATCCGCCCCTGCCCGCCCAGTACATAGGCATAGCAGTTATGTCTGGCGTCCCAGTATTTCCTGCGCATACGCTCCACAAAAGCCGCGGCTTCCTCCTCCGTGGTCACAGGCTCCGTCGTCGCGATAAAGCGGGACTTCTTTTCTACCAGCTCGCCTTCCCCGCCTTCCCACAGTATTTTATATCCAGATAGCATGTCTCTCTCCTCCTTCGGGCATGAACGCCGGCCGCTGTGTCCATAATAATACAAAAGCCCCGCCTATGGCAACCGTTTTAAAAAACCGGGCGCAAATTCCGGATATTGAATTATATGGAAAATTTTGATATAATGAAGCAGCAAAGGAGGGTTCCAATGAATTACGGCAAAAAAGCGACAGAGAAAAAGATAAAAGAAACCAGATCGAACGGCCGCAAAATCGGCAACATGCTGATCCTCACCGCCGTCAAGCTCGTTCTTCTGGCAGTTGTCCTCTGCGCGGGATTCGGGGCGAGTATGGGCGTGGGCATGATCCGCGCCATCATTGACAGCGCCCCGGAAATCAATATAGACAGCATCGTTCCGCAGGGTCTCGCAACTACCGTCTACGACACCAAGGGCAATGTAATCGCCACTCTGGTACAGGCGGATTCCAACCGTGATCCGGCGACCTACGAAGAGTTCCCCCAGGACCTGATCGACGCCTTCGTCGCCATCGAGGACGCCCGTTTCTGGCAGCACAACGGCATTGATCTCCGTTCCATCCTGCGCGCGGTCCGCGGCGTCCTGACCCACGATTCCTCGGACGGAGGCGGCAGTACCATCACACAGCAGCTGATCAAAAACAACGTCTTCAACGGAGGACGCGAGGACAGCATCGGCGAGACGCTGGAACGCAAATTCCAGGAGCAGTACCTGGCCGTCCAGCTGACGAAAACCATGGACCGGAAGCTGATCCTGACCAACTACCTGAATACGATCAACCTCGGCAACAACTGCCTTGGCGTCAAAGTTGCCTCCCGCCGGTATTTCAATAAGGAGGTATCCGACCTGACGCTCTCAGAATGCGCGGTGATCGCCGGCATCACGAAAAGCCCGTCCGCGCTAAATCCTATCTCCGGTCAGAAACGAAACGCGGAACGGCGCGAAGTGATTCTGAAAAATATGGAGGAGCAGGGCTACATCAGCGAGGAGGAGTACAACGAGGCCATGGCCGACGACGTCTACTCCCGCATCCAGCTGGTGGATTCCAGCACCAAGGAGACCACCACGATCAACAGCTATTTTGTAGACGAGCTGACCAGACAGGTTCGGGATACCCTGATCAACAAGCTGGGCTATTCCGAGACACAGGCGCATAACCTTCTGTACAGCGGCGGTCTTCAGATCATGGCCACCCAGGATCCGGATCTGCAGGCCATCGTGGACGAGGAGGTCAATAATCCCGACGCCTATCCCGTCACGCGGTACTCCGTCGAATACCGCCTGTCAGTCACCCACGCGGACGGCTCGACGACGCATTACAACCACGGCCATATCCGCAACTGGCACCGCGACGTGCTGGGGGACTCCGCTTTCGACGCCCTGTATTCCAGCGAAGAAGAGGCGCGCGCGGATATCGCCAACTATAAAGCGTACCTGCTGCAGGAGGGCGACGAGATCATCGGGGAATATATCAATATCTCCCTTCAGCCCCAGGCGTCCTTCGTCCTGATCGAACAGACCACCGGCCAGGTCAAGGCGCTGAGCGGCGGCCGCGGCAGCAAGGTCGCCAATCTGACCCTCAACCGCGCCACGGATGTTCCGCGGCAGCCCGGGTCTACGTTTAAGGTGATTACCTCTTTCGCTCCGGCCCTCGACGCCTGCGGAAGCACCTTAGGCACCGTCTATTACGACGAGCCCTACACGATCGGCACCAAGACCTTCAGCAACTGGTACGGTGAGAAATACATGGGATATTCCAGCATCCGCAACGGTATCATCTATTCCATGAACATAGTGGCAGTGCGCTGCCTGATGGAAACGGTGACCCCGCAGATCGGCGTGGAATACGCCCAGAATTTCGGCATTACCACGCTGTCCTCCACGGACGTGGTTCCCGCGCTTGCCCTCGGCGGCATCACCAACGGCGTCACGAATCTGGAACTGACCGGCGCTTACGCCTGCATCGCCAACGGCGGCGTCTATAAGGAGCCGATCTTCTTCACGCAGATTCTGGACCACAACGGCAAGATTCTGCTGGACAATGAACCGGATACGCGGAGAGTCCTGAAAGACTCCACCGCTTTCCTGCTGACCGACTCCATGAAGGATTCCCTAATCCCCATGCAGATGTTCAGCTCCGGCAACGGACCCAGATCCACCAGTACCGCCGCCAGACTGAACAATATGTCCTGCGCGGGCAAGAGCGGTACTACCACCAGCAACAACGACGTCTGGTTCGTCGGTTTCACGCCCTACTATACTGCCGGCATATGGACAGGCTATGACCTGAACCAGAAGCTGGGCCAGGGCCAGACCTCCTACCACAAGACGATCTGGAAGAAAATCATGGACCGGATCCACGAAGGGCTGCTGGATCCCGGCTTTACACGTCCCTACAGCGTAGAGACTGCCGTAATCTGCCGCAAATCCGGCAAATTGGCAATCGACGGCATCTGTAACGCGGATCCCCGGGGCGACGCCACCTATACGGAATATTTCGCCCGCGGAACCGTACCTACCGAGGTCTGCGATATCCATGTGGCCGCTTCCGCCTGCTCCGCGAGCGGACAGCTGTCGACCGATTATTGCCCGGAGCAGATCCCCCGCGTCTTTATAAAACTTCCGGAATCGGCGAATGCCACGGCGGGCACCGACGACTCCTACTACGCGATGCCGGGGCTCTGTACGCTCCACAGTGAGACCTCCACGCTGATTCCGCCGAACGAGTCGAGGGAATCCGAAACGATCCCCAGCGGGCCGGGCGTAACTCCCAGGTCGACCGTTGTTCCCGCCCCGGTACAGTCCGGGTCTTTCGGGCCGGGCACCTAACGTGCCACCGGCATGGAAATACAAAAAACGCGTCACTGGCGCTCTGTTCGCATGGAATACAAACGCGGACGCCGCAAAATGGTTCGAAACAAAACGCCATTTCGCAGCGCCCGCACTTTTTTACGCTTTCATCTTCGGTTTAAAGACCAGGGAACCCAGGTATCCAAAGATCAGCGCGCCGGAGATTCCCACCGCGCTCGCGGTGAACCCGCCTTTAAAAACCCCGAGAAGGCCATCGCTTGCAAGTCCTTCCTTCACGCCCTTCCACAGTGTGTTTCCGAAGCCAAGAAGCGGCACCGTCGCGCCGGCTCCCGCCCACTGGGCAAACGGCTCATAAAGCCCCAGACAGCCCAGAATACTTCCCGTAACCACCAGAGTCACCATGACACGTCCAGGCATCAGCTTCGTCTTATCCAGAAGAATCTGAACGAGAGCGCAGATCAGCCCGCCCGTCACAAACGCTTTCACATAATCCATTTTTCCTCCTATCCGGAACCGCCATAAAGGCCGGCCCGTTTCCATCATTTTACCGCCGCAAACAGTCAAGCAGCCGGGGCGCGCGCGAAACAATATCCGCAAACAGCCGGTTACACGCTCCCGCTCTCAAGCACAACGCCGTGGGCGATGCCGGGAATACTTTCCCCCTCGTTGAAGCTCACGGTCGAGAGCAGCGCGCCGGTTGGCAGAAACAGCACCCGTTTCCACTCCCCGGACCGCAGGCGCGGTAAAATCAACGCGCAAAGCGTCACCGCGCTGCAGCCGCAGCCGCTCCCGCCCGCATGGGTATCCTGCTTCTCGCGGTCGAAAATCTCGATCCCGCAGTCCATATGGATTTCCGACAGATCACGCCCGTCCTGCTTCATCATATCCAACAGTATCTTCCGCCCGACTTCACCCAGATCGCCGGTGATAATTTTGTCATAATAGGTTTCATCCACATGAAAATCTTCAAAATTCTGCCGGATCGTGTGAACCGCCGCGGGCGCCATCGCCGCCCCCATATTCATGGAATCCTGGGCGCCCAGATCCACGATCCGTCCCGGCGTCACCCCCGTAATCCGCGGCATATGTTCCGTATTGCCGCTCTGTCCGGCCCGTCCGACGACAACCGCGCCGCAGCCGGTCACCGTCCAGGTGGCGGAATAGGGGCGCTGGTTCCCATAGGCCAGCGGAAAACGGAACTGCTTTTCAGCCGTCGCGAAGTGGCTGCTCGCCACGGCCAGCGTCCGGTCCGCATACCCCGCGTGAACCGTCATGGCCGAGAGCGTCAGGGCTTCCCCCATGGTCGAGCACGCCCCATAAAGCCCGAACATCGGAATTTCCAGATCTACGGTTCCGAAAGAAGTGGCGATCAGCTGCCCCAGCAGATCCCCGGCGAACAGATAGCGCACTTCCTTACGGCGGATATTGCCCTTCTCCAACGCCAGATCAGCCGCCTGCTTCTGCATGGCGGATTCGGCCTGCTCCCAGTTTTCCATGCCGAACCTGTCGTCCTGCTCGACCACGTCGATACACCTTCCCAGGGGACCCTCCCCTTCCTTCTTTCCCGCCACGGACGCGCAGCTTATGATAACCGGCGGTTTTTCGAACGCAATGCTTGCTTTTCCTCTCTGCATAAAACCTCCTTCTTCCTCTCCTGGTTTACTATGTCCAGATACGGCGATTCTATGCGGCGCGGATTCGTTTTGAGCCGTATCCCCGTCTCAAAATTGTCTCAAAATTCTATATTTAACCGTTTACAGCTATAAATTTTTCATGCTATACTAAACGTAGCAAAGCGGGACCCGCGAATGTGCAGCCCGAAGAATACTCCAGCCCGGTCCCGCGCGAAAATATTTCCAAGAAAGGAATGAAAAGCCTATGGAACGTTACTATCAGCCAGAGATCGAATGCGCCTCGCGCGAACAGATCCGCGCATGGCAGGACGAACGTCTGGTAAAAACCGTAAGACGCGTGTATGACAACGTGGAATTCTACCGCAGGAAGATGGACGCCGCCGGCGTGACCCCCGACGATATCCGGTCCGTCGACGACTTGCACAAACTGCCCTTCCTGACCAAGGATGATCTGCGGGACGCATATCCCTACGGCCTTCTGGCCACGCCATTGTCCGACTGTGTCCGCATCCAATCCACCAGCGGCACCACAGGCCGCCGCGTGGTGGCCTTCTACACCCAGCACGACATCGACCTGTGGGATGAATGCTGCGCCCGCGCCATCGTGGCGGCCGGAGGCACCAAAGACGACGTCTGCCACGTCTGCTACGGCTACGGTCTGTTCACCGGAGGCCCGGGCCTAAACGGCGGTTCCCACAAGGTGGGATGTCTGACCCTGCCCATGTCCTCCGGCAACACCGAACGGCAGATTCAGTTCATGGTGGATCTGGGCTCCACAATCCTCTGCTGCACTCCCTCCTATGCGGCTTATCTGGCCGAGTCCATCTGGGAGCGGGGACTGCAGGATCAGATCAAGCTGAAAGCCGGCATCTTCGGCGCCGAGGCCTGGACCGAAGAAATGCGCCATGACATCGAACAGAAACTGCACATCAAAGCACACGACATCTACGGCCTGACCGAGATCTCCGGCCCCGGCGTCTCCTTCGAGTGCAGCGAACAGACCGGCATGCATATCAACGAAGACCATTTCATCGCCGAGGTCATCAACCCGAAGACCGGCGAAGTCCTGCCTGACGGCGAGAAGGGCGAGCTGGTATTCACCTGCATCACCAAGGAAGCGTTTCCGTTAATCCGCTACCGCACGAGAGACATCTGCATCTTAAGCCATAAGAAATGCTCCTGCGGCCGCACCCATGTGAAGATGACCAAGCCTCTGGGCCGCAGCGACGACATGCTGATCGTCAAGGGCGTCAACGTATTCCCGTCCCAGATCGAGACGGTCCTGATGAACCAGGGTTACCCGGCCAACTACCAGATCATTGTGGACCGTGTCCACAACACCGACACCATCGAAGTCCAGGTAGAGATGACCCAGGAAATGTTCTCCGACAACGCCGGCGTCGTCGCCTCCCGTGAGAAGGCCCTGGTGGACGCGCTGAAAGCGATGCTCGGCATCCTGGTAAAGGTCCGCCTGGTAAGCCCGAAGACCATCACCAGAAGCGAGGGCAAAGCGGTACGCGTGATCGACAAGAGAAACCTGTACCAGGGATGATTCATTCCGGCTGCGGCCTCCCCAAAATGAGCGCCGCGGATGCTGCCTGTCAAATGTTTATTGAAAAGGGGGATACTATGACTGTCAAACAGATTTCCGTGTTTCTTGAGAATAAGGCCGGTACGCTGGCTGAACTGACCGATTTTCTGCACCGACACAATATCGACATGCGGGCCCTGTCCCTGGCAGAGGCCCAGGACTTCGGCATCGTCCGCATGATCGTGGACGACATCTACGCCGCCTCCAACGTCTTAAAAGAAGCCGGCTACGTCTTTTCCATCACCCCGGTTCTGGCCGTGGAGATGCCCGACGAGCCCGGCAGCCTGTACAGGATTCTGAAAATCCTTGGCGACGGCGGCGTAAATCTGGAATACATGTACGCTTTTCTGGCTAACGCCAAGGCTTTCACGATCCTTCGCGTAGCCGACAACGCCAAGGCGGTCAACGTCCTGCAGCGCAACGGCATCACACCGGTGTGCCAGGACGAGCTGGCAGCGCTGTAATCCGGAGGAAGCGGCCGTTAAGGCCGCGCTTTCGGACAGCTCTGCGGGACTAAAACAGCCTTAAAACGTCCATGAAGTTTAAGGGTTTCCTTCTCTTCATGGACATTTTTCCTTTGCGATCAGTTTCTTATAGATATGCTCCACAAACCACGGCTCCGTGGAAGCGCGCAGCGCCTCGTCAAACGTCCACCATTTCACCGCCTTATTCTCTTCCGCGTTCACGGCCAGCTGCTCCGCCTCGTCGGCCTCAGCCAGATACGTGACGTTCAGATGCAGGTGACTGGGCACATAGTTTCCCCGCTTCACATGACCGTCTACCGTCAGAATCTCCAGGCTGAAAATATCGTCGCTGACCAGCGAAGCGTTCCGCACGCCGGTCTCCTCCCGAAGCTCCCGCAGCGCCACCGCCCGAAGGTCGCTGTCGCCGTCCGCATGACCGCCGATCCAGGCCCAGGAATCATAAATCTTATGATAAACCATCAGCGTCTTCGTGCGCGCCGGATTCACCGTCCAGAGCGACGCGGTAAAATGGCCGATCCGATTGGCCCTGTCCAGATAATTTGTACAGCTCCGCATATATTCAAGCATCAGCGCCCTGTCGCAGGCCTCCTGCTCGTTAAACGGTATATAATTCTCGATGTCCTGATATAAATTCATCGCGTCTCCTTTTCGCAGGCGCCCCGCCGCGGCGCTGTGCCTGATTTCCTTATCGTTTCACAGATTTTCCGCCGTACCGCTATTCTTCACGGTCTCTCAGTCGCACCTCTCGCCTTCATTCCCGTAACACTCGCAGAATCTGCCGGCAAAAGCCGGCTCCATCCCATGGGCATACAGATGCGAGGTATCCCCGATCGCGTTCGCCCTGAACATCGCGATGCCCGGCCTTCTCTCCTCGCTGGTCACCGTCGTCACCGAGGTGGGCGCCGCGCAGAGACCGTGCCACAAAATCATCGGCGAAATGCCAAGCAGATGGGAGAGCAGCACGCACTCCACGCCAAAATGGCAGAACAGCACAATCGTATCGTTATTCGGCCGGACCGCGCGGTAGATCCGGCCGTCTCTCTCATATCCATGCCGGGCCAGCAGACGGTCAAAATTCTCTGCGACCCAGTCATACTCCTGCTTTACACCTGCATCTTCAAAAACATCCCGCTCAAACCAGTGGGCCTCCTCATAGAAACGCCCGTCCGCAGTCCAATCCTGGGGCAGCCAGTCCCAGGCCACCGGCGACAGCCCCGGCCACTTCCAATCCGGCCGGGCCACAGACGGCCCGAATTCCCTTAGCCACGGGCACTCCTCCGCCGTCCGGTTCATTTTCCGGAGCGTCAGAGAAGCCGTGTCCTTCGCCCGTCCAAGGGGCGACACATAAAACGCTGCCACATCAAGCTTCGCCAGCCGTTCCGACAGATATTCCGCCTCCGTCCACCCCCGCTCCGTCAGGGAATCGATGGAGTAGTCCGGGTCACCATGGCGCACAATCAGTAATTTCATATAGAATCCCTCTTTCCGTTATCCGAATACGCCTGACCTGCTTAAGTTCCTGCCTGACAGGCTTTACGAACAAGTTCTATTTTAATTTCAGAAAGGTTTACACTTCCCGCAAACTCTTATAAATCTCCTCCGTGAAAATCCCCAGCACCTGCTTCTTGACGTCATCATTGCTGAGCAGCATGGAGAAGAAGTCCTGATTCTGTGAAAGCCCTTCAATCAGCGCATCGTCGATGTCGTCGAAATAGGAAAACTCAAAATCCTTGACCGTGTTGTTCTTTGCGCTGATTTTCAGCTTCTCGGACTTTAACAGGATGTCCCGAATCTGGAGCATCGCTTTGACCGCCACATCGTTATCATAGCTCTTTCCCATGCGGCTGTTGATTTCGGCGATGATCTCCGACAGACGTTCCTCCTTGGCTGGCGTCAGGCCGAAATTCTCCGCAGTCGGCAGCTTGACAATCGGCTGTGCCACAAGGTTGGATTTGGTATGTTCGTCCGCTTTCTTCTGCACGAAGTTGGTCGCTTTGATCTTGCCATCGAGATCGTACCCGCCGCCGGGATGTTTGATATTGATATACGCCATCAGGTAGGTCATAAAATTGTATTTCTTGTGCAGCTCCACATCCTCAAAACAAGAGACTTGAAGCAGGAACTCATAAAAACGGATGAAGTGACGCATAAGAGCGACGATCTCTTGCTGCTTCAAAAGGTCGTATGCCTCTATCATGTTCTTTGAACGTTTGAAATAGAAAGTAAGCTTCCGCTTATCCCTGGCGTCAATTTTTTCTTTGTATAACAGGATATTCGCCTTTTCAATGTCGTCCGGGTCAAGGATCGTATATGCGTCGATTTTGGCTTCAAGGTCATATATTGCCGTGGGTGTTACGGAATTGGACAGCAGCGTGGTGGTATAATACGGTGCGAAGGCGTCCGTAATATCCTTATAGCTGTTCACAAAATCCAGCACAAAGGTCTTTTTCTCAAAGGGCGGGCAGATACGGTTGAGTCGGGAGAGCGTCTGCACCGCCGACACACCCTTCAGCTTTTTTAACACATACATGGCGCAGAGCTTCGGCTGGTCGAATCCGGTCTGATATTTATTTGCCACCAGCAGAACTTGATAATCATCCTTATCAAATTCCTTTGTGAGCCGATCCTCAGAAAAACCGTTCATGGACGCCTCGGTGTACTCCGTATCGTCGTCAGGCAGTTTCACCTTGCCGGAAAAGGCCACAAGCGCCTTGATGTCCGTATAACCCTTTTTCTTTGTATAATCCTCAAAAGCCTGACGGTACTTGACCGCGCCCTGACGGGAGGCGGTTATGACCATCGCCTTGGCCATGCCGCCAAGCTCCGGCATGACGGATGTGCGGAAATGCTCTACGATCACCTCCACCCGCTGGGAAATGTTCGTCTCGTGCAGCTCCACAAAGCGGGCGATCTGCCGCTTGGCATCCGCCGTCCTGCAGCGCGGGTCTTCTTGAATCTCCTTGTTGATCTGATAGAACGTCTGATAAGTGGTGTAATTTTGGAGCACATCGAGGATAAAGCCTTCCTCGATAGCCTGCTTCATGGAGTACACATGAAACGCCTCGCGCTGCCCCTTTGTGTTCAGACGTCCGAAAAGCTGTATCGTCGTGGGCTTCGGGGTGGCGGTGAACGCGAAAATCGACACATTCGCCTGCTTGCCGCTTCGCCCGATTTCATCGGTGATCATATCCTCTACGTCACCATAATCCTGTTCCCCGGCTCCGAGAGATTGCGTCACAGCGGACATATCCTTGCCCGCCGTGGAAGAATGGGCCTCATCGATGATGACGGCAAACCGCTTGTTTTTCAGCCCTTTCACACTGTCCACAATATAGGGAAACTTCTGTATCGTGGTGGCGATGATCTTTGTGTTGCCGTTCAGCGCAATGGCAAGGTCGGCGGAATTGCACTTGTCATCCATCACACGAATAAGCCCCGCCTTGTGTTCCAGCCCCAAAATCGCCTTCTGGAGCTGCCTGTCTACCACAACGCGGTCGGTGACGATAACTACATTGTCAAAAATGATCTTGTCTTCTGCGTCGTGGAGCGAGGTCAGCCGGTGCGCCAGCCACGCGATGGAGTTCGTTTTGCCGGAGCCGGCGCTGTGCTGGATGAGATAATTCTGCGCGGTGCGGTTCTCCCGCACATCTGCCAGAAGTTTGCGGATCACATCGAGCTGGTGGTAACGCGGAAAGATAATATTTTCAGACTTCCCGATTTTGCCGGTCAGCTCGTCTTCTTTCTCCTTTGTCTCGATAAAAACAAACTTTCCGAGAAGGTCGAGAACAGTGTCCTTTTTCAGAATATCCTCCCACATATAGGAGACGCTGTACTTGTCCGGGAAGGTCGGATTGCCCGCCCCGGCGTTCACACCCTCGCCGTTTCCCATATTGAAGGGCAGGAAGAAGGTAGCGTCGCCCTCCAGCTTTGTGGTCATGCAGACCTGCTCCAGATCCATTGCGAAATTCACAAGACATCCGGCTTTAAACAGAAACAATCGGTTCTTCGGGTCGCGCTCGATACGGTACTGGTAGATGGCGTCCTGATAGGACTGCCCGGCCGCGTTGCACTTGAGCTCAAAGGACATGATGGCAAGGCCGTTGAGGAAAATCACAAGGTCGATGCGTTCCTTATCGCTTGCCCAGACTTCCTCCATAACTGAAAACACGTTCTTTTCATACTTCGCCAGCAGCCCCTTGTTGAACGCAGTGGCGGGCTTGGTGTACATCAGCTCCAGCTTCATGTTGGAAAGCTCCACACCATGCCGCAGAATGTTCAAAAGGCTGCCTCTTGTTTTTGTCGCCTCGGCATTGATGAAGCCGACAAGGGTATCCTCCAGCTTGTCTTTGTAAATCTTCCTCAGAGCATCCATCGTTTCCGGCTGGGTAGACCAGAGAAATTGGAACAATAGCTCCCGATCCATCGCAAATTGCCGGTCAAAATGAACAGCTTTGCGGATAACGTAACCGTTATCAACGGAGAGACGCTCCATAATATAATGCTGATATTCTTTCTCGGAAAGGATTGATCCATGCAGTAGGCGCTTCGTATAGGCAGCCATTCGCTTCGCCCGATTGTCTGCTCCGTTTTGAAGTTCCATATCATTCATGGATGGTTCCCTCCGTTTCCTTTTGCATGTTGAGCTTAAATGTTTCCTCTGCAATCTCAATTTGCTGCCTGATTTGTTCAGCGGTTGGCAGGTACTCCTGAATTTCTTTGATTTTTACGTTATTATAAGTCGCAACTCCCATAGGTGTCGTAATCCCTTCGAAAGCTAACTGTACTTCCGTCCGATCCATGTCCTTGCAGATCAAAAGTCCGATGGATGGATTATCACTATCTCGACGGAGCAGTTCATTTACCGCATTTACATAAAAATTGAGCTTGCCGGCAAATTCGGGCTCAAACGGTTTTACCTTCAATTCTATCACGACATAGCATCTCAAATAGATATGATAAAAAAGCAGGTCAATTTTCCGTGTTTTGCCGGAAATAATCATTTCCTTTTGCCTTCCTACAAATGCCCAGCCATCGCCTAATTCCAGCAAAAATCTTGTCATCTGCTGCTCTATGGCATCTTCAAGCGCAGTTTCGTTGTATTCCTCAGAAAGACGGATAAATCCCAAATCATAATTTCCTTTGAGCAGTTCCTGGGCCAGTTTGCCTTGAGGAGCAGGAAGCTGTACACTAAAATTTGTAACCGCTGCCCCAATGGTATGATACATATCGGAGCGAATACAATTATCCAGTGCGTTGCGGCTCAGACCTTTATCAATCGTACGCTGAATATAGAATAAAGCTTCTTCAACGCTTTTACATTTTGTTATGATCAAAATGTGATGTCCCCACGGAACATAACTAAAGAAAAGCGGAAAAGGAATTTCTCCAACAGGCTGTTGGATTTTTTCTTCCTGCAGCGGTGTTCCAATCTGCTGAAGCCGAGGAAAATTTGCTTGCGTAATTTCTCCAACAAGCTGTTGGATTTTTTCTTCGCACAACGAAGCCGAATAGAATTGATACCATTTTTTCATGTACCAGAGATTCGAGGTACTGAATCCCTTAACATTGGGAAATTCTGCCTGCAAATCAAGACTGACCTGTTCAACGATTCCCTTCCCCCATTTTTCTTCAGCACGTCTGATGACGAGATCTCTCCCGAGCCGCCAGTTAAAAAGAAGCTGTTCGGAATTCACTTTGACGGCGGCTTTTACCTGCGCATTACGAAAACGCTGCTTGATTTCATGCATCCACTGAACATACTCGCTGTCAAGGTTTACATTCTGGGAACGCACAACCGTTAGAGTTTCATTTGACGGATTTGTCATCAGAGCGCACCTCCTTCTTTCCTGTGACATACTCAAAGATGAGGGACTTTTTGTATTCTTCAATGGAAATCTCCACGCCATGCCTCAGAATGTTCAAAAAACTGTCCCCCGCTTCTGTCGCTTCGGTATTGCTGAAGCGACGAAGGTATCCTCCAGTTTGTCCTTGTAAATTTTCCACAGGGTGTCCATCGTCTCCAGCTAGGTATCCCATAGGAAATTGGAATAACAGCTCCTGATCCATGGCAAAATGAACAGCTTCTCGAATGGCATAGCCGTTGTGAACGGAGAGACGCTCCATTATGTAGGGCTGATATTCCTTTTCAGTGAGGATGTTATTCACGATTCCCCTTCTTTCTACAATTACAGCATCCTTTTTACCCTATCAACAATTCCACCACAGACTTTGTCTATATTGTCAAAAAACAGAGTTACCTCATAGATTCCACACAGTTTCAAATCCTCTAAAATTTCTGTTTTTTTCTCTTTCTTTATAGTGAATCGTTGTTTAATACAGTCATGATCTTTAGGAATAGCATCAATGATAGTCTCAAATGCCTTTTCTTCTTGCCCCAAATAGTTATCTACTATCCTATTTGGGAACAGAATAAATCTGCCTTGTTGAAGTTTCTGTCTAAGCGTATGGACAGGCGCATGAACAAACAAAGTTTCTTTACAGCACCCTTCTATCCATTCGGCATGATCAATTTTATCATTGCAAATTTCAAAAATGTGCTTATGCTCAGTAAAATAAGGCTGATTTGCAGCAGCTTTGAAAAAATGCTCTAACGAATAAGGCGCTTCTCTTGTAAGTCTATAAGTATCTGCAATAGCGTTTATAACAGGTGCATTATCCACATGGTTTTTCGCATTGTAAAAAACAAATACTTCTCCATCTGCATCAGTATGCTCGCAACAAGCAAAATACAGAGCTACAAGCGCATTTTCGGTTACATCAAGCAAGCGGGTCGGTATACCATAGTGCTGGAGAAGCGCCAACAATTCCACGGGTTTCAAATCATCTCGAAAAATATCTGGATACTTGCATTTTGCCAATTCAATAAGATTTCTTTCTCCATTAAAAATTGTTATGTCGCAAGATGATGTTCTTCCTCTTGCGAGAGAAGGCAAAAGAAGATATTTTATGTTTGAATGACCGCGAAAAAGCAATTCTCCAAAGATTGGTATTTCTGGATGTATATATCTTTTTCTTAAAGCAGTAATTTCTTTGATGTATGAGGTAAGACTATCTACTTCCATGTTCCGACCTCCTTCTTCCCCGTGACATACTCAAAAATGAACGACTTTTTATATTCTTCTATTGTGGCAAGCTGTTTAACCTTTTGCCTGATTATTTCGTCTACCTCATAGCAGATATTATCCAAATAATCGGAGATCCTGTTTTGCTCATTGAGTGTTTTCGGCAAACTTATGTATATGTCACTCACTTTTTCCCAACTTCTGAAATCACTTGTATTTCCTCGAACACCGTTGGAGATCAACTTATAAACTCCTTGAAAAGCAAGATGTTGTAAATAATACACCACAAACCTATTATCTTCAGTGCTATCACATACATGAACAACTCGAGTAATTTTTCCGTCAAAGTCCGAAAAAGCTATTGCGCCATGCCAAGTATCCATGCCATGAATGGCAATATCACCTTTATTTATGCCCTGCATAGCATTATCTTCACTAACCATTTTCCCCGTAATGTCATCCGAGCGAATAACTACTTTCCCCTTATTCGAGCAAATCAAAGCGGTATCTTCAGGTTGGAAAGGTCTGAAAAGTTTTTTACAAATGTATCCTATTTTTGTCAATCTCCAATTTGTGTTTATTGGTGCCATGTAAAACACTCCGCTGTCCTTCATCTCCGCATCGGGATCCAGCCCCTTTGTGACTGCCTCGGTGATGACGGAACGCTTGTACTGCTCTAACGTGGCAATTTGTTCCTGAATGTCGGCGGTCAGCGCGTTGATTTCTGCACACTTAGAATCAAGAAAAGAGGCAATACAACGTTGCTCGGATAATAGCGGCTGAAAATAATACTGGTTTCTAATTTTGGCTTGACTGATATTTGGCTGTCCGCCTCCTATTGCACTTTTGAGAAAATCATTGCGACATGTTAATATCCAATAGTACATAAACTGCATGTCGTTATTCTCGTCAGGCTTTATTACGCAACATGCCTGATTCGTACAAGCATCAATTTTGGATACAGCGATATTTCCAACAGAACCTCCGTACATAGCAATTACGATAAAATCATGTTCATATATTCGCAACGCTGGTATGGCACGTACAGCAGTATCTGTTAATGTCGCAGAAGTATCAAAAATAAGATTTTTCCCGTATATATCACCACTTTGAATCCAAAAAATGCTGCCATCGTAATATAACAAATCGTGACTTGGGGGCGTTGTACCACTTCCAATATAAGAAACGGCATTTTTAATTTTTTTCTTAACCCATACTCTTGGGACAAAACCTATCCACTCAACCCCGCTGTCTTTCATCTCCCGCATCGTCCGTCACCTCACTCAAACAGCTTCGCCACCCGCTCCGACACGGAAAGCTCCAACTCCATAAACCTTGCTTCCAGCTCCTCGCTGGGCGTAGGCTGCTGATACTTGTAGAAATATCGGGTGAACGGTATTTCCGCGCCGGTCTTAATCACCGGCTTTTTCGCGGAAAGATTTTCCTCGAAAAATGCCTTGGCGTCCGGGATGTGCGGCAGCACCTCACGCGCCATGTAGGTGTCGATGTCCTCCTCGAATTTGACGATCTCGGTATCCTTCGTCTCCTTGTCGTAGATGATCTCGCCTTTGCGGTCACGCTGAATCTCCGCCTGCTTGTCCATCACCGAAAGCCCGTCCGCGATGCGCTCTAACAGCTTTTTGTCGGCAGTCACCTGTGCCAACACCTTTGCCAAGACTGGCATGAAAGTGGCGGGAGAATAGAAGATTTCCTCCGATACGGCGGTCTCCAGCGCGGCGACGACAGCGTCATACACGGGCTTATTGTTTATGTAGTTCTCCAGCTTCTTCTGATCCTTACCGGTCAGCTCCTCCGCGTTTTCAAGCTCAGTGACCTTTGCCTCATCATAGAGCGCCGACAGACTCCCCTTGGAGAGCATGGCAGCAATGCGCTTCTGTGTGATAGCATAGCTGCGCTGGAGGGGCTGCATCACCGTGTATTCGCGATAGATGAACTCCTCGTTTTTATAAATTTTGCAGATCTCTGTTTCCTCGAAGTCAGCATAGAGTCTTGTGATGGCTGAGCGGTCCTCCGGGGAAATTTCGTTGCGCTTGTTGCCAAGCGCCTTGCGGAGCTTGTGATAAATCTGGCTGGCGTCGATGAGCTGTATCTTGCCGCGGCGTTCCTGCCGCTTGTTCTTGGACAACACCCAAATGTAAGTTGCAATACCTGTGTTGTAGAAAAGATCGGTGGGCAGGGCGATGATGGCTTCGATCAGATCCTGCTCCAGCATCCAGCGGCGTATCTGACTTTCGCCGGATGCCGTGCCTCCAGTAAAGAGCGGGCTGCCGTTTTCGATGATGGCGCAGCGGCCAAAGGTATCGTCCATTTTGTTGATAGCGGATTGCAGGAACAGCATTTGCATGTCGCCGGATCCGGGAAGTCCAGCGCCCCAGCGACCGTCAAAGCCCTTTTTGTATTCTTCATTGACCGCTTCCTCTACGCCCTCGGCGGCGTCCTTGCCGCCCCACGCAGTCCCAAAGGGCGGATTTTCCAAAACGAACCGCATTTTCGTATTTCGGAAGCAGTCTGCTTTCATGGTGTCCTGATAGCAGATGTTCTCCGCGTTCTGTCCCTTGATGAGCATTTCCGCAAGGCACATGGCGTAGGATTCCGGGTTGATCTCCTGCCCGAACAGCCGCACGTCTGCGGTGGGATTATAGCGCTTGATGAAGTTGTATCCCGTGGAGAGCATACCGCCCGTGCCGCACGCCTGATCCAGTATAGTGATAACTTTGCCGTCGTCAAAGATGTCGTCGCAGCCCTCGGCCAGCAGAATGTTGACCATAAGCTTGATGATGTCTCGCCCGGTATAGTGGTCGCCGGCCTCGGCATTTTCTGAAAATTTGCGGATCAGTTCCTCGAAAATATATCCCATCTTCACGTTGTCGATAGTTCGCGGATCGAGGTCAAGCTCGGAGAACGCCTTGACCACAGAAAGCAGCCGGTTGTTCTTGTCCATCTTGTCGATCTGCTT
>CANRHU010000005.1 GCA_947630485.1 uncultured Lachnospiraceae bacterium
CCACGACTTAAAATCATGAAAACTCACTGTTTTTCTTGACCAGGGGAAGAGGGGCTCGAACCCCCATCTACGGTTTTGGAGACCGCTGCTCTGCCATTGAACTATTCCCCTATCCGAAGTCAGCTGAACTGACAACGAAATTATATTATCACAATCCGCGGAGTCTGTCAATCACTTTTCTTGACAGTTTTTGCACCACTTTTCTTGACAGTTTTTGCACCCATTTTACGACCCATTTCGCGCCGCGCATCGCACGGCTTCAGGCGCGGGGAATTGCCGAGACACCCTAAGCTACAGCGCGGCAATCGCCTCCCGCACATTTCTGACGCCGATCAGCCGGATTTTTCCTTCTGCTGCCGCGACATTCATCTTATCCAGACAGATCTGCGGCAGAATGCAGGTGGTGAAGCCCAGCTTCACCGCCTCGCGGACACGCTGGTCCGCCATGGAGACGGCCCGCACCTCGCCGGAAAGTCCCACTTCGCCGAATACAATCGTCTTTCCATCCACCGGCTTATCCTTCAGGCTGGAAACCAGCGCCATGACGATTGCCAGGTCAAGCGCCGGCTCGTTCATCCGCATACCGCCCGCGATATTCACATAGGCGTCGTACCGCGCCATTTCATAATGACAGCGCTTCTCAAGCACAGCCATCAGAAGGTTCACGCGGTTGCCGTCTGTGCCGGCCGCGGTGCGGCGGGGAATCCCCAGATTCGACTGGGTCACCAACGCCTGCACTTCCAGAAGAATCGGCCTGGTTCCCTCCATCGCGCAGGCTACCACGGCCCCGGACGCGCCGTCAGGACGGCCGTCCAGCATAAATTCCGACGGATTTTCCACCTCCGTAAGGCCCTGCTCCCGCATCTCGAAAACGCCGATCTCATTGGTAGAACCAAACCGGTTTTTGACGCCCCGCAGAATCCGGTAAGACGCGTGCCGGTCTCCTTCAAAATACAGGACGGTATCCACCATGTGTTCCAGCACTCTCGGGCCCGCTACCACGCCCTCTTTTGTCACATGTCCCACAATGAAAATGGTGATGCCGGCGCCCTTGGCGATCTGCATCAGCAGGTTCGTGGACTCCCTCACCTGGCTGACGCTGCCGGGCGCGGACGCCACTTCCTCACGGTACATCGTCTGGATGGAATCGATGATGACCACATCCGGCTTCACTTCCAGAATCGCCTCCTGGATACTGTCCAGGCTGGTCTCGCAGAGAAACAAAAGCTCCCCGGTCATCCCGCCGAGCCGGTTGGCGCGCAGCTTAATCTGCTTTAGCGATTCCTCTCCGGAAATATACAGAACCTTCTTTCCGGCCGCCGCCAGATTCCGGCAAACCTGCAGAAGGAGCGTGGATTTGCCGATGCCGGGATCCCCGCCTACCAGGACGAGGGAGCCGGCCACTATGCCGCCGCCGAGCACCCGGTCGAGCTCGGCATAGCCCGACGACACGCGGTCCTTCTCCTCCACGGAAATCTCCGACAGTCTCGCGGGAGAAGCCTTCCGAAGCGGACGCATTTTCAGCGCGGCGCCCGTCCCTTCCTTTCTGGCGGCCGGTTCTTCCACAAACGTATTCCAGGCCTTGCAGGCCGGGCACTGCCCCATCCATTTAGCCGATTCAAAACCGCATTCCCCGCAGAAGAAGACGGTGCTTTTTGCTTTCGTCATGCTACCTCCCGGTCTCCCATACCACATCCATACTCAGGCCCGCGGCGTTCCGCACCGTATAAGCACGGAAACCGCGTCACCGTCTCCGAATCCGTACCCGCACCGGAGCTGTCCCGCCAAGCTCCACGGAAAAGCTCAGCTTGCCGCTCATGTTGGTCCGCATACTGCCGACAGCAAAATCATCCACGAAAACCTCGTATTCCTGATCCTCCTCCAGCTGCACCGTGATCTGGGCGTCCTTCTCACCGTTCACCGAGAATTCCATGACGGAATCGTCCACCGCCAGGTGCTCCACCGACGTGCCGGGCACCGACTCATAGACAAACATGCCGTTCCGCTCCAGCTTCGTGATCTCGCGGTAGGTCTTCACTTTGTAGAGATCCCCGCAGTTCTCAAAATCATCCGCCTTCGCCTTTTTATCCAATCTGTAATCACCAAAACTGATGCTTCCGTCCGCTTCCGCGCGGATCAGTTCCCGTACTTCCGACATATTCTCCCCTCCTGCTGCTTATTCCCGCCTCCGTCGCCGGCATGGCGGTCTGCCGTTTCATTATACAAGACTCTTCTGTAAAAAGCCAGTGAATTTTCTATAAATGTATCCGCCCCGGACAGATACGCGAAACGCGCTGCGGGCAGAACATGTCATGCCTGTTCCTGCAGTTCCTTCTGTTCCTCCGGTTCTTTCCGCTCCTTCGGCTCCTTATCTTCCGCCGGCTCTTTCGCCGCAAACACAAGTCCGTCCGGTCCGGCAGTAATCTCCACGCGGTCGCCTTCCTTCACGACGCCGTCGAGAATCTTCTCTGCCAGCTGATCCTCCACCTGGCTCTGAATGGTTCTGCGCAGTGGCCGGGCGCCGAATTTTTCGTCATAGCCCTTATCGATCAGATACGCCTTGCCGTCCTCCGCCACATCCAGCTCAATGCCCATCTGCTGGCGGGTCCGCTTATTGATCGCGCTGAGCATAATTGCAACAATGTCCTTCATATTCTCCCGGCTCAGCGGATGGAAGACGATGATCTCATCCACACGGTTGATAAACTCCGGCTTAAAGATCCGCTTTACCTCCTCCATGACCCGGTCTTTCATAAACTTATATTTCTCCGCGTCGTCGTCTGCGGAGGTAAAGCCGAGCCGTTTCGGAGAAATAATATTCTCCGCGCCGGCATTGCTGGTCATAATCAGGATGGTATTCTTAAAATCGATCTTCCGTCCCTGGGCGTCTGTGATATGCCCGTCGTCCAGCACCTGCAGCAGAATATTAAACACATCCGGATGCGCCTTCTCAATCTCGTCGAAGAGAATCACGCTGTAGGGATTGCGGCGCACCTTCTCGCTCAGCTGGCCGCCTTCGTCATACCCTACGTATCCTGGCGGGGAACCGATCATCTTCGACACGCTGTGCTTCTCCATATATTCCGACATGTCCACACGGATCAACGCGTTCTCCGTGCCGAACATTGCCTCCGCCAGCGCCTTGCAAAGCTCCGTCTTGCCCACGCCTGTGGGGCCCAAAAACAGGAAGGAACCGATAGGACGCTTCGGGTCTTTCAGGCCCACGCGGCCCCTGCGGATGGCCTTGGAGACGGCGGACACGGCCTCCTCCTGCCCCACCACACGCTCATGCAGAATGGATTCGAGTTTCTTGAGGCGTTCCGATTCCTCCTCCTCCAGCTTCCGCACCGGAATTTTCGTCCAGCCGGACACCACGTCCGCGATCTCTCCCTCGCCGACTACCAGCTTCCGGGTGGTCTTCTCCTTCTGCCAGCGGTCGCGGACCTTCTCGATGCGCTCGCGCTTCTTCTGCTGTTTCTTCTTAATCTCGCCGGCCTTCTCGTAATTCTCGGAGATAATCGCCTGCTCCTTCTGCTTCTCCAACGTCTCAATCTCTTTCTCCAGAAGCTTAATCTCCTCCGGCTCCACAAACACGGTCAGGCGCAGCTTCGACGAGGCCTCATCGATCAGGTCAATGGCCTTGTCCGGCAGGAAACGGTCGTTAATATAGCGCGCCGACAGGCGGACGGCAGCGCGCAGGGCTTCGTCGGTTATGCTCACCTTATGGTGATCCTCATAGCGCCCGCGCAACCCTTTCAGAATCTCATACGCTTCGTCCTCTGACGGTTCCTCCACAGTCACCGGCTGGAAGCGCCGCTCCAGGGCCGCGTCCTTCTCGATGTATTTGCGGTATTCCTCGATCGTGGTCGCGCCGATCAGCTGGATCTCCCCGCGCGCCAGGGACGGCTTTAAAATATTGGAGGCGTCGATGGCCCCCTCCGCCCCGCCCGCACCGATGATCGTGTGGATCTCATCGATGAATAGCAGCACTTCGCCGTCCTCCATCACCTCGGAGAGCACGCGCTTGATCCGCTCCTCAAATTCTCCCCTGTATTTGGAGCCGGCCACCATGCCGGACAGATCGAGCGTCAGCACCCGCTTCTGCAAAATGGTCTCCGGCACATCGCCCTCGGCGATCATCTGGGCCAGTCCCTCCACCACGGCGGTCTTACCCACGCCGGGCTCGCCGATGAGGCAGGGATTATTCTTCGTGCGGCGGCTCAAAATCTGCACCACCCGCTGAATTTCTCTCTTCCGGCCGATCACCGGATCCAGCTTGCCCTCCCGGGCCAGCGCCGTCAGATCACGGCTGTAGCTGTCCAGCGTCGGCGTGCTGACATGTCCCTTCGCTCCCGCCGAAACGCCCTGACGGCTTCCCGGAAAGTCCTCGCGTCCCGCGGGCGCATCTTCCCCCATGGCCGCCAGAAGATCCACATAAAGCCTCTGAATGCTGATCCCCATGGTATTCAGCAGCCTTGTCGCCACGCAGTCGTTCTCCCGAATCATCGCGATCAGAAGATGCTCCGTGCCGATCAGGGACGCTTTAAAACGCACGGCCTCCCGATAGCTGTTCTCAATCACACGCCTCGCGCTGGGGGTATAGGTGCTTGGTTCCGCCAGGCGGGTCGCTTGATTCGGCGTGATCAGCTGGCTGACCAGCTCCATGACCTTGTCCTCCTGCACGCCGCATTCCAGAAGAACCCGGGCCGCCACGCCGGTGCCTTCCTGCAGAAGGCCCAGAAGCAGATGCTCGGTTCCCACATAGCTGTGGCCCAGTTCCTCCGCCGCGTCAGCCGCCAGTTCAATGGCCGTCCTGGCCTTCTCTGTGAATCGATCTATCATACACAATAATCCTCCTTCTTCATTCTCTGACCGCCGTCTGTCAGGCCGGCAGTCCCTTAAACCAGTTCCGGAAGCCGCTCCCGCAGGTACTCGGCCCTGGCGGCATCCAGTTCTCCCTTATCCAGGGGCTTTTTGGACAGATTCTGAAGGTTCGCGTTCTGAATCCCCAGAATCAGCTGAAAGACCGAACATGGCTCCGCAAAGCCGATCAGTTCGTCAGCCGTCCCCGTCATCAGCTGTGAGAGGTAGGACATGGCCTCCTTCATGCCGATCCGTCTGGCGTAGCGAAGCAGGCCGTAGGACTTGTAAATCTCGTCCTCGCGGATCAGGCGGTGATTCTTAAGCGTCATGTTCCTGACCTGCGTCTCCTGCTCGTCCAGCTGAAGCGCCACGCGGGTTACCAGATCCACAATATCCTGCTCCGTCAGCCCCATGGTCTTCTGATTGGATATCTCATAGAAGGCCCCATAATTCTCCCGGCCCTCGCCATAGAGCCCGCGGACGGCCACCCCAAAGCGTCCCATGTCCGCGATCATCGAAGGAAATTTCTTTCCCATCGACAGGCTGGGCAAATGTACCACGACCGCCGCGTGCATACCGGTTCCCACGTTCGTAGGAAACGCGGTCAGATAACCGTATTTCTCATCAAACGCGTAGGGAAAACGCGCATTGATAAAATCGTCCAGCTGGCTGGCTTTCTGCCAGGCTTCCCCCACATGCAGGCCGCTCTTAAGCACCTGGATCCGGATATGATCCGAACCGTTGAAGACGACGCTTACGTCCTCCTTCTCAGACAGATACATGGACATGGGCGCTTTCTTTTTCAGAATCGCGGAATTGATCACGCGGCGCTCCTTCAGCATCTTGAGCTCCAGCTCCCCCGCCTGCGACAGATCCAGAAGGCTGCACTCCTGACCGATCTGATTTCCGATATCCTTCAGGCCCTCGCACAGGCGGCCGACCATCTCTTTCGCCTCAGCGTCAGAAAGACGGGAAGGAAACACATACTCATTCCAGTTGCGGGCCAGACGAACCTTGCTGAAAATGATATTCTTCCGATCTCTGTCCGGCTCCTGATACCAGCTAACCATCCTCTCTCGCCCCCTCCTTAAGCGCCCGGATCTGATCCCTGCACCAGGCCGCCGTCTCGTATTCTTCTTTGCGCAGGGCGTCCTTAAGCTTTCTGTCCAGGGCGCGGATCTGCTCCTCCACAGAGCGCGTCTCCCCGGCCGCTCCGTCTTCCCCGCCGTCCTGCGGACCGCTCTGCGCTGCCTCCGCCGCCCCCTGATAGGCGGGCCGTTTGCCCTTATGGCAGTCGCTTCCCTGCAGCTGCTTGATATTATCATGGATCAGCACATCGAACACGCCGTAGCAGTCGGCGCAGCCGAAACAGCTGTTCTTCACAAACTCCTCGTAGGTCATGCCGCAGGTCGGACAGACGATCTGCTGATATTTCTCCTGCTTCTGGGCCGGCGTCTCGCCGCCAAGAAGCGCGGACAAAAATTCGGCGAACGGAAATTCCCCGTCAAAAATCGCCGAATACTGGCCAAAATCCAGATCACGGGCGCACTGGGCGCAGAAATGGTGCTCCGTCCTGGTGCCATTGATCACTTCCGTATACTGTATATTCGCCTCACGGATCTTACATCTTTCACATAACATGGCGAAACCTCCCGCATCTATTCCGCTGAATCCTCCCAGTTGGTAAAAACATCGTAGACCTCGTCCACCAACCGGTGTACCTCTTCTCTCTCAATGCCTCTGCAGACCGCTTTGGCCATGGCAACGGCAATCTCCTCCTTCATCTCCTCCATCACGCGCTTCCGGTCCGCCTCCAGCGCCACAACAGCGCCCCTGCGGCGATCAAGCTTCACAAAGCCTTCCTCCCGCAAAACCGAATACGCCTTGTTCACCGTATGCATATTGATACTGACATATTCCGCCAGCTGGCGGACTGACGGAAGGGAATCTCCCTCCCGGATACGTCCGGTGGCAATTCCGAATATGATCTGATTGCGAAGCTGCATATAAAGCGCTTCATCGCTGTTGAAGTCAACCCTTAAAACCATGTTCCCACCATCTTTCGTTATAACTGTTATAGCAATCATATAACATTTTTGTCGAAACGTCAAGATGGAAAGGGCTGCCACGCACGAGCAATCCCGCACCCTGGCAGCCCTCTGTTCTGTCTCACGCACACGTTCCTGCCGGAAGCCTGACCGTCCGGCGTTTCCCGCTGCTTTACACTCCGAGATCTATGATCTGGAAATCGTCATCACCGCCCACATTCTTCTGCTCCTGTCCCTGGGTCTTCGGCGGCTGCATCCCCTGCCGCGCGATCCTGACTCCCTGCTCATTGTCGCCGGGAAGCGGTCCCTTTACCACATAGCTCTGGTCTCCCGCGCCGTCTGGCAGACGTCTCTGCGCCTGTCCCTGCTGTCCTGCGGCCGAACGGGCGGAAGGTGCGGGCCTGGCAGTACCCTGCTGCCCCGCAGCCGGTCTCTGGCCTCCCTGACCGGAAGCCGGACGGTATCCCTGACTGCCGCTTAAACCCGGGCGCTGGCCCTGCGGCGCGCCTGCCGGCCGCTGCTGACCCTGCGGGATCTGCTGGCGGCGCTGCGCCTGACGCTCACGGATCTGCTGCTCAGCCCGGAATTCCTCCTGCTCGGCATTCTCTTCGTCTTCTTCCATGCCGCGCATGTACCTCTCCTCACGGGAAATCCTGCGGCGTTCCGCCTGGGCGGCCTGCTTCTGTTTCTCTGAGGACTTATGACGTTCCGGATAACTGCCCCCGTCCTGTCTCTTCTCATAGAAATCATCCTTGCCGCCTCTGGTCGCCACCAGCGCAATAATCACAATCAGCAGAACCACTGCCAGCGCGATCAGACCGATGATGATATAGAAGCGCATATTGTAATCACTTAACAGAGAATTGTACTCCTCTACCAGCGCCGCATAATCGGAATTGCTCGTCGCATCCACAAGCGGATCGCGGAAGTAGCGCTGAATCGTCTTCTCCGTCAGATCGTAGCGATAGAAATCCGTTTCCCCATTCTCATTGGTAGCGTAGAAAATACAGTACTGCGG
The DNA here is from genome assembly GCA_947630485.1 of uncultured Lachnospiraceae bacterium. Taxonomy (GTDB): domain Bacteria; phylum Bacillota; class Clostridia; order Lachnospirales; family Lachnospiraceae; genus UBA3402. Next base: position 7,930 of record CANRHU010000005.1, read on the forward strand.
ACTGGCCGCGTCTCCGCCCCAGATCCAGCCCTGTACGTCATGGCCGTCGATGGCGACCTGCGCCGGTACAAAACCGTCAGGAATCGGAATGTCATCCGTCACCGGATATACCGTCACGCTTCTCTCGGGCGTCCGAAGCACGACGCCCTCCGGGGAAGCTTCCCCTGCGCCGTCCGCGCCGTCTGCCGTCTTCGTCACCGTGATGGTATACTCCTTCACGGTATGACCATCCTGCGCCGTCACAGTGCAGACGACCGTATTCTCACCTGCCTGCAGATCCTCATTGCCGCTCACCGCTACGCTCGCACCCGCATCCACTGCCGGCGCGTCCACTACAAGACTGCTCACATCGCCGCCGACTGTGACCGTATACTCTGTCACATCAGCCGAAAACGCAGGCGTCAGCGTACCTGGCGAAACCTGCAGACCGGCCAGATTGGCATTGGTTGAATCTCCGGCCGCCGCCGCGATGGTTATCGCGGAAGACCCCTCCCGCTCCACCGTAACGGTCTGGCTGTCGCTGTCGTAAACCTCCTGCGAAGCAATCGTGATCGTGGCAGTTCCCGCGCGCAGGGCACGGAAAGTCAGCACAAAGGTCAGATCCGTAGCGTTCTGGCTGTCCGTACTTCCGGTTACACGCACAGTACCCGCGCCTCCGCTTGCGCCGTCTCCGCTCACAAACTCCAAAAGCGACGCGTCATAAGACAATGTCACATCTGCCCTTCCGATGGTCTCCGTACCTGTGGAAGTAATCTTCATATTGACCGTCACGGTCTGGCCCGTCGTCGTAGACGGATCAGAGAACGCGATCCGGGCCGCCAGCACCGAAGATGACATACCGAGTGTCATGACAGCAACCAATACGATACCGGCCAGAAATCGTTTCATACTTCTGTTCATTCTGCTTATCCCCTTTCTTGGTTTATGGAACTATCGTCACGTTGCTGCCGCCCGGCCCATTCAAATTCGAATTGCCGGAGGAAGCTCCGGTTCCCGCGCTTCCCGGGCCGGCACTGCTGACGACGCCGGAGGTCACGCCTCCCGGGCCCGCACCGCTGACAACACCGGAGGCCGCGCCTCCCGGGCCTGTACTGCCGGTGACACCGGAGGTCGCGCCTCCCGGGCCCGCGCTGCTCCCGCCTGTCACGCCGGGCCCGGACGTGCTTCCGGACGAAGTCCCGCCCGGTCCCGTGGTTCCGACATCCGCGGAAACTCCCGGGCCCGCGGAAACTCCCGGACCTGACGACGTTCCCGGTCCGGAGCCTGAAGAATTCAGCGATCCGTTATAGGAAGGTCCGTTCTGCTGTCTCACAATGCAAATCATATAATCCCGCATGTCGCCATTCTGCGCCTTCACATACACATGAATCTCGTTAATTCCACTCTGCAGGGAGACCGTTCCGGTTCCGCTGACAGCGGCCGAATCCGAATAAGCGGATGCACTGACCCGAACCTCCGCTACAGAAGGATTAACAATCAGATCGTACACATTCGTATCCCGGTTAAAGGTCGGCGTCAGCGAGAATCCTTCCACTGACAGCGAGGACAGCTTATTGTTGGGGCTGCCGTCGCCTGTGGGCTTGACGCACGCCGTTGCGGGCATGTTCAGATAAACCGGTATTTTAAACTGCAGAACCGACGTCTGCTTCAGCTGATCGCTGTATGCCTCCGAAAGCTTGGCACCCTCGGACGCCGCAGCCTGCACATTGGTCATGTACTGATGCTTATACAGGTTGCTGCCCTGCACGTTAAATTTTTTCAGATAGAATGTATCCTGTCCTACCTGCACATAATTGGTTCCGTAATAAAGGGCGCCGCCTGTGATCGATTTATCGATACTGTTCCAGGGTCTTCCATAGCTTCCCGACTGGGACGCATACCAGAGGCCGCGTTCCGTCGCCTCCATATTGTCGGATCGGTAGGCTTCAATGTTAAAGAAATTATAGTATCCCGCATATCCGGACACCTTGCCGGAAATGGAATTGCCGGTTCCGCTCGTGCCCTGCTCCTGGATAATCATCGCCGCCAGCACATACGGATTCACTCCGGACTGAATGCCGGCGTTCATGATAATATTCACATAATCCGCCGTGGGGGCCGAACCGCCGGAACTCGAAACACCTGGGCCGCTCGCCACCCCGGGGCCATTCGACGCTCCGGGTCCGTTTGATGTGCCGGAGCCGCTCGATGCGCCGGGGCCCGAGACAGAGACATTCCCGCCTGACGAACCCACGACACCGGGACCGTTCGTCGCTCCCGGAGCAAGGCTCTTAATCAGGCCGCTGGTGTCGAACAGGCTGCCCAGACTGCCCAGAATCCGCGGGCTTCCTATACTTCCCGCGGACGCCACGGAACCGGGCGCATTAAATCCGACATTGGACCGGTTACCGGAGGCGCTGCCCGTGCTCCCGGGACCCTGCAGGCTCACACTGCTTCCCGAGCCCGTACCGCTCCCGGGGCCCTGTGTGCTCACGCCCGAATTTCCGCTTACGCCGGGGCCCTGCGTGCTTGTGCTGCTTTTCGAGCCCGTGCCGCTCCCGGGACCTTGCGTGCTCACGCCCGAATTTCCGCTTACGCCGGGACCTTGTGTGCCCGTGCTGCTTCCTGAGCCCGGCCCCCTCGAAACGCCAGGACCGCCTGCGCTGCTGCCGGCTGAAGTTCCGTAATCACCGCTCACCGAGGCAGAACCGGACAAAAACGTACCGGAAACCATAGAACGAAGCCCGTCCACCGTCTGTGCCGAGCCATCGTACGTATGAAGTAAAAACTGAAATACATATTTATCATCCAGGAAATTGCGCGGATCCATATAATAGCTGATCAGCGCCGATGAAGCAGCCACATAAGAACCGCTGTCGAAGGAAGGCCATGTGCTGGTCTCCCAGTTATAAGCGCCCTCCGCCACGGATTTCCACGAGGAGATGCTGCCGTCATAAACAAGATTCCGCCCTACGAGACTCTCGTTCTCAATTACGGTATTCCAATCCAGATTCGTATGCTGGGCTATGAATACCCAGCCGGGATACATCGCGTGAAGCTGCCTCAGAGCCGCTTTATAGCTCTCCGGAAAACCCTGCGACACCAGATAGGCCTCGAAATTCATATCGTTGGAATACGCTGCCGGAAAGCGGATATAATCAGACCGGGCATATCCATTTTTCACCGTACCTCCGTTGCTGAAGCGGATCTGATACCAGACCTTGCCGTCGCTTCCGTTTGTCTCGCCCGTCACCGTTACCGCCGCACCGTTCGTCAGTTTGTCTACGATGGAATAACCGGTTCCGGCGCCGCTGCGGACATTGAGCGTGGTCGCATTGACAATCGCCGCACGTTCCACGTCAGCGTAGCTTATAAGACCCGGCAGCAAACCGTGCCCCGTCACGCTGTTTATCGCCACGATCAGGGCCAGCACGATTGCCGCGCCCCGCCGGATAATTTTCTTCTTCATCAAATGATCTCCCGCGTATCTTGTCCGTATTCTTCCTGTCCTGTACTATATATAGAGCTTATTCTACATAATATTACATTATATCCATTATAAGGACATAACCCGCCATATGTCAACAAAATCTGGAAATCTTCAAATAATTGCAAAAATCGTAAATAAAAATTAAAGTTTTCTTCCCCGAACCGGGGCCTGGCGGAAATACAAAAAACGTGTCACTGGCACGTTTTTGCATACTGACGTAATACGAAAAGAGATGCGGCCAAACTTCTGCTGTCGTCCTGCCGCATCTCTCCTGTAAATTATACGCGCGTACATCCATCCATGAATGCACTGTCTATCTGATTAGACCGGATAAGCCTTGCTCTCCTTGTCGGCCACCGTCTGATCCACCTTGGTCTGCTGCGCCTCGCGGTACTGGAAGAACTCCTTGGCTACGGCCGGGAACAGGGCGTAGGACAGAACATCCTCATCCTGCTGCTTCCACTGCGCGCACTCCTTCTCGAACTGAGGAAGCTGCGGCGGGATCAGATCTGCCGGACGGCAGGTGATCGGTGTGGCGTCGCCGATGATCTTCTTCTGCACTTCCGGATTGAACGGCTTTACGGTCTGACCGAACTCGCCCATCATGATCTTCTTGGACTCCTTCGGAACCAGCTTGTAACGCTCGCCGGCGATGACGTTCATAACGGCCTGCGTACCTACGATCTGAGAGGACGGAGTTACCAGAGGCGGCTCGCCGAAATCCTTACGGACTCTCGGGATCTCCTCCAGAACCTCGCGGTACTTGTCTTCCTTGCCCGCTTCCTTCAGCTGGCTCACCAGGTTGGACAGCATACCGCCCGGTACCTGATAGCGCAGGGTCTGGATGTTGACGCCAAGAACCTTCGGATTCAGAAGCCCGCTCTTAAGAGCCTGCTCACGGATCGGCGCGAAGTAATCGGCGATCTCCGCCAGCTGCTCCTGATTCAGTCCGGTGTCATACGGAGTTCCGCGGAAGGTCTCAACCATAACCTCGGTAGCCGGCTGGCTGGTGCCCAGGGCCAGAGGCGACATCGCGGTATCAATGATATCGCAGCCCGCTTCCACTGCCTTAAGGTAAGTCATAGAAGCCACGCCGGAGGTATAGTGGGTATGCAGGTCGATCGGAAGCGTAGTGGACTCTTTCAGGGCCGCAACCAGCTCCGCGGCCGCGTAAGGCGTCAGAAGGCCCGCCATATCCTTGATGCACAGGGAATCCGCACCCATCTCCTCGATCTCTTTGGCGATGTTCTTCCAGTAATCCAGCGTATAGGCGTCGCCCAGCGTGTAGGAAAGGGCGATCTGTACATGGGCCTTCTCCTTGTTGGCTGCCTTCACGGCTGTCTGCAGGTTGCGGATATCGTTCAGGCAGTCGAAGATACGGATAATGTCGATGCCGTTGGCCACGGACTTCTGCACGAAGTACTCGACCACGTCGTCCGCGTAATGATTGTAGCCTAAGATATTCTGCCCGCGGAACAGCATCTGCAGCTTGGTATTCTTAAAGCCGGCTCTCAGTTTGCGAAGCCTCTCCCACGGATCTTCCTTCAGGAAGCGCAGGGACGCGTCGAAGGTAGCGCCGCCCCAGCACTCTACGGCATAGTAGCCGACCTTATCCATCTTATCGATGATCGGCAGCATCTGCTCGGTACTCATTCTGGTAGCCAGCAGAGACTGATGGGCGTCACGAAGGACGGTTTCCACAATCTTCACCGGTTTTTTCTGTATCTCAGCCATTGTATAACCTCCTGTTAATTATTCATTAATCATGAACCAGCGGCTGCATGCGCAGCCAGGCTGTTCGCTATCCTACTTCACTCCGAAAATCGCCATAAAGGTGCCGGCCGCCACTGCCGTACCGATAACGCCGGCCACGTTCGGGCCCATAGCGTGCATCAGCAGGAAGTTGGTCGGATCGGCCTGAGCGCCCACCTTCTGGGACACGCGGGCCGCCATCGGAACAGCGGACACGCCCGCGGAACCGATCAACGGGTTGATCTTGCCTCCGGTCACCTTGCACATCAGCTTTCCAAACAGAACGCCGGCCGCCGTGCCGACCGCGAACGCGATCAGACCCAGAGCTACGATCTTGATGGTATCCAGGTTCAGGAAAGCCTCGGCGCTCGTGGTAGCGCCGACGGAAGTACCCAGCAGGATAACCACGATATACATCATCGCGTTGCTGGCGGTCTCGGTCAGCTGCTTCACAACGCCGCTCTCACGGAAGAGATTGCCAAGCATCAGCATACCGACAAGGGGAGCTGTGGACGGCAGGATCAGGCAGACCACGATCGTAACGATGATCGGGAACAGGATCTTCTCCAGCTTGGAAACCGGACGGAGCTGCTCCATCTTGATCTTGCGCTCTTCCTCAGTGGTGAACAGCTTCATGATCGGCGGCTGGATAATGGGAACCAGAGCCATATAGGAGTAAGCCGCCACGGCGATGGGGCCCATCAGGCCGGTCTGACCAAGCTTGCTGGCCAGGAAGATGGACGTCGGGCCGTCAGCGCCGCCGATAATCGAGATGGCGGCCGCCGCGCGGTCATTGAAGCCCATGAAGATTGCCATAAAGTACGCGGTGTAGATACCGAACTGGGCCGCCGCGCCCAGGAGGAAACTCTTGGGATTCGCGATCAGCGGACCGAAGTCGGTCTGGGCGCCTACGCCCATGAAAATCAGAGACGGCAGAATCGCCCACTCATCCAGCTGGAAGAAGTAGTACAGAAGTCCGCCTGTACCGGTGGACGAATCCTCCGGGTGCACCATGATGTCCGGATAAATATTCACAAGGAGCATACCGAACGCGATGGGCACCAGCAGTAACGGTTCAAATCCTTTTCTGATGGCCAGATACAGGAAGAAGCAGGCCACAGCGATCATAATTAAATTGCCAAAGGACAGATTGAGAAACGCCGTCTGCTGAAGAAGATTCGACAATGTCGTTGTAATATATTCCATGTTAATCCCTCCATCTGAAACCTGCGTTATCTACGCGGTTCCTAGTTTAATGTAGCCAGCGTCGCACCTGATTCCACGGCATCGCCCACAGCCACATTGATCGTGGCGATGGTTCCATCGGAGGGAGCTACGATATCATTTTCCATCTTCATGGCTTCCAGAACCATGATGACCTCGCCGCGCTTCACGGCCTGGCCGACGCTTGCCTTGACGCCAAGGATCTTGCCGGGCATCGGAGCGGACACCGCAACCGCGCCTGCAGCGCCTGCGGGAGCGGCCGGCTTCGGAGCCGGGGCAGCCTTCGGGGCCGCGGGCTTCGGGGCAGCCTTGGGAGCCGCGGGGGCAGCGCCTGTGGAAACGCCTTCTTCTACGGTTACTTCATACACATTGCCATTGACTGTGATCGTATAATTCTTCATGATATAGAATCCTCCTAATATGATTTACGCATTTTTCCACTTGCTGTTCGGGACGCGGCGGATCGAGCGGACCACAAGTCCGTCAGCCGGCGCCGCACTCTCGGAAGCTGCCGCGATGGCCGCGGTGATAACCGCCACCAGTTCCAGATCGTCGGTAACATCCTCCTCGTACTCTGCCGCCGGGACAGGAACGGGAGCGGGCGCGGGCGCCGGGGCAGGAGCCGCAGCGGGCGCCGATTTTTCTTTCATCTTCTTCTCGATGACGTTGATATACTTAAAGCAGCTGATGAGGAGGCTGATAAAGATCAGCACCAGGAATACGGTGCCCATGCCCATCAGCGTGTTTAACGCGGCCTTGGTCATGTTCTCGCCCAGGCTGTAGACCGGATTGAAGGTCATGGAAATCATCTGGGCTACCTGATCGTCGATTCCCAGAACGAATTCGCACTCGCGCTGCTCAAACTGGGCAGTGACCGCGATCTCATAACCGTCGTCAACCTCCGTCACGGTTCCCTCCGGCGAGACGGAAACCAACGCTCCCAAATCGCTCTTCAGGCTCTTGTAAGATTCCAGACCTGCCAGGACTCCCGGTTCTGACGCCCCCTGCTCGATGATCATATCGATATCGCTCTCCGCCATCGACGTGACCTCCTCGAGGACAGAGCCGGCCGTCTGGATCATATAAGTAGTCATCTGCGGATCAAGCGCGCTTCCGGATTCGGCCGCCTTTCCGCAGGCCGTCAGGCTCATCAGGCAGAAAACCGTGCAAAGTATCCATACGAAATGCTTCTTAATCTGTTTCATACGCCTGTCACCTCGCTCAGATCGTGCCATGCTTCTTGGCCGGACGATCCTCTCTCTTTGTGAATAACATCTCTAACGCGGCAATCACACGCTTTCTCGTGTCCTCCGCGGGGATAATATCATCGACATAGCCGCGCTTCGCAGCGGCGACGGCGCTGGACTGAAGCGTCTGATATTCCGCCGCCTTCTCGCGGATCAGGGCCACAGCGTCATCCGCCTTCGCGATCTCGTCGGCGTACATGATCTTCGCCGCCGCCTGGGCATCCATCATGCCGATCGCGGCAGATGGCCACGCGTAAACGATATCGGCGCCGCAGGACTTGCTGGCCATCGTCAGGTAAGCCGTGCCGTATGCCTGTCCGATGATAACCGTCACCTTCGGAACGCTCGCGTTCGCATATGCGTAGGTCAGCTTCGCGGCCGCCTTCGCCATATGGCGCTCGCTGCACTTATCGGCCTTATAGCCCTTCACATTCACCAGGGTCAGGACCGGAATATTGAATGCGTCGCAGAAATCCACGAACTCAGCGGCCTTCGCGCAGCCCTCGGCCGTCAGCACCGCGTCGTAGCTTTCCTTCTTCTCGCCCTTCTCGTCAAGGACCTCGCAGCGGTTGGCCACGCAGCCTACCGTATTGCCGTTTAAGCGGGCGAAGCCCGTCACCATGGAGGGAGCAAACATCGCTTTCGTCTCAAGGAAGAAACCGTTGTCGGAGATCTGTCCCAGGGCAGCCGCCGTATCGCCCGCGAAGCCTTCCAGGCCCTCGCACGCGCGGTTCAGATCATCCTCGCACACGTCGTAGGACATATCGTCCTCGTTATTGGCCGGAAGAATGCCGACCAGCTCACGGACCTTCGCCAGAACCTCATCCTCGGTTCCCGCAAAGTCTACCATCCCGGCCTTCTCGCCCTGGAAATCAGCCGCGGAGGTGTCGCATTTGCCTGCGTAATTGCCATCAACGGCATTCGGGGCGTTGACAAACAGCTTCGCCTTCTTCGTCTCCATAAGGGTGAAATCACTCATCGCCGCGGAAACGGCCATACCGCCGCCGCAGGTGCCGAAGATCGCCGAAATCTGCGGGATCACACCGGAAGCCATCGTCTGGCTCATGTAGAGCTGTCCAAAGCCGTGCAGCGCGTCAGTCGCCTCCTGGAGCCGTAAGCCCGCGCAGTCTACCAGGCCGATGACCGGAGCGCCCATCTTCATGGCCATCGAATAGACCGCCGCAATCTTCTTCGCGTGCATCTCGCCCATGGAGCCGCCCAGCACCGAAGCGTCCTGACTGTACACATACACAAGGCAGCCGCCGATAGTGCCGTAGCCCGTCACGACGCCGTCAGCCGGTGTGTCCTTGCCTGTCATGTTGAAATCGGTGGCTCTCGCTGTCACATAAGCGCCGACTTCAACAAAACTGTTTTCATCAAGCAGCTTTGCAATCCTGCTGCCTGCTGAAGTTTGTGCCGAATTACTCATTTTGCAGTCCTCCATTTTAAAATATTTAGTAGATGGACGCACCAAAGGAACATCCATCCAGTGAATCCAATCTCTGCCGATTATAATTGTATCTCAGAGGCAGAAGGATTTCAAGCAGAATTTCAGTCATAATTAAAAAATATCATTCTTTACATCTGTCTGCCTGCGTGATAGAATAACCATGATTTGATGATTTTATGGGAAAGGAGTTATAACTAACTATGGCTGAATCCGCACACGACGTACCCGAAATCCTGTGGCAGGACCGGAAGCACCATCTGTGGTTTCCGCTGAGTTTTACCAAGTACTATGTCGAAGACGAGCGGCTGATGGTAAAATCCGGCTTCCTGAACACCACTCTCGAGGAAGTTCTGCTCTACCGAATCGTGGATCTGACCTGCAAACAGAGCCTGGCCGGCAAACTCTTCGGCACCGGCGACGTCATCGTCAAGACGCGGGTAGACTCCAGTCCGGAGATCGTTCTGAATCATATCAAGCGTCCCATCGAGGTGAGACGCATGCTCTCCAAGGCCGTAGAGGAGGCCCGCCAGATGCGCAACGTGGTCGGCAAGGAATTCTACGGCGGTCCCGGAGGCCCGCCTCCGATGGTGGATTTGGACGGAGACGGCATTCCGGATTTCGAGGAACACAATCTCTGAGCCTTTCGTTCCGGGTGTAAAGCGCCGTATGCGGCGGAGTGTTTTTGTGGGGGAAATTTTACTGTTTTAGGAGATAACTGAATCATGGGACTTGAATTTATCAATAAGCTTCCGACTCCGGCAGAGATCCGGGAGCAGTTTCCGCTGCCTCACGGCCTTGCCGAGGTAAAAGCGCAGAGGGACGAAGAAATCCGAAACGTGCTGACCGGGGAAAGCAGCCGCTTCCTGGTGATCATCGGCCCCTGCTCCGCCGACCATGAGGACTCGGTTCTGGAATACGTGAGCCGCCTGGTTCCCGTCCAGGAAAAGGTGAAGGACAAGCTGATCCTCATTCCCCGCGTCTACACGAACAAACCGCGCACCACCGGCGAGGGCTACAAGGGCCTGCTGCATCAGCCGGACCCGGAGAAAAAGCCCAACATGTACGAGGGAATTATCGCGATCCGCAGAATGCATATGCGCGTGGTCCAGGAGACCGGTCTGACTACGGCCGACGAGATGCTCTATCCGGAGAATCTGCGCTATCTGTCTGATCTGATGTCCTATATCGCCGTGGGGGCCCGCTCCGTGGAAAACCAGCAGCACCGCCTCGTGGCCAGCGGCTGCGACGTGCCCGTGGGCATGAAGAATCCCACCAGCGGCGACCTGAGCGTTATGCTGAATTCCGTCGTGGCTGCGCAGGGCGCCCACGAATTCATTTTCCGCGGCTACGAGGTCCACACGCCGGGGAATCCCCTGACCCACACGATCCTCCGCGGCGCGGTCAACAAGCACGGCCAGTACCTGCCCAACTACCACTACGAAGACCTTATCCTGCTGCACCGGCTCTATGAGGAGCGCGACGTACAGAATAAGGCCTGTATTGTGGACGCCAACCATTCCAACTCCGGCAAGCAGTATATGGAGCAGATCCGCATCGTGAAGGAGGTGCTCCACAGCCGCCGCCATTCGGCGGAAATCAGCGAGCTGGTAAAGGGCGTCATGGTCGAAAGTTATCTGGAGCCGGGCAGCCAGAAGATCGGCGAACACTGCTACGGCAAATCCATCACGGACCCGTGCCTCGGCTGGGAGGACTCGGAACGCCTGATCTATGATATCGCCGACAGCCTGTAACGGGCAGATTGATTTGCCCCGTTACAGCGCCTGAAACTGAGGGATAAACTGCGTCACCACGAAATACACGATGACGATCACACCCAGAATGATGCGGTAATATCCGAACAGCTTAAAATCATTCCGCCTGATATAAGCCATCAGGAAACGGATCGAATACACGCTCACGAGAAACGCCACTGCCATTCCAAACAGCAGGAGAAATACCTCTCCGCCCGTAAAATGGAATCCGTACTTGATCAGCTTAATCAGGCTTGCGCCGAACATAACCGGGATCCCGAGAAAGAAAGAAAATTCCGCCGCGGCGCCGCGGGAGCAGCCCAGGAGCATGGCCCCAAGGATCGTCGCGCCGGACCGGGACGTACCCGGCACCAGCGAGAGCGTCTGAAACAGTCCGATCAGAAGCGCCAGGGACAGGGAAATCTGCTCTACCTTCTCCGTCTTTGCCCTCTTTCCATAATTCTGATTTTCCACCACAATGAACAGAATACCGTAGAGGATCAGCGCCGCCGCCACCACGTAGGGGCCGCGCAGATGCTCTTCCATCCAGTCGTCCAGCGGAATTCCCACGAGCGCCGCGGGCAGACAGGCGATAACCACCTTCACCCAGAGCATAAGCGTCGCGGCTTTAATCCCCAGATGACCGCCTTCTTTGCCCATCGGAACCGCCAGCGGAATGATATCCTCGCGCACGCCGCCGCGCGACGTGCGGTATGCGTCCGCGGTCATGACGACTTCCTTCCCGCCCCTGCCGCCCAGCGGCAGCGACATCTGCTTTTTCCCCATGCTTCTGCCCCTGATCGTCGCAAACGGAAACAGTTTCTGGAAATAGAGCACCACGACGGCCAGAATCGCCCCCAGCTGGATTACCACCAGAAACACCTCTTTGAATTCCGGCGTCACATTGAGCTGAACCAGCTCATCCAGAAGAATCATATGTCCGGTGCTGCTGATAGGCAGCCACTCGGTGAAGCCTTCTACAATTCCAAAAACAAGCACCTTTAAAATTTCGATCACATTCATCTGCTTTCCTCTCCCCTGTTGTCATACGCCGCCCGCGCACAGACGCCCGGCTTTCCTTTCGGTTCAGATGTTCTCAATCTGCCAGTCGATGGGAGCCACGCCGTGGCTCTCAAGGAACTCGTTGCACTGGCTGAAATGGCGGCACCCGAAGAAGCCCCTGTAGGCCGAAAGCGGGCTCGGATGCGGCGCTTTCAATACCAGATGCTTCGGATTCGTCAGCATCGGGATCTTCGACTGGGCCGGCCGGCCCCATAACATATATACGATGGGACGGTCCTCACGATTCACCGCCTCAATGATCGCGTCCGTAAACTGCTCCCAGCCCTTCCCCTGGTGGGAATTGGCCTGATGGGCGCGCACGGTCAGCACCGTGTTCAGAAGAAGCACGCCCTCCTTCGCCCATTTTACCAGATAACCGTTGTTCGGGATATAGCAGCCCAAATCGTCGTGCAGCTCCTGATAAATATTCACCAGCGACGGCGGGATCTCCTTCTGGTCAGGCAGGACCGAAAAGCAGAGTCCGTGGGCCTGGTGCTCGTTGTGGTAGGGATCCTGCCCCAGGATCAGCACCTTCACCTCGCTTAACGGCGTCAGATGAAGGGCATTGAAAATGTCGTCTGCCGGCGGGTAGATCACCCGCGTGCGGTACTCCTGATTGACAAAATGATAAAGCTCCTTATAATAAGGCTTCCGAAACTCGCCGCCAATCGCCGCAAGCCAGTCGTTCTGGATCGCTCCCATCGATTTTTCCTCCTGTAACCTTGCAACCTTTAACCCAACATCCTATAATTCCGTATCCGGCATCCCTTACCGCCGCGCATATACGCATACCGCTGTGCCAGGACTTGCTTTCCCAATCTCACAGCCGCACCGGCACGCCTCTCCCCGCCAGGTACTCCTTCACCTGCCGGATCTCCAGTTCCTTATAGTGGAACAGCGACGCCGCCAGCGCCGCGTCCGCCTTTCCCGCCGTCAGCGCCTCATAGAAATGTTCCAGCGTCCCCGCGCCGCCCGACGCGATCACGGGCACCGACACATTTTCAGCGATCCGGGCCGTCAGTACATTGTCATAGCCGGCCTTGGTCCCGTCGCAGTCCATGCTGGTCAAAAGGATCTCCCCTGCCCCCAGCCGGTCGGCCTCCATGGCCCATTCCACCGCGTCCAGACCGGTATCGATGCGGCCGCCGTTCTTATATACGTTCCAGCCGGTCCCGTCCGCGCGGCGCCTGGCGTCGATCGCCACCACCACGCACTGCCGGCCGAATTTGTCCGCGGCGTCGCTGATCAGACGCGGCGTGTTGATGGCCGAAGAATTGATGGATATCTTATCCGCGCCCTCCCGCAGAAGCAGGCGGAAATCGTCCACCGTGCGGATGCCTCCGCCTACTGTGAACGGAATAAACACCGTCTCCGCCACCCGCCGCACCATGTCCACCACCGTGGCCCTGGCGTCGGAAGAGGCCGTGATATCCAAAAATACCAGCTCGTCGGCCCCGGCCCTGTCGTAGGCCGCGCCGATCTCCACCGGATCCCCGGCGTCCCGCAGATTCACAAAATTCACGCCCTTCACCACGCGCCCGTTATGGACGTCGAGGCAGGGGATGATTCGCTTCGTGTGCATGTTGATTCCCTCTTTGTCATTCCGTCTGCAAAAATCCCGTCTCCGTCACATCTCCAGGAAATTCCGCAGAATCTTAAGTCCCACGTCCCCGCTCTTCTCCGGATGGAACTGGCAGGCGCAGACATTCCCCCGCTCTACCGCCGCGTGGATACGGACGCCGTACTCCGCGGCCGCCGCCACAAGGTCCTGATCCTCGGCCTGCAGATAATATGAATGAACGAAATAGACGAAGCTTCCCTGGGAAACCCCGGAAAACAGCCGGCTGCCCTCCGTGATCTCCAGAGAATTCCATCCCATATGGGGAATCTTAAGTCCCGCGCTGTCAGGGATCCGCAGGATGCGCCCCTTAAACACGCCGAGACCTTCCGCTCCCGGGCTTTCCTCGCTGCTCTCAAAAAGCAGCTGAAGCCCCAGACAGATTCCCAGAAACGGCCTGCCGGAGCCGGCCGCCTCCCGAACCACATCCACGAGGCCATACTGGGAGAGCCTCTCCATCGCGTCGCCGAATGCGCCCACGCCCGGCAGGACTACCCGGTCCGCGCCGAGAATCCGATCCCGGTCCCTGGTCACGCAGACCTGTTCGCCCAGCGCCTCAAGCGCCTTCGCCACGCTTCTTAAATTTCCCGCGTCATAATCAATGATCGCCGTCACAGCTTTGGATTCCCTTCCGTCAGATGATGAATACCAAACGATTGTAGCAGAAAAGCGTCAAAAAAACAAGTAGACCTGCGTACAATCCCCCTGCCCATCGATTTTATATCTTTTTCAGATACAAAAGCATGCTCGCGAAATCGCCCCACTTCGGCGGGAGCAAAAGCCCCGCGTTCATGAGAAGACGGCCGCTGTAAACCTGGTTTTCTTTTCCAGAAGCATGTCCCGCCATGGCCGCGTATTCCGGCCTCTGCGCCTCCATTTTCTTCTGTTGGACGCTCTTATATTCCTCCACCGCATAATCCGCTTCCGGATCCAGACCCTTAAGCCTTATCCGCCTGCTGTGCTGATTCGGTTTCCCGAGCACCTGCACGAAAGTGACCAGTGCCTCCGACCGATCCTTTGCGACTACCTGCCAACAGTCCAGCACATGGTTTTCCGCCCAGGAAGCGATCCGGTAGTAATCGCCCTCCCGGTTCAGATCCGCGAACCGGTGGTACATAGCCACCTGATTCTCAATCTCCTCCCGGTCTGCCTCGGAGATCTTCGTGATATCCAGCTCGTATCCAAACGTTCCCGCCAGCGCCACATGGCCCCTGGCCACAAAGGGCGTCGTCCGCCCCACCGCGTGGTTCGGGCAGTCGCTGACGTGCGCTCCCATGGTTCCCAGCGGATAGAGCATCGCCGTACCCTCCTGAACCTCCAGGCGCTCGACGGCGTCCGTGTCGTCGGAGCACCAGATCTGCGGACTGTAATACAGCATACCGGGATCAAACCTGGCCCCTCCTCCGCAGCAGTTCTCCAGCAGAAGTTCCGGAAACTCCTTAAGGAGCCGCTCCTGCAGCTCATAGATTCCCAGCGTAAAACGGTGGGCCAGCTCGCCCTGCTGATCGTCCGCGAGATAAGAGCTTCCCAGATCGGTCAGCTGACGGTTGGAATCCCATTTCACATAGGAAATGTCGGCGCTGCGCAGAATCCCTGCCACGCATCCGTAAACATACTCCCTCACCTCCGGCCGGGACAGATCCAGCACGTACTGGGCGCGGCTCTGGGTCGGCGTGCGGCCCGGCTGCCGCATCGCCCAGTCCG
The DNA here is from genome assembly GCA_947630485.1 of uncultured Lachnospiraceae bacterium. GTDB lineage: Bacteria > Bacillota > Clostridia > Lachnospirales > Lachnospiraceae > UBA3402. Next base: position 23,207 of record CANRHU010000005.1, read on the forward strand.
GATGCTGCCGGTACAGATCCGAATCCGGCGAAATCATTTCCGGCTCAAACCAGATGCCGAACTTCAGTCCCTCAGCCTTGACGCGGTCCACCAGCTCCTTCAGCGTACAGCCCAATTTCTCCTCATTCACAACCCAGTCGCCGAGGGAACAGTTGTCGGAATCCCTTTTCCCAAACCAGCCGTCGTCCATGACCAGCATCTCAATACCGCGCTTCTTCGCCTCACGGGCAATATCCACCAGCTTGTCGGCGTTAAACTTGAAATACGTCGCCTCCCAGTTATTGATCAGGATCGGGCGCTGCTTATGAAGGTACGGGCTGCGGATCAGATGGTTCCGGTAGAGGTCGTGGAGGGTGCGGGTCATTTTCCCAAGACCCTCGTCGGAATAGACGCAGACCACCTCCGGCGCCGTGAAGGTCTCGCCGGGCCGCAGAGCCCAGGTAAAACCCTCCGGATTGATGCCCATCATCATGCGCAGGCTGCCGAACTGGTTAAGCTCCGCCTCCGCCGTAAAGTTGCCGGAATAGATAAAATGCATGGCGTACACATCGCCGCGGTCCTGCCCCGCGTCCCGGTCCATCACCGCGATGAACGGATGGTCCTGATGGCCTGACTCGCCGCGGACGGACGACACCAGCTGCCGCCCAAGCGTCACCGGACGGCGGTTTAAATGCCGCTCCCGGGCCCAGGAGCCGTGAAGCGTCAGCAGATCCATGCCGGAATCCGCCCCCGAACCGATCCCCGCGCCGCCGCAGCCGCGTCCGACGAGACCTCCGCACAAATTCCGGTCGCTCAAATCCATATCGAAGCTGGCGCTCAGAACCTTTTCCACGTAGATTGTGGAAGCGCTCTCGTTGACCAGCCGGGCGCTCCGCATGACGGCGCGGCTGTCGTCAAAGACGCTGTAAAGCAGTGTAACCTTTAAACCTATAACCTCGTCCCGCAGGTCGATCTCCAGAGTCTGGCCGCCTGCGGCGTCTCCTGCTGCCGTCCGTCCCGAAGCTGCATCACCCGCGCTGCAGAATGTGGCCGGAAGTCCGGGAAGTTCCGGCTTTCCCTCAAGAATCCGGTATCCCGCGTAGTGCGGCTCGCACCCGCGGTATCCCGCCTCCGTCCGCACGCGCAGACTGCTCTGCCGGTAATCGCCCACCCCCCAGGAGGCGTACTCTGTCGGAAACGTATCCGCGAAGGAACATTTCTCCCGCAGATTCTCTGACGGCACAAACGGCGGCTCGCCGGTGCGCATCAGATACCCGCAGCGGTCGTCGTCCAGGCGTTTCCCGAAATACACATGTCCCACATATCGATCATCGGCAATGCCGATTACATATTCCACGTCGCCGGCCGTCAGCCGAAACAGCTTCCGGTCTTTGATAAACTGAATACCCATTCTCTGCTCTCTCCTTTTCCCAACCGCATCCGCAATGGTACGTTATTGATTCTAAATTTAATCCATAGCCTTTCACAGCTGCCGGCGATCCCAAAAGCCGCAAAGCGCCTGTCCCGGCGCGTCAACTTTCCATAAACCGAATGGATTTCAAGTCGAAATCGGTCCCCGGAAGAAACACGACCGTAAGATCCCGCACTCCTGAAATCTCCGGGATTGCAAACGACCTTACGGCCGTTTCTTCGCTGCCCGCAAATTCCAGATCCACGCTCTCGCTCTCCTGCTTCGAGGCACTCTCCTGTCCTGAAGCATTCCCCTGCTCCGACGCATTTCCCTGCTTCAAGGTACTTTCCTGCTTCGAGGCACTCTCCTGTTCCGAAGCATCTTTTCCCGCTCCAAACGACAGCCTGATCGTATCGCGCCGGTTTCTCGTGCGGCCTGTGATCTCGACTCTGCGGGCGCCGCTTCCAAAATCAACGTCCTCGAAGCAGACGCTGACATTGTTGCCGATCCTTTCAATCATCTCTTCTCCCGCCACAAAGCTGTCGCCGTAAACCGCGTCGTTATCCAAAGCGCGGATCAAGGTTCCCAGGCGGCGGGGAGACGCAAAGCGGAAACCGAGGAAGCGCAGTTCTTCATGGAACACAAATTCCAGGTCATGGACGCCCATCATTGTCCGGGGAAGCGTAAAGGTATTGTATTTGTACGTATTCCACTCGTTCTTTGCCTGGAAACGCAGGGTGTCAATCCATTCGCCGTCAGCGTAAAGCTCAACCGGAATCACATTTTCATTGTACGTATAAATGCCGATCGTGATCTCATCCGAACCGGTCTTCTTAAAATCGACATGCCGGAAAAGGACTCTTTTCGTCCTCCTTAAAAGCACTCCGCCGCCCATGTCGGAATTCAGCTCGTCGGCATTCGCGGCCAACGAGGCGAGGACAATGTTCCCATACGGATTGAAAGCGGCAGGACCAAAACCCGCGTTTTCCATCTCGATTTCCGAGATAACCTCCTCGTATTTTCCTCCGTTCCTGCAGTACGCCCTGAAACGGTAGACGCCGTCGCCCAGAGGAGTCAGAACCGCTCCGTCCGGAGCCGCCTCGATCTTTAGAAGGTTTGTCTCGACCCCCGCGGCAGTAACCGCCTTAAAACCGATATCGCCGGGAGCCGGAACCGCTCCCTCGGGATAGATTGCGATCCGGGCAAACGCCTTCGGATTGTCGGGCGTAAGCCTCTTCTCCGACACGGCAAGCCCGATCTTCCGGACGCTCAGGTCATCCTTACGGCCGTCACGCTCAACCTTCTGGAGGCAGGAAATCCCTTCCGTAACGCAGGGCTTTCCTTCTAATGCGCTAAAAACCTTCTCCGGCGCGCCGCCAGCCCCTTTTAACGCCTCCGCGGCTGAAACAGAAATCTTAACGCTCTCATCCGGGAGTCCGGGGGAACTCAACGTGACCACAGCATCGCCTGCCTGGAACGACGCGCCGAGAACCACGGTCAGCCGCCCGCCGAAAAGCCTGCGGGAGTTGGTCTTATATTCCTCATAATCGGTGCTGTCGCCGTTGTCCATGCCCATCAGCCGAAGCGGCCCCGAGACGCTCACATTCACCCGGTTTCTCGCATTGTCACAGGCATTGCCTTCGCTGTCAACGGCGGTAATCTCCAGGAAAACCAGATCCACGCCGTCCGCCGCAACCGACGTTCGGTCCGACTGAACCGAAAGGCGCGCGGCGTCCCCGGGCGTGCGGCGGACGTCCCCGCAGACCGTCTCTCCTGCCGCGTTATATCCGACCGCTTTCAGCTCTCCCGCCTCATACTCCGCGTGCCAGCGTCCGGAAAGGGTATGCCCGTCGGTATGATTATAAAGCGCTTTCCCAAGGCTGCGGCCGTTTACGAAAACCTCAACAGCATCGCAGTTGGAATAGGCGAAAATGTCAATCTGCTGCCCTTCGTTCCAATCCCAGGACGGAAACAGATGGACAAACGGCGCGGCCGTTTTGTTCCACTCGGCTTTATAGGCATAGAAGCTGTCCTTGGGAAAGCCCGCGGTATCGATATGCCCGAAAAAGGAATTCTTCGTGCGGTAGGGCGTAGGCTCGCCGATATAATCCCAGCCGGTCCAGATAAACTGGCCGAGGGAATAGGGCCGGTTCCTGTCCTCGGTGATGTTATGCTCAACATTCGGCGCGCCCCAGCCGGTGCAGCAGTTCATCAGCGACGAACACTGGCTGTCATCATAGGTCGTGGCGGAAACCGATGCCGGGAAATGATAGATTCCCCGCGACTGAATCGTCGAAGCGGTCTCCGAACCGTAAATCACCCAGTCCGGATGCTCCTCATGGTGGCGGTCGTAAATGCTTTCCAGATAATTGTATCCCACCGCCCCCAGGTGTGCCGCGCAGTTCTGCGCGCCCTGCCAGCGCATATGGTTGGATCCGATCGTCACGGGATGCGCGTTTTTATAATCGTGGATACGGACGCAGCGGATCAGTTCCTTCGTCAGCTCCTCGCCGCGCGGGATGTCGTTGGTATCTCCGATCTCATTGCCGATGCTCCACATGATGATGCCGGCCCGGTTCCGGTCGCGCCTGATCCAGCTTTCCACGTCGCGCTCATGCCACTCGTCAAAGAAACGCGCATAGTCATAATCGGTCTTCCGGTTCTGCCACATGTCAAAGGCTTCGCTGTCCACGAGAAAGCCCATCTCGTCGCACAGATCCATGAATCCCGGCGCGGGCGGATTGTGGGAGGTACGGATGGCGTTGACGCCCATTTCCTTAAGCTTCATAAGCTGCCGCCTCGCCGCGTTTTTATGAAAGGCCGCGCCCAGCGCGCCCTGGTCGTGATGCATGCAGACGCCGTTGAGCTTTAAGCTCCTGCCGTTCAGGAAAAAGCCCTTTTCGCTGTCAAAACGGCAGGATTTGAAGCCGACGCGCTCACACCTTTGGTCGGCGGGTTCATTTCCAATGAACAGCTCCGTCAGAAGGGAATACAGATACGGGCGTTCCGGGCTCCAAAGCTCAGGCTCTGCAATGTGAATGCTCTGCGTCGTTTTGGACGTTCCGACCGGCACCGCAGCTTCCGCGGACGCCGCGGCAGTTCCGTCCGCGCCGAAAAGGGTATGCCGCACGACGCAGTCCTGCACCGCGCAGATCTCCGTGTCGATCTCCATGTGCCAGCTGCTGCCCTCGGAGCAGCTGTTCTCCTCGCATCGGATGTCTTCGCCGCTCCGGCTGCCTGACGCGGAAGTGCTGCCGCCTTCCGGACGGCTCACAACATAGGTTCCGTCCGCGGCAATATAATTTGTGCCGGTTTCGCGGAGCCAGACGTCCCGGAAAATTCCCGCGCCGGAATACCAGCGCGTGTTGGGATTCTGATACCTTACGCGGACCTTGATCTCATTTTCTCCCTCCCGCAGCGCAAGCGGGACATCGAACGTCGTGTAGCCGTATTTCCACTCGAAGATCTTCTCGCCGTTTAAGTATACCTCGCTGTCCATATAGACGCCCTCAAAGCGCAGGGTATAGACCTTCCCGGCAGTACTCTCGGCGCGGAACGTCTTCTTATACCATCCGTCCGATGTCCGGTAAAGGTCGTTCACATGCCAGATCTGCCAGTCGTGCGGAATATCCACCGGTCTGTAATTGCTTTCTTCGGGGAGTTCCCCGAGGGGCATTTCGGCAAAAAGCCAGCCGTCGTTAAATAATTTCTTCATATCGTTTTCCTCATGAAATCGTAATTGGTAGCGTCTTCCATTATACTCTATCCGAAAGCGGCAGCGCAACCGTTTATTGCTAAAACCTGGGCCGGAAATTTACGGGATTTTGACAGGAAGCCGGCCGGCCAAAAGCATATTTCTTCATACCGCTTGACATCATGAAGGAAATCCTTCACAATAGAGGTATCAAAAGCAGGCTGGATGCGTGGCTGGCTTTCCTGGCTCTGGACGAGCCAGAGTGGATCGAGGCGGTGATCACGGCGTATCCGGAATTCCGGCATCTGTACGGAGAAGTATACGAGATGTGCCGCAACTTGGAGAGGGTGATGGAGATGTATTCGAAAGAGCTTCAGGAGCTGGACCGCAACACGGTTCAATATATGATCGATGAGATGCAGGAGACGATCAACCAAAAGGACGCACAGCTAAGCCAAAAAGATGCGGTGATAGAAGTCCAGTCGGAACAGCTGACACAGTTCAAACAGTTGTTAGAAGAACAGAACCGGCAGATTCGTAAACTTCAATCTCAGATCAATTCGAAGAAAGAATAAAACAGGAAAGACCTTACGAACCTGCCTTTTATCTTGGCAACAGCGGAAAGGGCGTGCCGCAAAATCATCTGCTTCTGACGATTTTGCGGCACCTTTTTTCGCTGCATACAGCCTTTTCTAATTCTCCCCATTCTTCCAGTCCGGCAGCTCATCCAGCGTGATGACCCGCTCGTGGTTATAAACCTTCTGAACCATATATTCCTCTGTATATTTGTTGGACAGTCTGTGGTAGCCGTTATCGGCCATAAACTCGCCGCTCCAGGTGCAGAACCAGGCCCAGGGCGCCTGATCACGCCAGGCCAGATCCGGATCGAAGAGACAGCCGTTCTCCGAAAGCGCCACGATCTTGGCAGTCTCCGGGTAATGATCCGGGTACTCGACGGCCTCCACGAACTTCCCGCTCTGGGAAGAGTATACATAATTGCCGGGATAAATGTCTTCGCCGATAATATCCACATATTCGTCGCCGGGATACCAGTCGGCAGACTGGCCGTTCCAGACCCAGATCAGGTTGTTCAGGCCGTGAACATTCGTCAGCCGGTCGTAGAGCAGCTTCCACAGCTCCTTACAGGGTTCCGGTCCTGCCGCGCCCCACCAGAACCAGCCGCCGGACGCCTCGTGAAGCGGCCGGAAGAGAACCGGAATGTCCGCGTCCTGAAGGATCTGAAGCTGCTCTGCGATAACGTCGATATCGTCCAGAAGCAGCGCGTAGCCCTCCTCATCTCTGCCGTCCATAATAGCCGCCAGATCGATGTCCGTGCTGTCCGTGTAAAATGTCTTGTACCACAGGGCTCCGGATTTCGTGTATTTGTCCGGCGCCCCCCAGTGCCAGCAGAAGGTGACGATCCCGCCCAGCTTATCGTACTCAATGGCCTGTTCGATGGATTTTCCGACCGCCCCGTGGCTGGCAAATGTCGGCGAATAGTTCATGAGATCAAGCCCCAGGATCGCCGGCTGCCTGCCGCCGGTGGCGTTCTTGATTGCAACCAGCTCAGGGCTTGCCGTGCCGTTGTCCGCCTGCTGCCCCGACAGGGTGTATTCGCCGTAGATCGACGTCAGGTATTTCATTAAATTTGCCGCGCTTTGCGAAACGTTCGGATTGATCAGCACCGGCTCCACCTCAAAGGTGCTGTCCGGCAGCCGCTCCGCCGAAGCAAACGTCATGCTGTCCAGAGCGATCCAGCCCCAGTTCTTATGGACGCCGATGCTGTGCTCTCCTGCCTCCAGATAGACCCGGCGCAACACGGATTCACCGAAAGTCTCGTCCTTCGTGGTAAATGTCCCCACTGTCGTTCCGTCCACCTGGATATCGTTGATCTTCTCTCCGCCCAGGCCGGCGCTCACCACATGGATGTCGAAGCTGCCGCTGTAGGGCACATCTACGGTGAAGGAGCAGCTGTCTCCCTCGTCCTCAAATCCGGTAAGATAACCTTCTCCGGTGTAACCTTTTATTGAATGATCCAGCTTTACTTTGCCGGTTGTCGTCATCTCTGATGCGTCAAACATATAAGAAATTGCCTCCTGTTGTTCCTCCGCCTGCGCAGTATTCGCCGCGCCGCTTCCGTTACCGCCGTTCGCGGCCGCGTCACTTTCATCGAAGCCCGCGTTCTCTGCACCGTCTGCAGATGCGGTGCCTTTATCATCAACCGCATTGCCAGTACCGCCTGCTGCTCCCACAGTATCCGTCAGAGCATCTAACGTACCATTCCCACCGGGCATGTCCGTTCCCGAATTTCCGGCAGATCCGCTCTCCGTCGCCGCGAAGGCAGCTGTTTCCTGCCCCGGCGCCGCCTGCCCCGCCGCAGTCTGCCCCATCGTCTCCGCAGGCGTACCGCCGTTGCCGCAGCCGCCGATGCACACTGCCAGCAGGCATGCCGCCAAAACGGCGCTGACACGGCGTCCCCGTAAATTTATAAGAACACTCCCTCTCCGGTTCTTAATACTGTCATTTTTTTTCCCGCTCTTCATTTCTCTGCTCTTCATCTCTCCGGCCTTCATCTCTCCGCTCCTCACTCCTCCTTTCCTCCCCTCTCCGCTTCTTTCTTCTTCCTCTCATCACGGTAATACCATTTCTCCATATCCTCTTCCGTCTCCGGCTTCGCCATGTATTTGCGCAGAAGCTTCTCCATCAGAAATGTCTCCGCAAAGCAGCAGGCCCCCGGCAATACGAAGATCATCGGCACCGGGATCAGCACGACGCCGAAGAGACAAAGCACCCACATCGCCGTGAATACCACCGTATAAGGCAGATGCCGAAATACCATCAGCAGCGCCAGCTTAAAGCACTCCCACATGCCCATGGTAAAGCGGGACATAACCGGCCAGATATAAAGGAATACGCCCAGAACCACCAGGATCAGCAGCGTGTACCCCAGACTCATCGCCGCGGCCGCCTGTCCGCCGATATTCAGGCCCAGGACCTGCGCCTGCCCGTTCTGTTCATACATACCGTTAATATAAATCCGGTCTGCCGCCAGCACCGCCGCCAGCGCCGCGAAGATCAGAGTCATCAGGATCCCCTGTTTCAGATTCCGCTTAAAGGAGCCAAAGAATTCGCGGGTCACATAGCCCTCGCCATGGCGAACCATTTTCACCATGGTGTAATACATGGCAATGCTGGCCGGTCCGACGGTCACCACCGGAATGCAGCACAAAAGCCAGAAAAGCGATACCGCGATCACGTTGCCCGCCACCGTCATGAAACGGAAGAAAGGCGTGTCCTGTCCGAAGAACCTGTCCATATCCAATCTCCTTCCCGTCAGCCCGCGGACCCATATCCGCCGGCCGTGATCCTATCAATCCGGTTTGCCGCTTAAAATCCGCAGTTTCACCGACTCCATCCCGCTTCTCTTTCCTTTCCTCATCCCGATCTGATTCAGACACGGACCTCAGGCAGGCTGTCTGCCCAAGGTCCGCTCCCCGTCTGTCACAGATCTATTGTCCAGGCGCGCCGCCCATCCGCCCTGACGGGCGATACGCCTTTCTGCCGCCCTTCCGGCCGGCCACCCCGCTGGCCGGCCGGAACTGTTTCCAATCCGGCAAATCCCTGACTCCCGGCCGGAAAAGCTCCGGCCGGAACCATTCGGTCATCATATTCGAGCAGGTTATCACCGGTGCTCTGCACGCATAGAGCTCCTTACTGCTGACCGCCGGTCAGCGCGTCGATGGCGTCCTGAGCCTTCTGCTTGTTGGCCTCGATCGCCTGAGACACGCTCATCTCCTTATTAACAACAACTGCGTAGAAGACGTCGCCCATCGGGAAGTTGGTCACCTGATCCGCGAAATCGTTGTTGTTCCTGGCCTTATAGCCTTCCTCGTAAGCCAGCTCCAGCTGTTCCTCATCCACGAATGCGGACTCGAACCAGGCAGGATCATCACGGTAGGAGACATCTCCCAGGAACCAGTTGTTCAGCTCTTCGAAGATCTCATAGACAGAAGTCGCGTCCTCCACGCCGACCGGGATGAAGTACGGCTGCGGGATCTCCATTGGCGTCATGGTGCCGTCGCCGCTGGGGCCTACGGGAGCCGGGCAGATACGAACCTCGTAATCGATATCGCGGCCTACCAGCTGATAGGTGTTCGCGAAAGCAAACGCAACCTTGTTCTCCCAGAGAGCGTTCTCGTTGTCAGACCAGTCATCGGTATTAAAGGGTCTCGCGGTGCCGTCCACATTGTACAGACGGTCGATGAAGTTAAAGGTCTCGATGCTCTTGGGATCGCTTAAACCTTCGGTAAAGCCGCCGGCTACCTCAGCGTTGTTGGAAGCCAGGAATCCCTTGATGGCTCTTGTAAACACATCGCCGAATCCGTACACATCCGTGTTGCCGTCGCCGTCAGTATCGCGGGTCAGCGTCGAGCAGTACTCCGCGAATTTATCCCAGGTCCACTCGCCTCTTGCAGCCAGATCTTCCGGGGCCTCCAGACCCATCTCATCCAGCATGTCCGCGTTGTAAGCCATGAACGTAGCGCCGGAAGGAATGGTGGTGCTGGGGAAGAAGAAATAGTCGTCGTCGCCCAGCACGGCCGCTCTTGTCAGCACGTTCTGATCGTTTAAGATGTCAGAATCCGCAGGCGCGTAGCTGGAGATTTTCTGGATATAACCGTTGGAGAACGGAGCAAGGCCGAACTGATACTGGCACAGATAGATATCGCAGTCCGGCGTGCCGTTGGTAACGGAGGTGTTGATGCTGCTGATAATGCCGTCCCAGCCCAGGTTCACATAGTCAATCTTGCAGTTCCATTTCTCCTCAACCGCGCGGACCGCGTCCAGCTTCATCTGCTCGGTCTCCGCATTGTCGTAGGCACCGCCGGCTGCCGTGATATCTTCCAGTGTCTGGTATTCGCTGTCCTCAAAGATATCCCACCAGACGCCGATCTTGATGGTACGTCCGCCCAGATCCTTGCCCTCATAATTGCTGTATGAGACCCCTGCTACCCCCCCGTCATCCGCAGCAGCAGTCTCTTCCTCTGCCGCTGCAGCCGTGGTTTCCGTATTGCCGGCCGCAGCCGCTGTGGTCTCCGCGCTGCCGCCGGCCGCTGTCGTCGTGGTCGCCGCGTCTCCGCCTCCGCAGGCCGCCAGAGAAACTGCCATGGCTCCGGCCATCAGGATGGAGCCGATTCTTCCAAGTGTCCTTTTCTTCATAACTCGTGTTACCTCCTTTTTACTTACATATTTGTTTGCTTTCCGTTGGAAAGCTGTATTCGTTTCGGAAAGCGGGGCGGAACGGGGATGCCGCCCGCGCCTCCGGAAAACGCCTGTTGATTAACCGACGATACCGCTTCGCTCCACGCCTTCTACGAATTTCTTCTGCAGCAGGCAGTAGATGACGATCACAGGCACCAGCATCATGATGATGCCGGCGTACAGGTACAGCTGGGTCACGGCGCTGTCATGGATCTCCAGCGAGTTGGCGATGGTCTCCTGGACCGTGGAGATCCGCATGCTCATCAGCAGCCGGTTGCTGATACCGAACAGCTTTGCGTAAAACGTATCATTGTACTGCCACACCATGGAGAAAATGCTGACCGTCAGCACTGACGGCATCGCGTTGACCAGCATGATGCGGAAGTAGGTGTAAAGCGCCCCGGCTCCGTCCACGAAGGCCGCCTCCTCGATCTCCTTGGGCAGTCCCCGGAAGAACTGGTTGAAAATGTAGATGAAGAGGCCCGACCGCAGCCCGCAGGCAAACACTGTCATGATATACATCGGTACCGGCGAGGTTAAAAGGTTCACGCCGTGCCCCGTGGTCAGATGCAGGATGCCGAAGATATCGAAGTTGCGGAACTCCGTGTACCAGGGCAGCATCAGGGTGTCCGTCGGGAGCACGATGGTCAGGACCACACAGGCGAACAGCACGTTCTTGAACGGGAAATCAAACCGCGCGAAGCCGTAGCCCGCCATGGAACAGATGATGACCTGGATGAAGGTCAGCGTAGCCACATAGGCCACCGTGGAAAGCAGGGTCTTCGGGTACTGCATGACGCGGTAGGCTTCCGTGTAATTCTCGAGGGTGCCTTCCATCGGGAAAAGGATGACCACCGGGTTGTACAGATCCTTCGAGGTGAAGAAGGAACTGGCAAGCATGGAGATCAGCGGCCCCAGGATGATGTAGGCGATACCCACAAGGATACAGAACTTCATAAATCCCAGAAGGATCGCCTGGATCCTCCGGCCGAATTTCTTCATCTGCACCTGATCCACGGAGGAGAAGGAAAATGCCGCCGCCTTCTGCCCGTTCTTCGCGGCGCGTCCGCTTGCGGGGACTGCCGCGGTATTTCCGGAACTGTTTGTGATTGCCGCAGTTTTCATTTTCACCACCTCCCTAGTTATAGTAGAATACCTTGCTGGAGATCACTTTGACGATCACCGCCAGCAGGATACAGACGACAAAGGAACTGATCAGACTCATGGTCACGCTGACGCTCCAGTTAAAGTTGGTGAACGCCATATCGTAAGCCTCCTGTACCACCTCGCTGTTCATAAACGCGTCCACGATGGTATAGACCACATTGGTGACAATGTGCGGCGACACCATCGGGAAGGTGACGCGCCAGAAAGTCTCATAGGCCGTCGCGCCTTCGATCTTGGACACCTCATAGAGGGATCCGGGCACCGACTGCAGGGCCGCGATGAAGATGATGATCTGGATGCCCGACGCCTGCACGATGTCGAAGATCCGCCCGACTGCAAGAACTATGTAGTCCATCAGCGCCGCCGGAACGCCCAGCTGCGTCATCATGTTCAGCAGATATTCCACGTTGACGTTGCCGGCGACCGCCGCCTCCGAGGAGACCGCCGTCACGCCGCCGTTCACCGCCTGCTGCGCCAGCTCGATGGAAGCCTGAATCGCGCCCGAATTCATGATGATCGGCAGGAACAGGATGGCGCGCATCAGCGCCCTTCCGTGAAACTTGCTGTTCAGAAGGATCGCGATGAACAGGCTGAAGAAGATGATCAGCGGCACGTCGATCAGCATGTTCCCCACGGAGCTGACCAGGGTCTGGTTAAAGGACGCGTCCCGCAGGAACGCGTATTTGAAGTTATCCAGTCCCACAAACTCCAGCAGATAGCCGCCGGTTTCCTGCATCGTCAGTTTGCTTAAGCTGAAGCGGACCGCCTGGATAAATCCCTTTCCATAGAACCACAAGAATCCGATGAACCATGGAAGGACGAACAAAAATCCGGTGATCGCGCGCTTATCGAGCAAAGACAGCTTTCTCTTTTTCTTTGTCATGACGCACCTCCTGTGATCTGGTAACTCATGGGCTCCACCGTCACGCCGTCCGCGCTTAAAGTTTCGTCCGTCTTATTGACATAGATCGTTACGCCATTATCATACGTTGCGGCTGCCAGGCCGTTATCCAGAACCTCGTGACGGATCATCTCCGCCCCCTGAACCTTCGAAAGCGCGCCGTTGATCGTTTCATAGATCTCCTGGGCGTCCTCCAGCCAGGTGGTATAGCAGACCGAATACATATCCGCCGACGAAGTGTACTTGATGTTGCTGGAGTCCTCGTAGGAGAAGGTGAAATGGGGCGCCACGCCGTACTCGATCCAGCTCAGCACCATTTCCTCATCCGCGTCCTGATCCATCAGGTTTAAGGACTGTCCGGCGTAGTCGATGCAGCCGTGGATCACCATCTCATAGAACGGGATCTGCTGATCCACGATATAGAACTTGCTGTACTGGGTCGGCGCGCCGATAATATCATCCGCCTCTTCGAAGCTGTAGGCGTTGCCGCCGCTTACCATCAGCGTCCTTCCGGAGGAAGCCAGATCCTCCAGCTGCCCGCCGACCACCTCTTCCGCCTCCTGCCGGTCGATGACGTCCGTCCTCTTCTTGTCGGAGGCCAGCACATCGCCAAGGTCGCGGAGACTGTAGCCGGTCACGTCGATGTCCGCCGCCTCATCGATGAAGTGGGACACATACCAGGGCAAAAACCGCGGCGACATGATGAAGTAGGAGAGCTCATCATACCAGCCCAGCGTACTGGTCTGCCGCATGGTAGCCGGGTTCAGCGCGCCCATGGACACCACATAGCCGGAGAAATACTTGGACGCCTCCAAAAGGTCGTTGAAGCGTTTGGACGTATAAGGCACCTGCTGGAATGCCACGTCCAGAAACAGCTTTCCGCCGTTCTCCTCCAGGCGCGTGCTTAAGGCTTCCAGCTCCGCCTTGCTTCCCAGGGCCCTTATCAGCTTCACCTTGTCGGCCGCGTCATGGTAGACGCCCCGGTTGAACCATCCCTGATAATTCATCCGCACATCGCTGATACCGGCCTTATAGAGCAGATCAAGGATCTCGCCTGCCTGATCGTAGGTGGTCATCGGATAAACGCCGGTATAAGGCACGCCCATGAGGTGCTTTTGGATTTCAACGCCGCCCAGGATATCCAGGTAGAACGGCGTCTCGCCGCCGGCCGTCTGCTTCGTAAGCGTTCCTTCCGCGATCAGCTGGCTGCGGTAGGCGTTCGCCATGCCCGAATAATCCGCGTCGTCGCCGTCCAGGAAGGTGTAGGTCACGCTCAGCTTCTCGTCGTAGATATCATTCTCCACCACCGGCACGTCGGCCTGGTTGCCGGAGACGCCGAACATATTCAAAAGCTCGATCTCGCGGGTGGAGAATTCCACGTAGGCGAAGTTATAGCTGTTGATATTGCCGGCCACATTGGCGTTGATGATGCCCAGCGCGTCGCCGCCGGTGATCCGGCCGAGGAAGGCGTGGTCGCCGTTCTTGATGCCGAAAATCGGAAGTCTGGCGTTCTCGGTCAGCTCCGTCACCGTGTAGCTCTGCACTTCCGGATCGATGCCGTACACATTCTGCATATAGGGCGAGTTCTTCGTCCCGTTGTTGAAATTGATCAACGCGCCGGAACCGTCTGGCACCACGATATAGCCCTCGTCCGCCGTTCCGCCGGCCCCGAACATGGGCAGCACCTGGATCCTGGCGATGGTGGCGCCGCCGCCCTCCACGATCTCTCCCGTGGGAATGGATACCTCCAGACCGTTGTCCGTCAGCCGGTACTCCATGGGGATCGTAAAGGAGATATTCTCCGCCCCTTCCAGGCCTTCCATATCGGCCGCATAATCCTCCGCCGTGTAGCCGCACTGCTCGAAGAACTTGTTCAGACGGCTCATCGCGATCTTGGAATCCTTAGCGGCGTCATTTAACGTGTAGACGCCGTCCTTCAGCGTGAAATAATTCTTCGCGGTCCTGGCGTCCTTCGCTTCCAGCTTATCCAGGATCAGGGTCTGCAGCCTCTCCTCGCTGATCTGAAGCGGGATGATTCCGGTGGAGTTCGCCGGGTCCTGCAGCGTGTAGACATAGCGGATCCCGTCTGCAAGCTTCTGGATCTCGAACTGCTCGTACTGGATGCTCATATCATAGTTGTTCATCGTGCCTCTGGACCGTGCGCTGTTATAGTACACCAGGTTCAGCGTAGAATTCAGAAGCTGTTTGTTGACGCCGGAAGCGATCGTATCCTCGTCGCGGTCCGCCGGATTGGAATAAGTGACATGTCCATTCGCCTTTTCCATCACGGCGATCTCCGTCGTCTTTAAATTCGTATAAAGCTTCAGCTTCTCATTCTCGGCGGCCAGCACCATGCCCTCCACGCCGTCGCCGGAATCGGTCAGGGCCGTAAACTCTCCGCCCTCTTCCGTCTCATAAGACTGTATATACTGCTTATATACGTTGTAGTTGAAATACCGGGTCAGGAGCACGACGGCAAACACCGCCACGACCACCAGCACAGCCGCGATCACTGCCACGGTCAGCGTTCTTTTCGTTTTCTTTGTCATCACATTTCCCTCCGATCGCCTAGACTCTCAGCATGAGCTCATTGTAGACGCTCATGAAGAAGGAAACCACCTGTCCGATCAGCGAAAACAGAAGCGTCGCCAGGAAGATGATAATCAGCATGGCTACAAAGGTGAAGATCATCGTGAGCAGCGTCTTTCCAAAGGTGTAGTTGTGTACCGTCATGATGCCGGTGATCACCAGAAGAGCGAACCACGCGATCCCCAGCCCCAGAAGCAGGTAGTAGAACGCCTCCTCATCGGCCACCACGAACCGGGAAAGGATGATCCCGATGACGAACGTGAAGATCATCGGCAGCATGGCGTAGCCGGTCACGGTCACGATATCTTTAAGCCTCCCCTCGCCGTTCATCAGGCAGGTGATGGACCAGTTTCCGACACAGAACAGCATGAACAGAACGAACACGGACAGCACCTCCGCGAAGCTGTTGATCGCCATGGGATTGACGAAATTCACCACGAATCCCGCGTACTGCCGGTTGGCGGAGAAGCAGATGCCGAACAGGAATACGAACAGGATCGCGAGCGGCACGCTGCCCCGGCCCCTGTGGCGGATCTCATAGAAACCGTCCATGGGATGCGCGATGGTATAGAACGCGTATTTCAATTTCTCCTTAAACATGGCTCACCCTCCTCTCCCCGCGTCTCAGAAGCACCTTCTTTTTCAGAACCTTATTCCATACAACGATAAGCACTGCCAGGACGATCACCAGCGTCAGTATAGCGTTCAGATGATCCTTGAGGATCTCATTGCGGTAGCGTTTCCAGGCGATGGAATAATACTGCTTGTTGTTGCCGATCTTAAAGCAGCGCATGGCCTCTTTGTTGTCGCCGGCCGCCAGATAGCTCTTGCCGATGCCGGTGTAGGCCAGCTCGAAGTTGGAATCCAGCTTCAGCACTTCCTTCCAGCACTCCACGGCCTGAACCTCATCGCCGTCGTAGCGCAGGCCCACGGCCTGATTGATCAGACTGCCGTAAGCGGTGGGCTTGAACAGATCGATCAGGTTCTTATTGGAATCCAGCACCAGCACCTGCTCGCCGATGGTGTCGATCGCTACCGGCGTCGTAAAGGTTCCCTCCTGGCTTCCCATGCCGCCGAAGATATAAAGCAGGTTGCCCTCATGGTCGTAGGTAAAAATACGTCCGCGGGAAGAATCCAGAATGGAGTAAATGCCCTGATTCCTGACCGCCACGTCCACAATGCGGGACGCGCCGGAGTACGCGCCGGAGAGTCTCCAGTCCAGATCGCCGGACAGAGGAACCGACGTCTGCTGGATCACGTCCTCGCCGCTGGGATTTAAGCGGCGAACCGACTGCTGGCCCTCCGAATCCACGTTGGTGGCGTAGACGAAGCCGTCCTCGTCGATCTCCATGCCCGTAAACTCGGTGGGGATGAACAGCTGCTGCCTCGCCCTCTGCTCTCTCGTGGAGAACCGCCGCCAGAAGATCTGCCAGGGCGAGATCTGGACTTTGATCGTTCCGGTAAATCCGATAAACTGCCCTGCCTCGTCGAAGGCCATGATGCCCTCGAACTGGTTCTGGGCGATTACGTAGACGCGGTCCGCGTAGTCCACCGCCACTTTGAGGGGTGTGAACACATACCCTTCCGCCAGTACATCCGACTGGGGATTCTCGATGATCTGCACCAGCTTATCGTCGCCGTCCAGCTCCACGACGCGGTTTTTGCCGGAGTCGGCGATGTAGAGGTTCCCGCTCATGGATTTATACACGCCCTGGGGCGAGGAGAAATGATCCTCGGTCCCGCCATTGTCAAAGGAGTCGATGACCCGCACCAGCTTCATCGAGGAATCCAGAACGACCACCCGGCTGTTGCCGGTATCGGCGACGTAGACGTTGCCGTCCTCGTCGGTGTTCAGATCCTGGGGACTTAAGAAATCGCCGCATCCGATCTTCGCCCCGGTCAGGGCGCCGTCCGGAATATAGGCCGCCGGCGTGTATTTGATATCCTCATAGTAATCGTAGGTATAAGTCTCATACGGTACGTTCTGCCCGGCAAACGCTGTCTGAACGCTCAGATCCGAGGCGCACAGGGCGAAGGCAAAGGCCGCGGCAGACGCCGCTTTCACGATCCGATTTATTCTCTTTCTCATCTTCCGCCCTCCTTAATCCTTCATACCGGATGTGGTCATGGTCTCGATGATGTTGCTCTGGCAGATAATGAAGAATGTGATCGGGATGGCCGCGATGATCAGCTGAACCACCGCGCCGGCTCCCTGCCTGGCAACACCGCCGCCTACGATCTGATACAGGGCGTACTGGAGAGGCTTTAACTGCTCGCTTCGCAGGAACCCGCTTCCGGTGTTCGCCCACAGGGACTGGAACTGGAAGATCGCCAGCGTCAGCCATGCGGGCTTCACGTTCGGCATGACGATAGTGAAGAAGATCTTAAATTCACCGGCGCCGTCAAGCCTTGCGGATTCGATCAGGGAATCCGGCAGCTGCTCCATGAACTGCTTCATCAGGTAGAGTCCTAAGCCGTACGCGAACGCCGGAAGCACCACCGCCAGGTAGGTGTTATTGATCCCCAGCCAGGAAATGATCATGTAGTTGGGGATGGCCGTCACGTTGTAGGAGAACATCAGGGACAGCACGACCATCTGGAACAGGAATTTCTTCCCGGGGAACTGCCATTTCGCCAGCGGGTAAGCCGCCAGGGACGCGCAGAGCACGTGCCCCACGGTGCCGCATCCGGTGATGATGATCGTATTCAGGATGTACCTGGTAAACGGTACCCAGGAACTGCTCATCAGCACGTACAGGTCGCCGAAGTTGTCAAAGGACGGGTTGCGTACGAAGATCTGCGGTGGGAAACGGAACAGCTCATCCAGCGGCTTAAAGGCGTTGTTGATGATCATGACAAGCGGCAGCGCCATGAACACGCCGCAGATGCCCATCAGCACGAACAGGATCGTGTTGCCCGCCATGGAGCGGTTCAGCTGCTTCTGTTTATGCTTGCGAAACAGCCTGCGTTTTGCTTTCGCTTCTGCCATATCACTCACCTACCCTTCGAAGCAGCGTCTGGATCAGCTGGTTGGTGCCTACCATCAGCGCGAACAGGATCGCCGCTATGGCGCAGGCGTAACCCATCTCGTACCGGGTGCCGCTGCCGTAATCCATCAGGTGTGTGACAATGGTCGCGCCGGAATAGTTGACGCTGGGGTTGCCGGCCAGGTTGATGGAGATATCGGCCACCGCGAAGGACTGGGTGATCTGCATGACCGCGCCGAACATCAGCTGGGGCCGCATGGACGGAAGCGTGATGTACCACAGCTCCTGCCACCGGTTCTTGATGCCGTCCATGGCTCCGGCCTCGAACAGGCTCTTATCCACGGTCTGAAGACCTGCGATGAATGTCAGGAAACCGGTGCCGAGACTCAGCCACAGCTGGACGACGATCAGTATGGGTAAGACGTATTTCTCCGTCTGCATCCACTGGATCGGCGCGTAGGTGAACGCCCACTTCATCAGCCAGCCGTTTAAGTAGCCGTAGCGGTCGCCGGAGATGATGATGGACCAGACCATGAACGCGTTGCCGGAAATGGACGGCGCGTAGAAGATCAGGGTCAGGAAGGCGCGGAGCTTTCCTTTGAACTCATTGATGATCCAGGCGAACAGAAAGCACATCATGTAGCTTAACGGGCCTGTGATCACGGCGAAGATGATCGTGTTCTTAAACGCCTTCTTAAACACGTCGTCGTCCAGGATCAGCTTGATATAATTCTTCCACCCCACAAAATGGGGAACCTCCAGCATGTTGAAATCGGTGAAGCTGATGACCACCGACGCAGCCACAGGAAGCACGGTAAAAATGAAGAACAGGATAAAGTAGGGGGCCAGCATTACGTAACAGGTCCGGCACCGGTGCAGATCCTCCTTCAGATACTGCCATTTCGTCTTATGTTCCATCCTGGTCACCTCCTAATTCAGAGCGCCGGCTGATATCGGCTTCTCTTTCATACCTGCGAGATCAAGTGCTGCAATCTTAAATCCGGCGGGAGCCGCGGCTTCCGACAGGCCTGAACTGCTGCCTGCCTGCGCCTCCGCCGAGCCAGAACCTTCCGGAGCGGCCGCGGCACTCTGCGTACCGCCTGCCGCATCCTGCTCCTCCAGGTCCTCCGCGGTCGCCATGCCGAACTCCTGGCGCTTGCCGGTGATCTCGGCGTTGATGTACTCGATGTACTCGTTCATGGCCTCGCGGGGCTGCATCTTCTTGTCCGCGTCGGCCGCCACCACCGCGTAGAACGCGTTGTTCACATTTCTCCATGTGAAGTAGCTGCCGGGCACCTGGCGGATGCCCTTCACGTTGTTCAGCTGCTCTTCCAGCGCCTCGTAATCATCTGACGGCCAGGGGAGATTGCCGAAGGCTTCCACATTCGCCGTAGGATACCGGGCCGCCTCGCCCATCAGGCCTTCCATCTCTTTGCCGTAGGAGGTCTGAGTCTCTCCGGACAGCCACCATTTCATGAATTCCCAGGCAGCGGCCTTGTCCTTGCTGCCGTTCATCATCATGCAGGCCAGGCCGGTGCTGGCGGAAATGTTATTGATCGTACCGTCCTCCTGCTCAACGCCCGGCAGTGTGGTAAAGCCCCACAGACCCTTGATATCCGGAGCGGATACCTCCAGGACGTTGTAAGTCGTGTAGTCGGCGATGATGATCGGCGATTCGCCGGTACGGAACCGCTGCTCCACGCTGGTGGCGCGGTCCAGCTTGTAATCGGTGTAATACTCGCAGTAGGTCTTAAAGGCGTTGATCGAAGCCTCGGAATCCAAAGCCGACTTCGTGCCCTCCTCGTTGTACAGTTCGCCGCCGTGCTGGAACAGAAGGCTGGTAAACGTCAGCTCCGACGGAAGCATGCCCACGCTCATCTGGTTCTTGGACAGCTCCGAGATGACTACCTTCATCTCATCCCAGGTCTTCGGCACCTCGATGCCGAGCTCATTTAAAATGTCCTTGCGGTAGAACATCATCTCGAAGTTCTGTGTCTCCGGCAGCGCGTAGAGGGAGCCGTCAAAGGAGAACTGTTCCAGGGCGCTGGAGCGGAACCGCGACGCCACCTCTTCCCAGTCGGGGAAAGTGCTTAAGTCCACCGCGGCGCTTCGCAGTCCGTAGTTGACCGGAAGATCGTTGCCGCTGCCGGTGGTGCCGGTGGAGGAGGTAACCACCGCACCGCCGCCGTTGGCCACCTGCAGCGCCACGTCCGGGCCCTGTCCGGCCAGGGACGCCTGCAGCAGGGTGTTCATATCTACCAGCATGACGTTGACATTGATATTGGTCTTCGGCGTGAACGTCTCGTCCACCAGGGCCTTGATCACGTTGGCCTGGTCACGGCCGCTGCCGACCCACACGGTGATCGTGCGGGAGTCCTCGCCTTCCTCAGCGATATTGCCGATGGCGTTGTAATCGACGATAAAGGAATAGTAAAGTTTTTTGAACTCATGGCCCAGCTTGCTTAAGAACGAATTCTTCGTCTTCGGCAGATCCTGGTCCGGGGACAGGACGTAAATAGCGTCCAGCTGCAGCGGCTGGGACTGGGCGTTGGAGATCCAGGTGCCCAGGGCGCTGACGTTGGTCTTAAAGTCGCCGACCATCTTGGTGACCTTCTCCGTGTCCTTTACAATGTCCTGCAGCTGGTCGCGCATGGTGATGATCACGTTTTCCTCGCTGCCCCGAACATTTAACGTTTCCAGCTTCGCCAGGATCGCGTCCAGATCGTTCTTGATCTCCGTCAGGTTCCCGGTCAGGGTCGGGAGACGCTTCTCAATCTGGTAGTCGCGGTACTCATCCGGCGCCACGCCGGTAATACGGATGATGCTGCGGTACGTGCTGTTCAGCTTCGTCACCACGTTCTGCACATCGTTTACCACCTGGGCGAAATCGCCCAGTACCACCTGCATTTTTAAGGAGTGACGGCCGGCCGTCAGATAGAAGCGGTACGCCTCGCCGTCGCTGTCCGCAAGCTTCATCATCTTCCAGTCGCCGTCGTATGTAAATCCATAATGATCCATCTCGCTGAACGGAACCACGTCGTCAATCATGATCTTGCGGGATACGTAGATACCCTTGACGAAGTTCTGCTTGGCGTGAAGGGCAATATTGTAGAAACCGTCCTCCGGCACGTCGAACTCCCACTCGATCCACTGGCCCGTATGGCTCCAGCCGTTTCCGCCGATGGTGTTGTTCTTAAGCGCCCTCGCGCTGTAGGGAAGGATCGCCGGAGAAGACTGGTCCTGCGTCGGATAGAGCATGCTGGATGATTTCTTCTGCGCGTATTCGGCCTGCAGCTCGATGGTCCGTCCCGCGGTGTCCTTTGCCCCCGACGCCTGCCAGGCGGCAAGCTGATCCGCGTAGCTTAAGGTATCGGGCTCATTCTTAAGGATCAGGCTGCCGATGACCATGGGTTCCCTCTGGGAAACGACAGTGATTGTGTGGCTCCCGGCCTCCAGATAAACGCTTAAAGGCTCTACCACGTAGCCGTCCACGTCGTAGAGCTGACTGGTGACCCACTCCGGCGCTTCGATCTGGGTAGGCTTCAGATCATTCCCCTGATTGTCCGATTCCCACTCATTCACAGAATTGACCCAGACGCGGGAGAATTCCACCTCGGCCATCTGGCGGTACGGCAGCTCGCCGTCCACGAAGAAGCCGCGCTGGATGGAAGAACCGTTGCCCTCGACCGGATAATAGGTCAGCGCAAGCTGGTACATGCCGGATGTACGGATGTCCACCTGGTACTCGACCATACCGGTGTCATAGGTATAGACGGATTTTCCCGCCCTGCCCATGTAGTCCGTGAGAATCTCCGGCGCTTCTTTTCCTTCGCTGCGCACGAAGTCGCCGCCTTCGATCTCATAGACATCTTCCGGCCAGACGCTGTCCGGGTACTGAGCCTGGTATTCCTCATAGTCCTGGTACTCAGCGGTGTAGTTGAGCACGTCCTTATAATCCTCCAGGGACTTGTCTGTCGCGGCGCGGGCGGTCATACCGACACTGCCATACCCGCTCAGACACAGGGCTGCAAGGAAGACGCCGGCCGCGAAAAGACATGTCTGGCTTTTCTGTAACCGTTTCATCATCCTCCATTTCCTCCTATTAAAGAATTAATTAACTTATTGCTTTATTATTAATTGTATATTTAACCATTTGTTTTGTCAATACTTAAGTTGGTTTTCAGCACATTGTATATTTATGTGGTAATTTTTTGTAGAAAACGCACTATTCATGCAGAGATCCGCTGTCAATTTTCGATTTAAGATGTTCTTGATAAAAAGAACTTTTTGCCGCTTGCATATAGATATATATGTTTGGATTTCTTTTACTTAATGCTATATTAATTTCAAACAAAATTAATAACAGAAGATTATATTAAATGCTGACAGTGCTCTGTCATCTCCTTTCGCACCAAAAAACTGGAGCAGGCGAATCCGGATGAGATTCCGGATTCGCCTGCTCCAGGCATCCATTCTGTAACGATAAAGGAATCCTCTTTTTAACGCACGCTCCCCTTTTCCACAATGAAACCAGAAACCAGGCTGAGCCTTTCGCGTCCGTTTGGCGACTCGATGCGCCTCATAACTTTCCGCAGGGCGGCATCCGCCATCCAATGCATATCCACCTCGTAGGTGGTGATATCCCGGTTGGGAAGTCCCGGATACAGATAATTGTCAAAACCGACCACCGAGACATCCTCCGGCACGCGGTATCCGTTCTCCTTCAGAACATCGATCAGATGACTCGCCACCAGATCGCAGTTGCAGACGAACGCCTCCGGCATATGCTCCGGCAGTTTCAGGACGATCTCCCCGTCCTCCTTGCGGTCTTCCATCTGCCATTCTTCAAGGAAAAGCAGCTTATGCTCCAGCACGGAACGGCAGAAACCGCAATAGCGATCCATGATGCTGCTGGTCGCATGAATAGAACCCACAAACGCCATCTTGCGAAACCCTTTATTATAAAGATATTCCGTCAGAAGATAGGTACCATAGAAGCCATCGGTAATCACCGCGTCGTCAGCCACGTCCTTATAATAGAAATCCATCATGATCACCGGCTGCCTGACCCGATTCCGCAGAACCGCTATATATTCTCTGCTGAGCTCGCCCATGATAATCAGTCCTTCCACCGCATTTTCCTCGACAAAACGCGGCAGAAGCTGATTCCTCTCCGTTTCCCGCTTGAGAATCTCGGCGCTGACCATACAGTTCAGGTCGGATGCGGCCAGCATCAGCTCCTGATACATTTTCCAATAAAATGTGGTGTAGGTCGCCAGATATCTCTCTGAAATAATAACCCCAATATTGCGGAGACTGCCGATATTGCGGCGCTCCTGAAAATACCCCATCTCCCTGGCGGTACTGACCACTTTCTCCCGCATCGCGTCGCTCACCCCGCGCTTGCCCGTCAGCGCATTGTGCACGGTGACCGCACTGACCCCCAGTTGATCCGCTATGTCCTGCATTCGAACCTTCGCCATAAAATATCCCCCATACCATACCATCCGACCCGGCCCGCCCGAAGCGCGAACTCCAGAATCGATACTTAATTTGCTTAAATTATAGCTTAAAGGTGCATTCTTGTCAAATATATCCTCACAGGCGATGCAAAATACGCTGCGGATTGCCTCTTCCGGGCATGCAAAAAGCGTGCCGCCGGCACGCTTTCCGCATGGAAACGATATAATAAAATCACTGACTGTCCGCACACTTTATTGCCTATGCGTCTTCCTCATTTTTCCTGCGCCCGAGGATTCCGAATATTCCCATCATTCCCAGCGCTACCAGGCCAAACAGAGCCGCCGCGCCGACCGGCTTCTCATCTCCGGTCATCGGGGCCATGAAGGCCAACGGCACATCCTCATCCAGGATCGTCTCGAGGCCTGACAGAGGCGTCGGCTCATCCGGGATATTGGTAACAGGCGTCGTGGGCGTCGGAGGATTGCTGCTCGGATACTCCGGCGTCGCGGGCGGCGTGTAGCTCGGCGGAGGAGGATTGTCTCCTGGCGGAGGAGGATTGTCGCTTGGCGGCGGAGGATTATCGCTTGGCGGAGGAGGATTGTCTCCTCCGTGATGGTTCGTAACCGAAACTACCGCCGTCTGGTCTGCCTGAATCTGCCCGGCCGCTTCCGCGGCGCCGGTCTCTCCGTAATCCGCATAGTAGCCCTCCGGTATCTCTTTCTCCGAAACCGTATATTGAGTTCCGGCCAGGAGATTGGTAATGGTTCGCTTTTCATCCGCCTTTAAGGCAAGATCATCGATGCTCCCCTCGTACAGCTCCCCGGATTTTGTAAGCTTAAGCACACGCTCCTGACCGTCAACCAGAACCTTCATCTCGCTCGCGTACGGGTGCCGGAATGTCACGTCAAAATGGAATTCCGTGTTTTTCTCTTCCTCCGACAGCGGCTCGCCCGTATCCGACACAACCGTTTTTCTCAGCTCCAGACTGCCGGTATCGATGCGGTTTTCCGTTTCTACGACGACAACCGTATTTATCTGAATCTTCCCCGTATTGCAGTTCTCAAGCACCTCGTCTTCATCGGTCTTGCCGTTTGCGTTTTGATCCGGAAGCAGTACCCGGTAGGACTCGGTATAATCTTCCTGAGCTTTCTCTTTCACCGTAAAGTCAGCATCTGCCGGCAGACCAGGGATTCGGAGTGACTCGCCGTCCTGCAGGGTAACACTGGCAACGCCGTTTACAAAGTCCACTTTTTCGTATGTCACTTCTCCGGCGCTGTCCGTCCTCACCGCGTCATACTGCCCGTTATGAAGCTGACGGCCGTTCGCCGGCTTCACTTCAACCGTAAATTCAAATTCGGGCAGTTCGGCAAGCTTCACTCCTTCCGGAACAACGACACGTTTCCTCAGTTCCAAATCTCCGGCATCATACCGATTCTGGAACACCACGCTGTTTTCACCCTCGGTCAGCTCGAAGCCGGCCGATTTGCTCTCCAATAAAGACCCTCTGTCATTGTATCCGACATAAACAGCATCCGCACAGTTATGCGCTTCCTCCCCGCCTAACTCTACAATCTCGCACGTTACACCGCTCTCAAGATTCAGAAGGATAACGGGAAAGCTCATATAGGCCGTAACCTTGACCGTATCCTTATTACCATCCCGATCAAGATCGACGTCAAGATTAACATCAACGTCTTTCTTCACGAAGGACGGATCAACATTCACATTGACCGAATACAGACCGGAAGCATCCGGGGTCAAGGCGGTAGTTTCCTGGGCATCTCCAACCAGAGCCTGCAAAGACTCCGGTGTATAGGTTTTTCCATCCTTTTTGAGGCGGATCTGGAACGTAACGTCCTTATCCGTATCCTCATCCTGTCTTCCGTATGTCTTCACAATCTTGGCAAGCACCAGATTGCTGATCGGAGTATTCTTGATCCTGATCGTAGTACCGTCCACTTCAATCTCCGGCCTGTAACCGCCGATTGTCGCAAACTCGCTGACAGCTTCGGCAAATGTAAGCATCGACGCATACATCGCATCATCTACTTCCATTCTGCCTGTTTCTCCTCCGTATGATCCTTCCTCAAACATGCGTTTGAACAGGTCTGCCAGCTGTATTTTCTGCTCCGTCTCCTGGTTCTTTCCCATCTCGTCTTCCGATGTATCGGACGGCATGATCTCCTCAAAATAGTAGTAATAAAGATTGCCTTCTGCATCCTTCTTCAGGAAATCGCGGAAGGTCACCGAATTCCATGCCTTCTGCATCGGGGTCCGCCTCAGTACGAGAGAGAATATCGGTTCGCGGTCTTCTACGTTCTCAGCGCCCCAGTCAATATCCGCATACTTTGGATCATTCCAGTCCGCAACCATCTGGGCGTTCCCATTTTCAGGTTCCCTCTTCTCAGGATCGATTCCGGCCCCGTTAAGCAGCTGTATCCCGCCGTTATACGCCATAAGCTTTATTCCGGCAGCATTATTCGACGCACTTTCTGTTCCTGTCGTACCGCTCGTGCTTTTCCTGACGCCGCGATATACATTGATAACCACTTCTGTCGGAATCTTGAGACTCTGAAGCTGTTCTTCGGTAAGCTCTCCGTATTCCCACTCTTTCTGCAGTGTCATCTCAATTTCTTCCTGGTCGCCGATCCTCAAAGTACCGTTCGTACCGATCGCGCCGCCGCTGGTCGCCGATTTGTTGCCTGTCATCTTGACAGCATATTCTTTGGTCGGTTCTTCAAGATCCGTATAAATCTTTAACGTGCTGTTATCCCACGAATGAATATCGTCGAGATGGTTTACCGGCACCTCTTTTCCGCTGTCCACATACTTCCAATGGTACGGACGCTGTTCCCCGTCGAAAGAAGTGAACCGTATATTATCATTGCTGACATTCACCCAGCCGCCCATGCCGCCGATCTGTATGAAATTGACATAGATGTCATATTTCTTTCCATTCACAGTATTGTCGTAGATCGCGCCGCCATTCTTCATATAGATGTAATCCTTGGAAGAGGGGCACGCGGCAATCGCGCCGCCGTTGGAAGCAGCCGTATTACCGGTAATCTCGACGTTGGTCAGATAAAGACCTCCGACCTTGTGCTCCTCATTGTCCTTCCAGCCGTTGACATAGATTCCGCCGCCGCCGTACAGACCGCCTGTCGGCGTATGAGAATAGCACTCATTATAGCTGATTTCGCCGGCGCTAATATGTGCCTCGCAGTCAGCCTGGATATAAATGCCTCCGCCCTGACCTGTAGCGATATTCTTAACAATGCTTCCGCCATTCATATGAAATTGGGGCGTTCCGTCTGAATAGGCCGTATTCTCAGCGCCGACGCCGACCCCGCCGCCATTGCCGCCGCGGGTGCTGTACTGACTGGCCGTATTCCCGCGGATTGTACCGCCTTTCATAATGAAGTCACCGCCATAGCTGACAAACACGCCGCCGCCGGATGACGTCCAGTTCTTGACGGAGCTCGCCGTATTCTCCTCGATCGTGCCATCCTCCATCGTAAACGTTCCTCTGCTGATAGCTACGCCGCCGCCGAACACCGCGCTGTTGTTCTTAATCTCGCCGCCATTCATTTTTACCTTTGCGCCCGCTCCTGTGATATAGAGAGCGCCGCCGCCTATATTGGGGTTTTTCGAGGTATCGCGCACGTTATTCTGAAGGGTTACATTCTTCAGGGTCAGATTACCGCTCACCTCGATCATAGCCGCCTCAGCCGTTACCGCGCTGTCCGCGTAACCGCCGTCTATCGTCATATTTTCAAGGGTCAGCTCCTTGGTCGCCTTGATCATAGTTCCCCGGTAGCTGCTCTCGCGCACCAGACGCACGCCCTCCGGCCATGTGGCGATATCCTTAAAATCATCCTCCGTAAGAGCATTCATCAGATAAATGTCCTTTACGGCGTGCTTCTTACTGTCCTTTCCCTCACCGTTGATCCAATCAATCGCTTTCTTCAGGGATTTGAGCGGTTTATCTACCGTAAATCCATCATTTTCATCACTATCGACGCCTTTCGGATCGACGTACAGGAAGCGCTCGCCGGCCTCTACCTTGCACAGCACCACCGCCTTGTCAAATTCGGCATTCTTATCCTTATCCGGATCATCGACCAGGTCAAAAATGACGAAGGGACTTTTCGGCTTGGACGACCACGTAACCTCCGGAAGCTTCTCTATCTTGCCGCGGATGATCGGGATCGGATCCGGTTCCGAATTCTCATCTGTCCATTCACTTGTCGTGATACCTGAGGTCCAGGAGGATATCGTCACTTTATCTGCTTTGAATCCTTCCTTCGCCGTCAGATATGCCCCCCTTATCATGGAGACAATCTTAATCTCGTCGACAGTGTTCGAAAGATAAATAGCTGATTTACCATCCCAGGTTGTCATTGACTTGCTGCTGACTCCAAGGGACAGCGTATTCACATGCGCATTCACATTCAGTATTCCTTTGTTGAATATACGGATTGCCCCTGTAATCTTCCCGTTGATATCCACGGTTCCGCCATTCGTCAGAGGAGCCGAAAGACTTGTTCCGCCGTCCGCTAACGCGATATCTCCGTCAAGCACCAGATGGGCGCCTTCCGCGACATTGATCTTATATGCGTTGTCCGTATTGGCCAGGATGCTGCCTGTGCCTTTCAGCGTCAGCGTTCCGCTCTTTACATTCAGTACGCTGTCGCCGTTGCCGATCCTGAGACCGGTCCCCTTTATGGCCGCGCCGTTCAGATCAATCGTGACGTCCTTGTTGATGGAAAGCCTCTCTGTCGGAATCTGTCTGCGCTCCTGATTCAGCACGATAATATCTCCCGGCTGCGCGGCCTCAATCGCCCCTTTAAGCGTAGTGAACGTCCCATCGCCGATTTTCGCCAGCCAGTTGGCCTCGGCCGACATAACAAGCAGACTCTTTGTAGTGGTGGTTTTCCCGCTGATTGTATCCTCAAACACATTCGTACCGGTGTTCAGCCATCCATAGTCGGTGAAATCCTTTTCTCCGTCAGTCATGTCCGCAGGAGCCAGGATATCCGCGGTTCCATTACTATAAATCATGACATCATACGCCACATTGGTGCCTTCCGCGATCTTATTGTCATACACCGCGCCGGATGTCATCTTAAAGACCGCATTTGCAGGCACATAGATGCCGCCCGCGCCCTGCGTGGCCTTTCCGAGGAGCGTATTTTCCTTAATTACGGTGTCCTCAACCGTAACCGTCTTATCGGCATAGATACCGCCCGCATTATTGCCGGAATTTCCGCTGATCGTACATCCCTTGACGTTCACGCCGCCCGCACTGAGCGCATAGATACCTCCCGCGTAACGTCCGATGTTGCCTGTGAGCTTCGTGTTTACGATATCCGCCGCGCCGCCTTCCACCGTTATCGTCGCGCCGTTTGTGCCGTCTGTAACCTTGTTGCCGGTAAATTCACTGTCCTCCACCAGTTTCTGACCGGAACCCGTAAAGTGAAGCACCGAGCGCTTGTAGAGGCTGTAACCCTTCACCGTGTTGTCGCTGACCTTCATCCCCTTAATCGTCACCGGAGCGGACGACGATATATTGATCAGATCGCCGCTGCTTGCAAGCTCGTGATTCTCTACGGTCACATTGGTAAGGGAACAACTCTGCGGGGCGCTGATCTGAATTCCTTCATTATTCCCCGAGAATGTCACGCCGTCCAAAGCCAGGCTGTTTGCACCGGACACATAAAGACTTCCGCCCGTGCTCCTGGATATATTGCTGCTGATCTCTACATTCTTAAGCGCCACGTTTCCTCCGGAGACTTCAAACACATACGTACCGGAGCTTGCCGTGTCAACACTGTTGCCGTTGATCTCAGAATCCGTCAGATTCAGGGTAGAATCCTTGGAGCAGACCGCACCGCCTTTGTAATCCACATAGTTATCCAGAATCTTTAAGCCGTTGCCGTTCAGAACAGCGCCGTTCTGCAGATAAACCGTACCCGTGTTGGTGTTTGACGCTTTGCTGGACCGCTGTTTCATATAATCGGACCGGTTGCCGGAAATCGTACAGTCGTTCATTGTCAATTCCGCGCCGTCCACCGCAAGACCTATTCCGTAAATCCTGTAATCGCCGACATTGTCCGAAATGGTACAGCCGGTCATGGTCACATCGCTTCCTCCGGAAACATACACGCCGAGGCCATAGAGGTTGCTTTCACCTGACGCGGAACCTTCGATCCGGTTGTCCGTAATCGTAACACTGTTGACCGTGACATTGGCCGCCCCTTCGATATGCAGACCCATGCCGTTCTTGACGGTCCTCCAGTTATTTTGGGCCGCCGCGCGCACCATATAGCCGCCGCGGAGGATACCGTTGTTGATCACTACCGTGCCGCCGCTGATCGAGTATACGCTGTCGTTCGCCTTGCCGGCTTCAATGATGTAGCCATCCATGTCCAGCGTATAGCTCTTCCCCTTCGACATGATATTTTCCTTCACATCCGTCAGCAGATGAATCACCGTGCTGTCCGCCGCAGCTCCGGCCGGCACTTGATCTATCGCTTCCTGCAGGGAGAAATAGGTGGCAAACGTACCGTCAGCGCCGGTAAGCACTGCCGCGGCGTTTTCCGCGTTAATCATGGCAAGCAGTTCATCCGCGTTGATACCGGCCAGTTTCTCTTCCAGTTCTTTCAGCTTGGCTATCTCATCCGGATTTTCCTTATCAAAAGCAGTCCTCGCGGCCTCCGGCAGCCCGTCATAGGCTTCGCGGGTCTCCGCCGTCTCTTCCTTTACTTCCGTTATATATGCGATAAATTTCTCTACGATCGCCTGTCGGGATTCGAGAGACGCGTTGCTGCCGCCCATCGCGTCCGCAAAGGAGCTGCGCGCAGCCGACGTTTCCTCCTCAGTACCGGGTTCAGACATTCCCGGAAGCGCAAAGGTCTGCATCCCACCCAACGTATTTCCTATTGTCGAGATACCTGAATCAGAGGCGTCAGACTCCCCGTCTGTCTCCTCATCGGTAATCTCCGCAATCACGCTCTCTTCCGCCACGGATATCTCCTCCGCAGACGGAAGCGCCCCGATCATCTCAAGCACGGCCTGCATCAGTTCGGAGTAATCTTCCTCCACGCCGAGCAGCTTTGCCGGGATAGAGACAGCGCGGGCATATGCCATTCCATCGTCGATGGACAGGGCCGGATAGATTTTCTCCTCCGCGTTATGCGTATTCGAATTGGAAAGCAGCACTTTGTACTGCGCCCGTTCCTCTTCGGACAGTTCGGCTAACGGATCGTATTCCCCGCCCCCCCGGAAGGCGCCCGCGGCACCGCCGCCTGAACCGCCTCCTGAGAGCGACCCGGACGAAGTTCCGTTGGAAGGGGTCGCCGGTTCCGGTTCCGATTCCGATTCCTCCTTCGGCATCGGCTGCGCTGCCAGAGGAACCTGGTCATTCGCGATTTCCACAGACGGCTGCGTAGAAATGGGTTCCGAAGCCGGCTCCGTGCCTGTGTCGTCTTCGTCAGCCCCTGAATCGGCTTCCGGCGCCGTCTCATTGTCCCCAAAATCCTGCTCATCCGCGTCCAACTGCTGGGAGGACACCCCATTCGCTTCCTGCCCGGAGCCGTACGCTTCATTCTCCGGCGCCGGGCTCTGCGGCCCCTCCGTCTGCTTCTCGGTTTCTCCGTCTGCTTCTTCTGTATTCGTCTCGGAGCCTGTCGGTTCAGAGACGTCGTCTGACGGCATCACTTCCTCCGTCTCATCGGATTCCGATGTCTCGTCTTCCTGCAGCCCATCATCCGCGGGCATATCGCCGTCAAGGACATCGTCTTCGTCTGTTTCGGAACCCATCCCACCGGCCGGATTGCCGTCCGCGTCTGTCTCCATTTTCTCTCCGCCGATGATATTGCCGTCCGCGTCCGTCTCCAGCACGTCTTCGCCAATGATATTGCCGTCGGCGTCTGTCTCCTTAACGACGCTTCCGCCCGCTCCGAGGCCTGCGCCGCCTGCGCCAAAGCCCGCGCCGTACGCCTCCTCCGCCGGCATCGCGGATTTCACCTGCACGATCTGGGTTATATAATTTCCGATCTGCGCGCGGAACGCCATTGTCTCTTCACCCGCATTGATGAAGAGCAGGATCACGCGGTCTGTCCCCGCATGATAAAGTACGCGCACCTCCGCGCCGTCCGCGGGCAAAAGCTCCCACGGACGCACCGACAATTCATAAACCTCGTCGGTATCGGATCCCAGAAGTTTACGGTATTCCCCAAGACTGTTCTGATCTTCCTCCGCCGCGAGCCACCCAAAATCAAACAAATCGCCGGACTCCTTTGCCGCCGTAATCGCATCCTGAAGCTCCTGCTCGTCGATCACGTAGCGGACAGCAGAGGCGCTCTCGGCAGCATACGCCGTACCCAGTCCGGCGGTCATCACGTTCGTGGCGACCATCGCCAGGGACAGCAGGAATGCTCCCAACCTCCGATAATTCTTTTTCACCCGCGTTAACAGCATTATACTTTCCTCTCTTTCTGCTCTAAATGCAGCAGCCATGTTTGTTCATAAAGCAGATACCCCTTGTTATGGGTATGATTATAACATGCATGGTATCTCGCAATGTATCTCGCCAGCTTCTTTTTGAGATGTTTTTTTATTTTTTTCTTTCAAAAAGCCCGGCAGCGTTCGTCCTGCCGGGCTTTCCTCCCAAAACAATTTCTAAAAACTCAATCCAGCAAAATTTCGAAAACGATTCTCCATACCGCCCGCGCAGTCACGCAATAATCAGCGACACCAGGTAAAACGGGATTTCCGCCTCCTCCGCGTCCGTAAGCCGGAGCGTCAGCGTATGCATCGCCTCTGTCTCCGCTTCAAGGACCGTCTCAAGCGCGAGACAGTCTCCCCAGGTCTCATCAAAATTGCCGTCCAGAACCGTCCGCGGCTTTTTCTGTATAGCGGCACAGTCCAGATAGACCTCAGCCTTCGGCGCGCGTCCCCGGATTGTCCGGCGGTACTGAACCGCGATACAGGATGCCCGGAAACAGAAGGTGATCTCAGCGCCGTTTAAAATGGCGGTCCACCCGCGCTTAAAGACGTCCGCAAGCCCCTGCTGAGGCGCTGCATCCGCCTCGAAACCGGCGTTTGCCGCAGGCGCGATATCCGCGGCGCGAAGACGCCTGGCATGTTCATATCGGTTGCGGGTGAGCGGCTGAGGAATTGCCATCCCAGCAGACGCCTGCCCCCGCTCCGCTTCTTCCTCGCACAGCTTCTCCTGCCGGACTTCTCCCCTCCGTTCCTCATCTACCTTCTCAAGGAAGCCGCAGATCATCTCCGCGATCATTCTATGCCCCCTGTCGTTGGGATGCAGGCCGTCCGGCGTCACCTCTTCCGCGGTCAGTTCCCCTGTCTGGAGCTTTCCCCAGAGCACATCGCCCACGCAGACCCGCGGCAGCCCGTAATGGCGTCCGATCCGGTCGTGAACCGGCTGCGCCGAAGCTCCGGTATCATAGAAGCGGTTGTGGATCAGCACGACGGCCGGCTGCCAGTCACAGTTCCAGATTCGGCGGATCAGTCCCTCATAGGTCTCCATAAAATGGGAATCATCCGTATCGTTGACCGAGAATTCCACGAACACCAGATCCGGCCGGTACGAAAGCAGATCGTCCTCCGCCCGGGCAGCGCCGTAATGGGAGGTGGTACCCCCGATTCCGGCATTGATATACCGCGCCTTCGACGACGGAAAATGTCCCTGCCACCAGTCAAACGTCAGCGCGGCGTAACATTTTTCCGGCCCCGATGCAAGGCTTCCCTGGGTAATGGAGCCGCCCAGAAAGCCAATGGCAGCATCCTCTCCGGCAGCCGCGCGCCTCATGACGTTTTGAAGGCGCGTCGTATCACGCCAGATATCCTCGCCCAGACTCTCGATGAATGCCGAAAGCTCCTTCGCCATCTGTTCCGCCTCCGGAACCCGGATATGGCCCTGCGTTCCGCAGCCGTTCTTACTGAACATGAAATGACGCACCGGCAAATGTTCCATGAAAAGCTGCCTGCACACCTCCCCGATGGCCCTGTCCCAGTTGGGATGATGCCCCAGGATCGTGGTCATGCAGATGATCTGGGCCTGCGGATGGATTCGGCAGAGCCGCCGCACGAACTCCGCATAATGCGCCCGCCACGCCGCGGACTTCTCTCCGTCGTAATCTTCGCCGCAGAAATCGGCCGGATAGGCGTCGTTCTGCCCCAGTGCCACAAGCACGACCTGGGGACGATACCGGCCGAAATCCCATTTCACTGCCGGCCGGCCGCCGAGAATCTGCGGCTGGTACTGGATCAGGTCATAAATGCTCTCCATCCCCTGCTGCCGCGGCTCCATGAAATATCCGCAGCCGTCCATGAGGGCGATGCCGCCCTGGGCGATATCGTGGAGTCTGGCCCCCAACCGGCGGGCCGTAAGCCACGCATAGGAATAGTAGCTGTTGGAATATTCCCCGTGATGATCCGGATCCGGCAGTCCGCAGTAGTCTACCGCCTCCGACACCTCGCCGGCAGACACGGAATCGCCGTAAACCTCGATGCAGCGCTGCGGTAAAGGCTCACACGGAAGGAGCCGCAGACCCGGATTTCCGAGGAAACCGTGTATCTGCACCATATGGCAGGAGTCCTGACGTTTGAAGAGGAGCAGGTCATGGACCGCCGCGCTCTCACAGGCCGGCACGCTGCCGGAACCCGCGCCTGCGGCGCGCGGCGTCCCCGCCTGCGCGGCCCCCATAAGTTCCACGCACGCCGTTCCGCTTTCCGGCAGCTTCACGCAATACTGCCCTCCATCCAAAAGATAACCCAGATAATTGTCCCAGTAGGCGTGCTCATTGGTCAGCACCACAGACAACCTGTCTCCGGTAAACCTCAGTTTTACATAGGTTGCCGGATATACCCACACCGGCCCGGCTTCCCCGCTAAAGTCAATCCGCCCCTCGTACTGCAGCTTCTCATCCCAGGGAGAAATCCATACGTCGTCCGTCTGCGCGTACGGCGCCAGCTT
Organism: uncultured Lachnospiraceae bacterium; assembly: GCA_947630485.1. Classification (GTDB taxonomy): domain Bacteria; phylum Bacillota; class Clostridia; order Lachnospirales; family Lachnospiraceae; genus UBA3402. The sequence continues at coordinate 57,659 of CANRHU010000005.1, forward strand.
CTGCCGCCAGACGGCAGCATTTTCCGCAGTCTTTCCGGCCGCGTCTTCCACATTCTTCCTCATTTTTACCTTCTTCCGATCTCCGTATCCGTCGTATTCACCTTGCTATGGTCTTTGATGTAATCTATAATATCATCCAGCTTCGTAAACGCCAACCCCACATAGCTGTCCGCCGCGCCGTAATAGATCGCGATCCGGCCGCTTTCGCTGTCGTGAATCGTCGCGCAGGGGAAGCAGACATTGGGCACAAACCCCCGCTCCTCATACCATTCCTCCGGCGTCAGAAGGAAATCCTCGCAGCGGTACTTCACGACGGACGGATCGTCGATATCGAGAATCGCGCCGCCGATGCTGTAGACATAACCGTTGCAGGTTCCGGAAACGCCGTGGTAGAACAGAAGCCATCCTTCGCTGGTCTCAATCGGAGCCGCGCCGCCGCCGATCTTTAAGGACTCCCACCACTCGCTTCCCTTGCTCATCACATGCCTGTGCCTGCCCCAGTATACCAGATCCGGGCTCTCGCTTAAGAACACGTCGCCAAACGGCGTATGGCCGCTGTCTGACGGACGGCTCAGCAGGCAGTAATTTCCGTGAATCTTCCGCGGAAACAGCACCGCATTGCGGTTAAACGGCAGAAATGGATTCTCCAGCCGCGTAAACGTCTTAAAATCCGTCGTCTTCGCCATGCCGATGGCCGCGCCGTAAAAATCCTGGCACCAGATGATGTAGTAGGTATCCTCCACCTTCACCAGGCGCGGATCATAGGCGTAAACCGGCATGAACGGCTTTCCCTCCTCGTCCACGAACGGGATCTTCTCCTCGTCAAACTCCCAGCGAACGGCATCCCCGCTTCTGCCCAGATAGATATAAGGGATCCCATTGTTCTGCTCGCCGCGGAACACGCCGATGAAAGCATCCCCGTAGGGCATAACGGCGCTGTTGAAAATGCGCGCCACATTTTTCAGCGGATTGCGGCCGATGATGGGATTCTCACTGTAACGCCAGACGGGCGCTCCGGTGAAGGAAGCCGGTTCCTCCTGCCATGGCATATTCGGAACAGGCGGTGCAATTAATTTGTACTTACTCATGATCATTCTCCTCTCATTGCTGTATATTCTGTTTCAATATTCTCCTTTTCTACAGGATGCCGGATGCGCCTGATTTCGCTGACCCCGTCCGTTCCCTCAAAACGTGCGGTTTTTGGGCGTTTACAGATTCGCCGCCCCGATCATCCCTGCCTTGCTGCCGAGAGCCGCCATAGCCAGTTCCGGCTGCTCCCCGCCCGGACCGCCGAAGCAGTTCTCTGAAACCATTCGCCGCAGCGGTTCCAGAAGCGTCTCGCCTCCGGACGGTATCTCGCCGCCCAGCAGAACCTCCTGCGGACGGAAGATATTAACAATATTCACAATTCCGGTTCCCAGTCTGCGGATATATTCCTCCACCACCGGCAGAAGCGCCCCGTCTCCCGCCTCCGCCGCCGCAAAAATCTGTTCCGGCAGAAGCGCGCGCCCGCATGCCTTTTCAGCCTCGCGGACCAGCGCCGGGAGCGATACGTAGGCCTCCAGGCATCCTCTCCGCCCGCAGCTGCAGGGCTCGCCGTTCTCCACAATGACCATATGGCCCAGCTCCGCGCCGCCCACGTGGCCTCCCTCGTAGATTTCGCCGTCCAGAATGATTCCGCTGCCGACCCCGGTTCCCAGCGTCAGCATGACCAGATCCTGACAGTCCTTCCCCGCGCCGGCCACGGACTCGCCGAGCGCCGCACAGTCGGCGTTATTGGCAATCCGCACCGGAATCGGGAACAAATTCCGAAACATTTCCGCCAGACTCACATTCTCCCAGCGGATATTATTGGAATAGCGGACGATCCCTTTTTCCCTGTCCACGGTTCCTGGCACGCCGACGCCGGCTCCCACGCACTGGTCGATGCAGATTCCGGTCTCCTCCAAAAGCTCCCGCGTCCGGGCAGCGATATCCTCGGCCACTCTCTGTGCGCCGCGCTCCGCCCTCGTCGGCATGACCTTCTCCGCGATCAGCTTCTGGTGAATATCCACAAGACCAATCCGGGTGTCCGTCCCGCCGATATCGATGCCGATCCGCACCGGCGCCGATTTCTCGCGAATCCGGGTGATCAGCGCGTCGCAGCTCCCCTCGATCTGATACTCACCGCTTCCGGCAGCCAGAAAGAAGCTGTCGCCCTTCCGGTAAGCCACCGTTTCCCCCTGGCAGGAGATCTGGCCCTCCCCGTCAAGTACCAGAATGCTGGCAAAAGATTCCCCCGAAACCGTCCCCCTCAAAAGCTTCATCATTGTGCCGTCCAGCGTCACACGATCCACCGTAAAATAGTCGCAGTCAGCCACATGGGGATAGCTGCCGCCGCTCTTTCGGATCGGCGTCCGGTTCGTGACAGCCAGCGCTTTTTCGATATGCAGATCGCGCTTTTTACCGTCCTTACCCACGCGGCCATAGTCGTACACACGGTAGGTCACGTTGGAATTCTGCTGAATCTCCGCGATCAGAATGTCCTTGCCGATGGCATGGATGGTTCCGGCTTCAATGAACAGCACGTCCCCTTTCCGCACGGGCACCGCGTTCAGAACCTCCAAGAGCGTGTCCTCACGGATTCTTTGGGCGAACTCCTCCCGGCTGATCTCCTTCTGAAACCCATAGTAAAGGAACGCCTCCGGTCCCGCGTCCATCACATACCACATCTCGGTCTTGCCATACTGCCCTTCGTGCTGCAGGGCGTACCGGTTGTCCGGATGAACCTGGATCGACAGATTTTCCCTCGCGTCAATGAATTTGATCAGAATCGGAAAATCCCGAAAGCGCCTGCAATGGACTCCCAGCGCCTCTTTCCCCAGCTTCTGTATGTATTCCGGAAGCGTCATGCCGGCACATGGCCCGCTGTCCACCACGGACGGGCCGTCCGGGTGACAGGACAGCTCCCAGCACTCCGCCAGCACATCCCCGTCGTACTGCTTGCCGTACTCCTCGATCAGACGGCGTCCGCCCCAGATATAATCCTTACAGCTTGGTTTTAACCTCACGATCCCCATAGCCTGTCCCCCTGTTCCCGGCGCCGGTTTCCAAGCTTCCGGCGCCTGCTTTTCGCTGTTTTCCTGCTCAAATTTCCTGCGCTGTTTTTCCGGTTTCTGCTTCCGGCGCCGCTCTCGCTCTCAGCGGACCATCTCCTGCGCCGCCGCCGTCATATGCTCCAGCTTCCCTGCGGCGTCCTCCTCATCCGTTCCCAGAACGCCGACATAGAATTTGATCTTCGGCTCCGTGCCTGACGGCCGCACGCAGCACCAGGCTCCGCCTTCCATTTCAAAATACAGCACATCCGATTCCGGAAGCCCGGCTGCCGTCTGCCTGCCGGACGCACAGTCCAGCACCAGATTCTTCCGGTAATCCCGAAACTGCGTCACACGCGCGCCGCCAATCTCCTGCGGCACGCTGCTCCTTATCCCTTCCATGATCTCCCGGATTCTCCTCGCGCCGTCCTGTCCCTTTAATGTAACCGTACACAGGCCTTCCCTGTGATACCCGTAAGCGCGGTACAGCTGACGCATCTGATCGCACAGCGTCATTCCGTGATAATGATACCAGGCCGCCGCCTCGCAGAGGGCCATCACCGCCGATACCGCGTCCTTGTCCCTGGCGTAGGTTCCCACAAGACATCCGTAACTCTCCTCATAACCGAAAAGATACTCAAAGGAATGCTCCTGTTCAAAGTACTTAATCTGTTCACCGATATACTTAAATCCGGTCAGCGTCTCAATCCGCTTCACGCCGTAGGCGTCCGCGATCGCCTTCGACATTTTCCCGGACACGATCGTTGTAACTACGGCCCCGTTTTCGGGAAGACGGCCCTGGGCCTTTTTGCGGGACAGGCGGTACTCCATGATCAGCATTCCCGACATATTGCCGGTAAAACTCATATACCTGCCGGTGACCGCATCCTTCGCGTAGACGCCCAGCCGATCCGCATCCGGGTCCGTCGCCAAAACGATATCCGCGTCCACCTCTTCCGCCAGCTTAAGCGCCAGGGAAAATGCTTTCGCATCCTCCGGATTCGGATACGATACGGTGGGAAAATCCCCATGCGGCAGTTCCTGTTCCTTTACAACGTAAACCTGTTCAAACCCCAACTCCTTTAGAATACGCCGCACCGGAAGGTTACCGGTTCCGTGAAGCGGCGTATACACGACCTTCAGCTTTCTGGCCTCTGTTCTCACAATCTCCGGTTCCAGCACCAGCCGTTTCAGCTCCTCCATGTAGCGGTCGTCGATCTCGCTGCCAATCAGCCGGTAAAGCCCGCGCTGCTCCGCCTCCGCCTTCTCCATGGTCTTCACACAGGCGTAATCGGAGATCGCGTTCACTTCACGGATAATCTCTTTGTCCCTGGGCGCCGTGATCTGGGCTCCGTCCGCCCAATAAACCTTGTAACCATTATATTCCGGCGGGTTATGACTCGCGGTTACAACAATGCCCGCCGTACAGCCCAGCTCCCGCAGGGCAAAGGAAAGCATCGGCGTCGGCCGCAGGGACGAAAATACCCAGGCCCGAATCCCGTTGGCCGCCAGGCAGCAGGCCGCCTCGTCCGCAAACTCCTTGGACATATGCCGTGAATCATAGGCAACAGCGACGCCCGGAACCGGATCGGCCGCTCTCTCCTGCCGGATATAATTCGCCAGCCCTTGTGTCGCCTTGCGGACCGTATAGATGTTCATCCGGTTTGTCCCCGCGCCGATCACGCCCCGCAGGCCCCCGGTTCCAAACGCAAGATCCCGATAAAAGCGGTCCTCGATCTGCGCTTCGTCGCCTTCTATCCCTCGCAGCTCTTTCTTCGTCTCTTCATCAAAATACGGATTCTCAAGCCATTCCTCGTATTTCTCCCTTACATTCATGTGTTTCCTGCCCTTTCTTAAACCGTGCTGCCGCGCATACGGACGCCGCCCGCAAAGAATTCCCGATTAATTATTAAATTAATTATAAATATATCATTACTTAATCAATTAATCAATATCTTTCTCGATAATTAATTCATTTCGTTAATATGAACAATAGGCGGGCTTCTTTTTTGTGCATTGTATTCTGCAGAAATCCGCCGCGGCGCGGCCTTATGTATTGCGCTCCATATGCAGCCATAAAAAGGACAGCCATAAAAAGGGCGGATGTTTCGCTTCCGCAAAACATCCGCCGCATAAGGCATTGATATGATCCCATCTCTATGGCCGCCAAATCTGCCTGCCTTTCCATCCGTCCTTCCGCTTCCGTCCGCTTTCGCCGTCCGTCCGCTTTCGAAACCGTTTACCGCACTTCCACGCGCAGGGAAGCGCTGCCAAGCGCCTCGCTCTTCACGGTGAATACCGCCTCCCCGGCTTCATAGCCGCTGCGCAGAATCCCGCAGGCACGGCCCCGGTAGGTGGTAAAGCTTCCGGAAGTGTAGTTCTCCGCCGTGACCGGGTTCGCGGAACCGAAGCCGGCCAGCCAAGCCGCGCCCTCGGCCTCCGCGGTCAGAGCAACCTGCGCGTCAGGCACCAGCCTGCCGTCCGCGTCCACCACCTCGACCTCCGCATAAATCAGGCTGTGTCCGTCCGCCGCCATCTCCGCGCGGTCCGCGCTTACGCGGAGCGCGCAGGCGGCTCCCGCCGTCTTTATGGCGTCCCTGGACACTTCCTTTCCGCCGCTGTAACTGACGGCCGTCGCCTCTCCCGGCTCATAGACCGCGTCAAATACAAAGGTACACGGCATTTCTTCCACGCCCAGCGCCTCGTTCTTCTTTTTCCTCCCGAGCGTGCGGCCGTTTACCAGAAGCTCCACCTCCTCGGCGCGGCTGAACACCAGAAGAGACACCTCTTTTCCTTCCGCCCCGGCCCAGTTCCAGCTCCTGACGCAGGCCGGGAAGCCCCACCTGCTCAGGATTTCCGTCTTCCCGTAATCGGCCGGATCATAGGAGAAAAGCCAGGTCGCGTCGGAGCCGTAGACCACGCTCCGGTAACGGCCCTGCGGCAGAACAAGACCATTGATATCGATGTCCGCGTCATTGGCCAGACGGTAAGGGAACGCGGAAGCGTGGGAAGAAAGGGCCCACTCTCTGTCGCCCTGCCCTGAATCATTCGGATCGAGAAATACCGACTTCCCGATGCCCGCTTCCCCGATGTAATCCACCGCGGTCCAGGTGAAATCTCCGATCACGTAAGGCGTACTCTCTACCATAGGCCAGCGCTTCCCGATCTCCTTCGGGAAATTCTCGGAACCTAATATAACCCGGTCCGGATACAGCTCGTGATCCTGGACGTATTTATCCTCCAGATAATTGTAACCTACGATATCCAGGCCGTTGGTGAACGCTTCCGTCATCTCCTCCCAGTCCAGATCCGCCGCCCCGGCGTCCGCGTTCTGAAGACCTGCCTGCATATTCCGCATCATTTTCTCCAGATTTCTCTTCATCAATTCATCGTCTAAGCCGCTCCAGAACGAGCAGACCCCGTTGCTGACAGGGCGGCTGGAGTCCAGGGCATGGATCTTCGCCGCCAGCCTGGTCGCCAGCGTATAGCCGTGGTTTAAACCGCCTCTCTCGAAAATCTCATTGCCGGTGGACCAGATTACGATGGACGGATGGCTCCGGTCCCGCAGAATAAACGCGGTCAGGTCCGCCTCCCAGTCGCCGTCAAAATACTGATTGTAATCGCCCGGCTGCTTCCCTATGCCCCACGCGTCAAACGCCTCCGCAAACACATACATTCCCAGGCGGTCGCAGGTCTTTACGAGCGCCTTTGACGGAGGATTGTGGGTCGTGCGGATCGCGTTAAAGCCCACCTCTTTCATCGCCCGGATCCGCCGAATCTCCGCGTCGCAGAGGGACACCGCTCCCAGAAGGCCGTTGTCATGATGGACGCAGCCTCCCCGCAGCTTTACCGTCTGTCCGTTGATCCGCAATCCGTGCTTTACGTCCGCGCTAACCGTGCGGATACCGAACAGCGTCCTGTCCTCATCTACCGTTTTCACTTCCGATTCCACAAAATGCGTCTTGAAAATACCGGCGTCCGTAACCTTCGCCTCAAGCCGGTACAGGTTCGGATTCTCCGCGTCCCACAGAAGCGGATTCTCCACTGTCATCGCGATATAGGCGGTCTGGGCGCTGTTGGCGTCGATCTGAATCTTCGCGCTGCGGCTTACCGCCTTCCGTCCCCCGGCTTCCTCCACCAGGGACACCTCGACAAGGGCCAAATGATCCGCGCCGGTCGTATTGCGGATTCTGACCTCAGTCTGTACATACGCGGTCGTCTCCGCGGCGCCGTTTTTCTCAATCCGCTTCGTATAACCGTAAATGCCGTCGCTTTCAATATGTACCGCCGACCCGCGCATCAGTTCCACCGAGCGGAAAATCCCCGCTCCTGAGTACCAGCGGGAATTGGGCTGCATACTGGGATTCACCGTGACCGTCACCGTATTTTCCCGGCCGCAGTAGATATACGGCGTGATATCCGCGAGAAACGGCGAATACCCATAATGGTGCAGCGCCGTCTTCGCGCCGTTAATCTCCACCGTGGCGTTCATCATGACGCCGTCGAACCGGAGATAAACCCTATCCTGCTCCCACTCCGCGGGAATCAGGATGCTTTTCCGGTAATGGGCCACTCCTGCCGTATAATATCCGCCCGCGGGCCCTGCCGGCGCGTCCGGCGTCACCTCTCCGGCAATCATATAATCATGAGGAAGATTTACCAGGGTATCCTTATCGCCGCCCGGAGGCGCGCTGTAGGAACCGGCCAGCCCCAGTCCGAACTTCCATCCTCTGTCAATATTTTGTGTCTGCATTTTTATAATCCTCCTTCAGCGAATTCATTTCTTCACGTACGCGTCTCCACCGCCATCACGGCCAGACCCTCCCGGCCCGGCAGCTTCACCTCCACGGCGCCGCCGCAAGGCTTTGAAACGTCGTCCGGATCAGCTCCTCATCCTGGTGCATCAGGGCGTAGACCGTCGTCCCGAAGGGCTTGTAAATGAGACCGTCCTCGTATTCAAAATGCGTTCCCACGGCGCGGACGACGCCATGACTTCGGCGTCCCAGGGCCGCCGCTGCCGGCTCGCAGTTCTCCTCGCCTTCGCCTTCCACGCATCCGCTCACCTTCCAGGTATTAAAGTTTCATGCCTTCATTCTCCCTCTTACCGCGCAGCCAGTTCCTCTGTCAGCGCGCAGATCTCATCGATCATCCCTCCGATATAGTCGATGGTGTCCAGAAGCGGCTGATCCGTCGTGATATCCACTCCGGCCATCCGCGCCAGCTCCACCGGCGTCTTCGTGCCGCCTGCCGCCAGCATCCGCTTCCAGTCGTCCACCGCAGGCTGTCCCTCCCGCTCAATCCGCAGGCAGGCCTGGGTCGCCACAGTCAGACCCGCGCTGTAAGTGTAGGAATAAAGCCCCATATAGTAATGCGGCTGACGCATCCAGGTCAGCTCCGAACCGGGGATGATCTCCACCGCGTCGCCCCAGAATTTCTCCAGCGTCTCCCGCATCAGACGGTTCAGGGTCTCCGCCTGCACGCTGCCGCCGGCCTCGATTATCCTGTACACTTCTCTCTGATAAGCCGCTTCCAGCAAATGGGTTACAAAGTTATGATAGTAGGTATGTCCCACCATAGAGCTTAAAACCCAGCGCCTGAAGCGCGGATCCGGATTGGTTTTCAGCAGATAATGGGCCATGATCAGCTCGTTCATCGTGGACGGCGCCTCCACAAAGTAGCCGGACACGTTGGTATCAAAATAGGACTGGGCCGCGTTGCATGCCTTGAAATGCCCCGCGTGCCCCAGCTCATGGGCCAGCGTGAACACATCTGACATCCGCTCGTTCCAGTTCAGCAATATATAGGAATGGCTGCCGTAGGGGCTGGCGCAGAAGCCGCCCGTGGACTTGCCCTGGTTCTTCGCGAAATCCACCCATCGGTCGCGATAAGCCTCCCTCACCATCTCCTGATACTCCTGCCCCAGGACCGACAGCCCATCGACGATGTAGTTCTTCGATTCCTCGATCGTCACCTTCGGATCATACTCCGGATCCACCGCAATCTTTAGATCCGCATAGGTCATCCTCTCAAGACCGTGAATCTTCTGAAGCAGGCGGGCATATTTCCGCATATGGGGCGCCAGCTTTTCCATAATCAGGTCGATCTGACGGTGATAAAGCGTGATGTCCACCTTGTCCGTGAACAGATCCCTGTGGAAAACCGTCTCAAAGCCCCGCAGGTCCGCGAAAGTTTTTTCCATCTGCACCTGCGCCTGATAGGCCGCGGCGGTCACATTCTCATACTCCCTCAGCTTCGCGTAAAAGACCTCAAACGCGGCCCGGCGCACCTGGGTGCGCGGATCATACTCATAGTCGTCCTCATAAAGCGAATAACCCATCGGGAACTCCTGGCCGTCCACAGTAAAAGAAGGGAATTTCATATCCGCAAGCTTGGCCATGTTGTAAACCTGATAGGGCGTATTAAATGTATTGGACAGCGCCGCAAGCACCTTCTCCGTCGCCGCATCCAGGCGGTGCGGTTTCTCACGCAGCAGATCCTTCAGATACCGCCTGTTCGCCGCGGCAGACTCGACGGCCGCCTGAATCACGCTGTCGTCCTGCTCCAGAATCTCGCTGTCGATAAAGCTTAACCGACTCTGAATCGCGGCCACCTGAACGCTAATCCGGTCATTGCGCTCCTGGTTGTGGGCGTCGTAGTAGTCCACCGACACCGACAGATCCGCATAGCTGTACACCAGATTCATCCGCTCGCAGAGCTCTCGGTACTCGTCCAGACAGGCGTTGATCTGCTCCGGGGTGGTCAGCCTGCCCTTGTATTTCACTTCGATCCCGCGGCTTGCGGCCTCCATCTTCGCCGCGTCCGCATACATATCCTCCTCGGTCTGATAGAGGGCCGATAGGTCCCAGGTAAGCTCTTCCGGGACATCCTTTCGCATAGCTGGTTTCATTTTGTCGTCAATCTCCTCTCCGCCGCGGAAAACGCGGCCGCAATCCAATGGCTAAATTCTACCACAGAACAGCCGGGGATGACAAGAGCAATCGCTCGGAAGGCTAAGCATTTAAGAAAATTTTGAAATAGTCTTGACGCGGATTTCCTCCCATGCTATATTCTATTTAAAATAATTTTGAAATTTCTATGCAGAAAACAGAAAGGAGACGCGCATGGCAGTTTCCGATATCCTGGCCGCGCTGGCAGACGAGACCAGGCGCACCATACTCAGCAAGCTGAAAGAAGGCCCCATCAGTACCGGCAGTCTGGCGGAATACCTGGGCGTATCGCCGCAGGCGCTCTCCTACCACCTGGCGAAACTGAAAAAGGCGGATCTGATCTACGAGACCCGCCATAAGAATTTTATCTACTATGAACTGAACCTGACCGTACTGGACGAAGCGATCCTGTGGATCACGCGTCTCAGGGAACCGGCTGTTCCGGCTAAGGAGCCGCAGACCTCCGACCCGCCCGAAAGCGCCGGCACCCTGGAAGCGGCCGTGTGAGGAAAGGAGTCCCTTATGAAAAACAAAAAGACGCTCTACTTTATCCTGATGTTCCTGCCCCTCCTCATAACCGCCGCCGCAATCGGTTTTCTGCCGGACCGGATTCCGGCCCACTACGGCTTTGACGGTCAGGCGGACCGCTGGGGCAGCAAGTACGAATCTTTTCTCTTCCCGGCGATCACCATCGGCATGGGGCTGTTCATGCTGGCCATGGCACGCTTCGCCGCCCGCCAGGAGCCCAACGGCCGCAACAACGAGAAAGTCTGTATGACGGCCGGCATCGTGCTTCTGACCTGGTTCAATATCCTAAACTGCTATACGCTGTACACATCTTTTACGCAGGCAGAGAATCTCAGCGCCCTGTCGCTTGATATCTCCCAGACCGAATGCATCCTTCTGGGCATTCTCATGACTGTGCTGGGCAATGTGATGCCGAAACTGAAGCGGAACTCCGTCATCGGCCTGCGCACCCCCTGGAGCATGGAGAATGACGCCGTCTGGAAGAAATGCCAGCGGTTCGGCGGCATTTCCTTCATCATCTCGGGAATCCTGTGCATTGCGGCCGGCTTCGCGGTCCGCGGCACTGCCTGTCTGTTCTGGATGCTTGGCATTCTGGCCGCGGACACAATCGTCTGCGTGTACTATTCCTACAGGGCGGCAAAGAACGCTTAATTTCCGCCGCGCGCCGCGTCAGCCATCCGGTACGTGATCTCATAGCTTCCGGCCTGCAGACGGCAGACGCGCTCAGCCGAAACCTCCGTGAAAATGGGATTGCCGGCGGCCGCCGTCCCCGCAAACAGTTCCTCCGGGGCGTACGGCAGCCGCAGCGCCGCCTCGCACCCGAAAGGAACCTCCGCCTTCAGATGCAGCAGATTTCCGTCCGTTATCTCCCAGAAGATATGATACCGCCCCGCCGCGGAAGCGTACTCAAAATCGATCTTTCCCAGTCTCGCGTCCGGCACCGGGCAGATATCGACGCCGCGGAAGCCCGGACGATCCATCCTCGGCCGCAGACCTGCCGCGAAGCCGCAGATCCATTCTACGATGGAACCGTAAGCGTAATGATTAAAGCTGTTCATGCCGGTCGAGGACACGCTTCCGTCCGGATTCATGCTGTTCCACCGTTCCCAGATCGTAGTGGCTCCCAGATTCACCTCATAGAGCCATCCCGGATACTCCTCATTAAGCAGCAGATCGTAAGCCCGCTCCGCGTCGCCGCCCTTCGTCAGCTCCGCACACAGAAACGGCGTTCCGACGAAACCGGTCTGCAGCTTTCCGTTGCTCTGATCCAGCTTCTCCTCAAGCCGCGCAAAACATTTTTCCGGCTTCGGCGACAGGCCGTGCTTCATGGCCAGAAGAAGCCCCGTCTGGGTATCCACACAGCAGCGGCCGTTGGGAGCAAAATACTCCGCGGTAATCCAGCCGGTCAGCTTCTCCGCCAGGGCCGCATACTTCTCCGCTTCATCGGTTTTTCCCAGAAGACGTGCCGCATCGGCCACCTGCAGCGCGCTGTTTCTGTAATAAACGTCGGCAATATAGGCCACATCCGTTCCGCCCAGGCACTGGTCCGGCCTGTGATCCGGATGATCCAAAGCCAGCCAGTCTCCGAAATGGAAGCGTTTCCCCCAGCTGTGACCGTCCCCGTCCACGGCGGCAACGTAATCAACCCAGGCCTTCATGCTCTCAAACTGTTCCTCCAGAATCGAGATATCCCCGTAATACAGATACAGATTCCAGGGTATGATACAGCAGGAATCTCCCCATACCGTCGCGGTATCCTGATAACCTTCGCCAAAGGACGGAACCACATTGGGCACCATGCCGCCCAGCATCTGCTGCTCCGTCGCCATGTCGTGAAGGTACTTGCGGTAAAATGGATAGCATTCCCGCAAAAAACATGCCGTCGCCGAGAACACCTGCGCGTCGCCGGTCCAGCCCATGCGCTCGTCGCGCTGCGGACAGTCCGTGGGCACATCCAGGAAATTGCCCTTCTGCCCCCACTCAGCGTTGCGGATCAGCCGATTTACCTTCGCGTGCCCCGTGGTCAGCCGTCCCGCCCGCGGCGTATCGCTGAAAAGAACCAGCGCCGTGAAATCCTCCTTCTTCAAATCCGGAATTCCCTCAATCTTCACGAAGCGATACCCGTAAAAGGTAAACCGCGGCCGGATCACCTTCCTGGTTCCGTCGCAGATATAGGTATATTCAGCCAGCGCGGAACGCAGATTGTCGCGGTAGAAGCAGCCTCCCTGCAGCACCTCGCCCACCTGTACATGAATCTTTGTCCCTGCCGGTTCGTGAACGCACAGTTCAAAAATCCCCACAAGATTCTGCCCCAAATCCAGCACCAGCTCGCCGGCCGGCGTATGCAGAAGCTCTGCGGGCGAAACGCGCTCCTGGATGCGGACGGCAGGACTGAAACGCTCCACAAGAGGCGCCATAGCGGGCTCTTCCGGATTAAGCCGCGGCCCCCTGACCAGTTCCGCCGCTTCCGGTCCTTCAGGCGGCAGCGTATCATCCCTGGTCTCTCCGTCGTAGATGGAAGAATCCGTGATATTGCTCCGGAACACAGACCAGCTCTCATCGGTGCCGACAACCTGCTCCGTGCCGTCAGAAAAACGCAGACGGATCTCCGCGATCAGCCGCAAATCCGTGCCGTAATGTCCCGGATCTCCGGGCTTCGACTGAAACCCGAACCGCCCGGCATACCAGCCGCCGCCCAGCGTCACCCGCAGCGTGCCGCCTCCGCGCAGCTGGTCGGTCACATCGTAGGTCTGGTACTGCAGCCATCTGCTGTAATTATTGCAGTAAGGCGTCAGATATTCGTCCGACACCCTCACTCCGTCGATCTCCGCCTCATAGACTCCCAGACCGCAGATATAAAGTCTGGCGGACGCCAGCTCGCCGGCTGCCGGGATCTCCTTTGTAAACACCGGAAGACGGGACTTTCCCGCACAGGTGATCCAGCTGGCCGACCACGCTTCGTCCCGCTTCCCGGTCTCGAACCAATTCACATCGCTGACCGCGGTCTCGGCCGTCCCCTCCGCGCAGACCGTCACCGTCCAATAGTACCGCGTCCGCGGCTTCAGCGCCAGCTTGACCGGCGCGGCCAGACTGTCAAGCGTCCCTGTTTCCCCGGAATCATAACACAGTTCGCTCATATCCGCTCTCTCGGACACGCGAATCCGCGCCCACGCCTGCTTCTTTCCCTGCGCCTCCTCGACCTGCCAGGAAAACACCGGTTTCTCCATCTGATACCCTAACGGCGACGCCAGATGATTCGTCCTGCAATTCGTAATCTTCATAACAGCTCTCTCCTTCTGTCAATTTGTCCGCCAATACTTCTGTTTTCTTCCTGATCTCCCTTTCACGCCCGCGGCGTCCGCAGTCAAAGGATATCCATCTGGCACATGGCCAGCGTAGTCAGCGCCGCCTGATGGGATGCCGGCGTCACGCCGGCGCAGCAGTCCGCCTTCACGCGGATCACGGTATCCGGCAGCTTCGCACGCAGAAGAATCGCGTTGGAAGCCACGCAGATATCGGTGCAGAGGCCGGCCAAGGTAATCTCAGCGTCCGATGCGCCGCTCTCCGCCGCGGAGCCTTCTCCGCCGCACACAGCCTCATACACATAGTCGGCCAGTTCATAGGAACCGAAGGTCGGCTTCTCGAAGCATTTCGCGTTCTTCCGCCTAAAGGCCGCCAGAACCCGCGGCTCCACCTGCCAGCCTTCTGTCCCTCGGATGCAATGCATCACCGGAAGCTTTTTCCCTTCCAGCGTGTCTATATAATTTTCAAAATGCGTGTCCATCGTATACAGCACTTCCCCGTCGAAGCCGTCGATCAGGCCGGTCACATTATCCACGATGGCCTGTGCCTCCGGCGTGCCGAGGCTGCCGTCGATGAAATCCTTCTGCATATCGATCACAATCAAAATTTTCCTTGCCGCCATAACTAATCTCTCCTTCCAAGATACAGCCGCTTTACCGCCACGTTCATCCATTGTTCCGTTCCGGAAAGGCAAACCATATGCCGTATACTTATACTATACTCCAAATTACCGAAATTTCAAGCAGACCCTCGCCATTCCGGGTCAATATCGATAACAAATTGATATTGTTTCCGCAGGAATTTTTATACTTTTAGACTTCCCATATCGATGAAACCAGATTATAATACTCTCCGAAAATCACGCAGACTGGAAGGACATCATTCTATGAACAAAGATCTGACTGTAGGAAAACCGGAAACCGTGCTCTGGAAATTCTGCCTGCCCCTCTTTGGCAGCATCGTTTTCCAGCAGCTTTACAATATTGCGGACAGTCTTGTCGCCGGAAAATTCATCGGGGAAAATGCCCTGGCCGCCGTGGGCAACAGCTACGAGATCACCCTAATCTTCATCGCGTTCGCCTTCGGCTGCAACATCGGCTGCTCCGTCGTCGTCTCTGTGCTGTTCGGCGCAGGGGAAAACAGCCGGCTGAAAACCGCGGTATCGACCGCCTGCATTTTCAGCGGAGTCATCTGCGCGGCGCTGATGCTCATCGGATTTGCCGGCTGCGGTCCGCTGCTTCATCTGATCAAGACGCCGGCAGAGGTATTCGCGGACTCGGAGCTGTATCTGCGGATCTACATACTGGGGCTCCCGTTCGTATTCTTCTACAATATTGCCAACGGGATCTTTTCCGCCCTGGGCGACTCCAGGACGCCCTTCTGCTTCCTCGCGGTCTCGTCCACGTCCAATATCGCCGCAGACATTCTGTTCGTCAAAGCGTTTCACATGGGCGTCGCTGGCGTGGCCTGGGCGACCTTTCTGTGTCAGGGCGCCAGCTGCATTCTGGCCCTTCTGACGGTATGGACGCGCCTGCAAAAGATCCGCTGCGCGGAAAAGCCCGCGCTGTTTGACAAGGCGCTGCTTAGAAAGATCATGCTGGTCGCCGTGCCGAGCATTCTCCAGCAGAGCTTCATTTCCGTAGGAAACATCCTGATTCAGAGCGTCATCAACGGTTTCGGCACCTCCGTGATGGCGGGCTATTCCGCCGCGGTGAAGCTGAACAATCTGGTCATCACGTCGTTTACGACCATCGGCAACGGCATCTCCAATTATTCGGCCCAAAACCTGGGCGCCGGGAAATATCAGAGAATCCGGGACGGCTTTTCGGCGGGCATCAAAATGGTCTGGTGCTTCTGCGTCCCGTTCTGCGCCCTCTACTTCTTCTTCGGGAAATACCTGCTCCTTCTGTTTATGGAGAAAGGTTCCGATGCGGCCCTGCTGACCGGACGGCAGTTCTTATGGATCCTGTCGCCGTTCTATTTCGTCGTATCCGTCAAGCTGGTCGCGGACGGCATCCTGCGGGGACTCAGCGCAATGCGCCAGTTCATGGCCGCCACCTTCGCGGACCTGACCCTGCGGGTCGTGCTGGCCTTTGTCCTGTCCGGCCTGACCGGAAGCGCTGTCGGGATCTGGTGCGCCTGGCCCGTTGGCTGGTGCCTCGCCACGACGCCGTCCGTCGTCTTCTGTCTGAGGGAATGCCGGAGGTATCTGAAGGGGTGAAGGCTTTTGGCTCGTTAGCTATTCACCAGTTATTCACCAACAAACAACAAATCTTCGTGCAAAGTATTGCATTTTTCGTGCAGTTGGAATATACTATAATCACCAGCAGGAAAGGAGATGATTGTATGGCTGGTACTACCACCAATATCAGTATTCGCATGGATACCGATCTGAAGGCAGAGGCCGATGCCCTTTTTGCAGAGCTGGGTATGAACCTATCCACTGCTTTTAATATCTTTGTCCGTCAGTCGCTTCGTGAGGGCCGGATTCCTTTTGACATCTCTCTGAACACACCCAATAAGGAAACGATTGCCGCCATGCTGGAAGCAGAAAGGATTGCAAAAGACCCGTCCGTGAAAGGCTACACCGATCTCGACGAGTTGTTTGCTGACCTGAAAGAATGAGGAAAACAAAGTACACTGTCAAGTCAACCGCACAATTCAAAAAGGATTACAAACTGGCAATGAAACGCGGATTAAGAATCAGCCTGTTGGAAGACGTTGTCGCCGCCCTGGCCATGGGCGAAACATTGCCCGACAAGAATAAAGACCATCCCCTGACTGGAAACTGGAGAGGGCACAGAGAATGCCACATCCTCCCGGATTGGTTATTAATCTACCGCATTGAGGACGATGTACTGGTTCTGACTCTGACCCGCACAGGGACGCACAGTGATCTGTTCTGAAATATTCTGGACACACGATATCACGAATTGAAAACCGGGGAAATTAATAGACATAGAACCCTTTCAAAAAAGGATGCCGCAGATTTGCGACATTCTCTTTATTTCTCTCTGGCAATCTGCATTTATGAATATAATCCCTCCCTCCGCCGCGATTCCGCGCCCGCCCGTCTACTCCCGGCTGCGCCAGAGCGCTACCGCCGCCGCGCCGACGACGATCAGCAGCAGCGCGACAATCGTGATCATCCAATAGTCGCCGCCCTGCAGAATCTGTATGATGGTCAGCAGCGAGGCGAGGATGGAGACGATGCCGAAAAGCGTGATCAGGCCCATCACGGCCTCGTTCGTACTGGCCTCCACTTCCTTCTGGTGTTCGGCCAGGACACTCAGCTTGTTATTCACATCTTCAATGGCGGCATCGATACCGTTTGTCTCGATCAGGTACTGATAAATCTGCTTTACATTGTACCAGCGGGAAATATGGCTGGGATGAACCGTGCCGTAGGCGCGGAATTCGAGCATCTGCCGGTTCAGTCTGCGCAGCAGGCGCAGCTTTCGCTTGTCCACGGTGACCAACAGCTGCGTGAACCGCAGACAGCTGTATTTCTCATAGAGGGCGAGAAGCACGACCGGAAGCCCGTCCTCCGCCTGGCTGCGAAGCTCTGCCTCCAGATTCAGCGTCTCGTCCGCCACCACATAGCAGATTGTCTGCGAGGTAACGCAGCAGCCCCAGCGGTAGCTGTCAAGCTCCTGCGATTTCACCGAATAGACATAGTGGACGTCGCCTTCCGAATCGTCGTCCATCTCCGTCCCAAGCGGGAGCATCTGATGCAGGTTGAATGTGAGGCGCCGGACACTGTCCAGATAGCGGAAACGCCTGGGAACCACGGCCAGCGTGTAGATATAGCTCTCCAGAAAAAGCGAGGAGCCTGCCTGGAAGAAGCATTCCAGTCCTGCCCGGACGCAAAGTTCCCTCAGCTTATCGTCAAGAGAGAATTCACGCAGTCCGCCGCCGTCCCAACAGTAGTATGCGGCGCGGCTGTCCGCGTATCCCAGGTTGCAGATGCGCTCCAGGACAACAATGTCGGAATAGGTAATCCCGAGGCAGAGGAAAGCCGTCTGCGTGTGGAAGAGATAGAAATACGCCGAAAAAAGTCCAAACCGGCTCTTCTGCGCCTCAGCGTCCTCCGGCTGCCCGCCCCGCTCGCAGGCGTACAGTTCAACCGGTTTCGGAACGGTGTCCCCGAACAGAAGCCTCTCCAGAACTTCTCCCGATATATAATAGCGCTCAAGAATCCGGATGCCGTCGTCCGAATTGAGATTGTCCTTGACGGCTTCATTGATATCCATCGTGGAAATCGGCTGTTTTACGCAGTTTTCCTCAAGCCAGGCCGTACCCACCTCTCCCGGTTCATATTTCAACGGAATGATCAGGAAGCTGCCGAAGCCGGCGCGGGCCAGATCCCCGCGCATCTGCTCCAGTTCCTCTCTGTAATTCTGAGCTTTCATAAAGCACTTCCTCCCTTAAATACTGACGTAATTCAATGGGACGGCCCGGCTTTTGGCTCGCCGCGCCGTCCCTCGTCTGTTATCTGAAATACGCCACTCCGGCCTCGAAGATCTTCATATCCTGCTCGCCGTAAATGTTTACGGCGACCGCCTCTCCGCGGCGCTCGGAATGGGCCATCTTGCCCAGGATCCGCCCGTCGGGACTTGTGATGCCCTCGATCGCCATGTAGGAGCCGTTGGGATTCCAGAACTCATCCATCGTCGGTACGCCCTTGTCGTCCACGTACTGAGTCGCCACCTGGCCATTCTCAAACAGCTTCTTTAGCCACTCGTCGTTTGCCACAAAGCGTCCCTCGCCGTGGGAAGCCGGGTTACAGTAGACGCTGCCTGGCTGGGCCAGCGCAAGCCACGGGGACTTGTCGGTGACAACCTTAGTGTAGACCATCTTGGACACGTGGCGTCCGATGGTGTTCATCGTCAGCGTCGGCGAATCGGCGTGCTGCGGGGCGATGGTTCCCTCCGGCACCAGACCCAGCTTCACAAGCGCCTGGAAGCCGTTGCAGATGCCCAGCATCAGGCCGTCTCTCTCATGCAGGAGCTTCTCGATCTCCTCTTTGATCGCCGCGTTGCGGAACACGGTCGCGAAGAATTTGGCCGAGCCCTCGGGCTCGTCGCCGGCTGAGAAGCCGCCTGGGAACATGACGATCTGGGCCTTTTCGATCTCCTTTCTGTACTCTTCCACGGATTCCCGGATATCATTCGCGCTTAAATTGCGGAACACCCTCGTAGTCACCTCCGCGCCCGCGCGCTCAAAGGCCTTCGTGCTGTCGTACTCGCAGTTGGTGCCCGGGAATACCGGGATAAATACGTGGGGCTTCGCCACTTTATTTCTGCAGACATACACGTTCTCCGCGTGATACACCTGGTTCGGAACCTCCGTCTGCTCCACGCCGGAGACGGTCGGAAATACATTTTCAAGCGTTGCGGTCCAGGCAGAAAGAGCTTCCTTAAGGGAGATCGCCGCCGCGCCGTAACAAAGCTCACCGTCCTCCGTCACCTCACCGATCAGCCGGTAAGAAATGCTCAGCTCTCCCACCTTGTCTGCCGGAACCTCGCAGATGATATTGCCCCAGGCCGGCGCGAAGAACGCTCTCGGATCCAGACTGTGCTCGATCTTCACGCCCAGCTTGTTGCCGAAAGCCATCTTGCTGACCGCCTCGGCCAGGCCATGCCCTTCCACCGCGTAGGCGGATACGATGCGGCCCGCGGCGATGTCCGCGTGAAGCTTCCGGTAGCCGTCCATAACCTGCTCATAGACCGGCAGGTCGTAGGCGTCACGCTCAATCTCAAATTCCACCAGCTTATTGCCGGCCTTCTTAAGCTCCGGGGAAATGATATCGCCGTGGCGGGCGATATCCACCGCGAAGGATACCAGCGTCGGCGGCACATTGATCTCGCCGTGATGCTCGTCGTTGAAGGTTCCGGACATACTGTCCTTGCCGCCGATGGACGGCAGGCCGAAGCCCAGCTGGGCGCTGTACGCGCCGAGAAGCGCCGCAAACGGCGTCCCCCACCGGGTGGGGTCGTCGGTCATTCTCTTAAAATATTCCTGGAACGTAAAGCGGATCTTATCCATCTCGCCGCCGTTCGCCACGATCTTCGCCACAGAGGACACCACCGCGTAGACCGCGCCGTGGTAAGGACTCCAGCTGGACAGATACGGATCGTAGCCGTAGCTCATCATCGTCACCGTGTCGGTGCGCCCGCGAAGGACCGGGAGCTTGGCCACCATGGCCTGCGTCTCGGTCAGCTGGTATTTGCCGCCGTAGGGCATGAAGACGGAACCCGCGCCGATGGAGCCGTCGAACATCTCGACCAGGCCCTTCTGGGAGCAGACATTCAGGTCAGACAGGACGGAAAGCCACTTTTCACGGATGGCGTCTGCGTCGTTGATATCTGTGATCACACGATCCGCGGAATTCACGGACGCTGCTGCGCTGCCGGTACCAGCCGCATTCACCGCCTCGCCGCCCGCGCTCACGCCGGCCGCCGCGAACGGATTCCCCTCGCGCCCCGGCGTCTCAAGCACCACCGACGCCTCCTGATGGGCGCCGTTGGTATCCAGAAACGCCCTGCTGATATCGACGATGGTCTTCCCTCTCCAGTTCATCACCAGGCGCGGCTCCTCAGTCACCACCGCCACCGGGATCGCCTCCAGGTTCTCCTCCGCCGAATATCCCAGGAACTTGTCCACGTCCTCCGGGGCAAGCACCACCGCCATGCGCTCCTGGGACTCGGAGATCGCGATCTCCGTGCCGTCCAGGCCCGCGTATTTCTTCGGAACCTTGTCCAGATCGATGGTCAGGCCCGCCGCCAGCTCGCCGATTGCCACGGACACGCCGCCAGCGCCGAAATCGTTGCATTTCTTAATGATCGAGGAAACCTCAGGGCGGCGGAACAGCCTCTGGATCTTCCTCTCGGTGGGCGGATTGCCCTTCTGCACCTCCGCGCCGCAGACCTCGATGGACGCCTCCGTATGAACCTTGGACGAGCCGGTGGCCCCGCCGATGCCGTCGCGGCCGGTCCTGCCGCCCAACAGCACGATAATGTCTCCCGGATCGGAGGTCAGACGCTTCACATATTTTCTCGGGGCGGCGCCCATGACCGCGCCGATCTCCATGCGCTTCGCCGCATAGTTCGGGTGGTAGATCTCCTTCACATAGCCGGTCGCCAGCCCGATCTGGTTGCCGTAGGAGCTGTAGCCGTCCGCGGCTCCATTGACCAGCTTCCTCTGCGGGAGTTTTCCTTTCAGTGTCTCGGAAATCGGCTTCGTCGGATCCGCCGCGCCGGTCACGCGCATGGCCTGATAGACGTAGGTGCGCCCGGACAGCGGGTCGCGGATCGCGCCGCCCAGACAGGTGGCCGCGCCGCCGAAGGGCTCGATCTCCGTCGGATGGTTGTGGGTCTCATTTTTAAAATTCACCAGCCACTCCTCGGCAACTCCGTCGATCTCCACCGGCACCACGATGCTGCAGGCGTTGATCTCGTCGGACTCCTCCAGATCGGCAAGCTTCCCTTCCGCGCGCAACTTCTTCATCGCCAGAAGCGCCAGATCCATCAGGCAGACGAACTTGTCGTCCCTCCCTTTATAAAGCACCTCGCGGTCCGCCAGATACTGCTCATACGAAGCCTCAATCGGCGCCTTATACGCGCCGTCAGTGATCGTCACATCCGTAAGCTCCGTCGAGAACGTGGTATGACGGCAGTGATCCGACCAGTAGGTATCCAGGACACGGATCTCCGTCACAGTCGGCTCCCGGCGCTCTTCTTTCCGGTAATAATTCTGAATATGCTGAAAATCCTTAAATGTCATCGCCAGGTTCAGCGAATCGTAAAGCTCCTTAAGCTCCGGCTCCGCAAACCCGCAGAAGCCCGCAAAGGACGCCACATCTGCCGGCGTGTCGAACACAGTCAGAAGCGTCGCGGGCTTGGTTTCGTCCGTCTCCCGGCTGTCCACCGGATTGATGCAGAAGGACTTGATGGCCGCCGCCTGCTCCGCCGTCAGCTTTCCGGAAATCACATAGGTGGTGGCCGAGCGGATCACCGGTTCCTCCTCCTCGCTCAAAAGCTTTACGCACTGTTCCGCCGAGTCCGCCCGCTGGTCGAACTGTCCCGGCAGGTATTCCACAGAAAATACCGTATCATTCTCCCCCTTGGGGAAGGTCTCCTCATAAACCTCGTCCACCGGCGGCTCCGAGAAAATGGTCGCCAGCGCCGTCCGATACGCGCCTTCGGACAGATTCTCAATATCATAGCGGATCAGCACCCGCACATTCTCCACCGTGCCGATGCCAAGATAACTGCTGGTTTCGGCCAGAAGCTCCTTCGCCTTCACCGCGTACGCGGGCTTCTTCTCCACATAGATCCGTCTTACGCTCATGTCGTTCCTCCTGCTCTCGCTTCGTGTCTGCACCCGCGCGGGGTGCGGTATCCCAGGGGTTTTTTATGTCACACTAACTATACGTAATTTGAGGACATAAGTCAACCGTTTTCGCGGGGGATTTTGAATGTTCTGACTGCCGTTTCGTTTGCTTGCTGTCATGTGTGCCATAGAGTTGTTTAGGGGCTGAAATGTATACGCACATGGTCGCGGAAGGTACGCGCAGGAAGCCTGCTCCTCCTGAGGTTCAGGTTTGCTCGCGGGAAAAGTCTAAGTTCACAGCGATTTGCTAAAAGCGGTACGAAAAATGGGACCAGCGTGTGTGCATCCGTAAGATGAGTTCCCTGGTCCTCCCATTTTTCGTACCAACGCAAATCTCTGTTCACTAAGCCTTTTCAGCCGCTCACAAAATTCACCTCAGGAGGAGCAGGCTTCCTGCGCTGGTTCTTCCGGGAGCAAGAATCGCTAGCACATACTGTATAGCGCTGTATAACTGTACATCGCCCTGCATAAATGCAGAATCTCCTCTCTTCCTCACATATGCGACAACACAGCGGGACAGGCGGGGCCGTGGCACATCCTGGACGCGATTTACGGAGAAGGGTTAGTCTTTCTTAATGAAAAAACGTCAGTTTGAGGGCCGGAGCCCATGACCTCAAGTCATGGACGGAGCGGCAATACAAGCAAGGCGTCACTGGCGCGTTTTTTGCATACTGACGTAACCTGAGCAAGAATTTCTTCAGAAATTCTCGCGAATTTGACGTTGCCCTCAAACTGGCGTTTTTGAATTTTAGAAAGACTTCTCTTCGGAGTCATGAGCGTACAGAATGTGCCACGGCCCCGCCTGTTCCGCGCATCTTCCGCGACCATATGCATCATCACGCGTCCCACTCCGCGGTATCCGCCCCCAGCGCCTCCGCCGCCATTTTCAGTCTCCCGATAAAGAGATCTCCGTCCGCGCTGCACATCACGCGCATGACCTCGTAGAGATCTGGCGACTGCTGCCTGCCGCAGACCGCGATGCGGATCGCCATCGACACATCCCCGACGCTTCCCTTCCATTTCTCCGGTTCGGAGCGGTAGAGCTTCGTATCCGGACAATAGCCGAGACTGGCGGCCAGCGCTTTGACGCCCTCAAACCACGCCGCGCTGTCCGCCTCCAGCACGGTATGGGACTCATTCCCAAACTGCTTACGCTGCCGGTAATAAGCGCGGAGAATCTCCGCCATAGCGGCATCCGTCATGCCTTCCGGCGCGGTATAGTCCGGCTCAAAGATCTCCGGATAAAAGAAGCTCATATACGGCTTCACCTCGCTCCAGACGGCGAAATCCTTGCGCGGCTTCTTCCCTCCGCGGCCGATCGCCAAAATCGCGCGGGCATAGTCCGGGTCTCTCCCGAGAAGCGCCGCAAAGGCGGGATCAAACTCCCGCGCCCAGTCGCTGACGCCGTCGTAAACCTGCGCGGCGGTCATGCGGCTGATCACGTCCTTGGAAACGTCGCGCAGCTTGTTCTCATCAAACAGCGCGCCGGCCGGATTCATTTTCTTCGGGGAGAACTTAAAGTCGCCTACCGGGGCCATGGGATTCGCCCTGCGCCAGTCCTCGAAATTCGAATTCAGGATCGTCATGATATATTCATAGACCGACTGTGTGGGATAACCCTGCTCCCGGTAGAAGGAAAGCGCCAGCTCCGGGTCCTTGCGTTTGGACAGCTTCCGCTTGGAATTGCCGTCCATTTTCTGAAGCGTCCCGACATGCAGGTACTTGGGCAGCTTAAAGCCCAGCGCGGCCGTAAGCTGGATATGCAGCGGCAGGCTGGACAGCCATTCGTCGCCGCGCACCACATGGGTCGTCCGCATCAGATGGTCGTCCACCACATGGGCGAAATGATAGGTCGG
>CANRHU010000006.1 GCA_947630485.1 uncultured Lachnospiraceae bacterium
AATATTGACAAAAAATTTCCGCTAACCACAAGGGTTTGCGGGTGATTTCGTCTATATTAAACTTCGGAACTCAGGCGTCATCTGAAAGCAGTCGTCAATAATCTCAATCGTGCGCGGCTTCGTCGGATCTCTGCGGATATATCCATTCTTCTCCAGCGTCTCCAGATGGGAGTGAACCGAGGAGGTGGATTTCAGATGTACCGCCTCGCAGATCTCCCTCACAGCGGGCGGATAGCCCTTCTTCAGAATCGTTTCTTTAATATATTCCAATATTTCCTGTTGTTTTGCGCTGATCTTACCCCGTGCCATAAGCAAACCTCCCTATCAGAACACATATTCTGTATCTGTTTCTATCTTACCATACGTTTCAAAAAAATGCAAACCTTTGTTCGAAAAAATTCAAAAAAGATATTGACAAACATCTGTTCGGTGGTATAATAAACGTATAAAGAACGCTTGTTCGCAACATTTGTTCGGGTGTGGAGGTATCTGCGATGAAGAAACTGTTTTTTATTTTATTGTTTTCCGTGGTTTTAGGCTCCGGTTTGTTCGGAAGCGTACTGATGAATACGATGGCCAGGGAATCACAGACCGCCGATGTGACGGCTTATTATACCAGCATGAAGATTGAAGAGGGCGATTCCCTCTGGAGCATCGCACAGAAATATGCCCCTGAGCTTGAACTGACGACGCAGGAGTATGTTGACAGGCTGCGTGTGATGAACCATCTCAAGGGCGATACGATCCACACGGGCAGATATCTGACGATTATGTACCTCGGTGATACCGAATAGCTGACCGGCGCGGATCTCTGTGCAGCAGTTTTCAGTTTTCCTCGCGCAGACGCACCTTGTCACGGGCGCTGCGGCGGCGCGCATCGTCAAGAGCCGCGTAATGTTTCTTTGTCGTATTTACATCGGAGTGACCGAGCACATCCGCCACCAGATAGATATCGCCGGTTTCCTGATAGAGCGAGGTTCCGTAGGTACTGCGCAGCTTGTGGGGCGTAATCTTTTTAAGCGGCGTTACAATTTTGGCATATTTCTTTACCAGGTTTTCCACGCTCCGCACGGAGATTCTCTTCATCTGAAGAGAGAGGAAGAGAGCGTTTTCATGACCCTCAGCCGGGGTCAGATGTTTTCGCTCCTCAAGGTAATCCTTTAACGCTTCCTCCACCTCGTCCCCGAAGTAGACGGTGACCTCTTTGCCTCCTTTGCGGTGGACGCGTATCCCGTTGTTTTTAAAATCGACGTCTGTGATATCGAGTCCCACGCACTCGGACACACGGATCCCCGTTCCCAGAAGAAGCGTCATCAGTGCCAGGTCGCGGACCTGCGTTTTCTCGTGAAAAGCCCGCTGCTTTTGTGTCAGGCTGTCGCCGCTTTCCACCGTATCCAAAAGCATAGCGACTTCATCGATATCCAGACGGATGATATCTTTTTCATGCAGCTTGGGAAGCTTCGCAATGGCAGCGGGATTGTTTTTCAGCTGTTCCGTCCGATAGTAGTAGTTATAAAAGCTTTTCAGGG
Source organism: uncultured Lachnospiraceae bacterium (assembly GCA_947630485.1). Taxonomy (GTDB): domain Bacteria; phylum Bacillota; class Clostridia; order Lachnospirales; family Lachnospiraceae; genus UBA3402. The sequence goes on from CANRHU010000006.1 coordinate 1,530, forward strand.
ACGACATCTTGCGCATGATTCCACGTTCTTTGTTGACGACCTCCTTCTGCTTATCGTTAAAACGGTATTTTAGATACTCCATGTATTCCTCCATATCCGTCACGCGCAGCTGATCGAGGTGTTCCAGTGTAAAATCACGAATATCCATGTTCGTAAAAAGCGGATTTTCTTTCCTCAGGAAATCGAAAAAGACTTTCAGGTCATACGCATAGGCGATTCGTGTGCGCGAGGAAGTCTGCGGTTCAATTCCGCGGAAAAAATCAGCGCAGAAGGGCGGAAGTTCCCGGATCAGTTCGCGCAGATGCAATGTGTTTTCACGGTCCTTTTGTTCATAATATGGGATATTAGCATTCGCCATCGTATGGTTCCTCCTGAGATTTTTGATCGGATTCTGTGTCTGATGATAATACATCCGATAGTGATATTTTTTCTGCTAGGGATATGTCGTCTGATTTTTGCCAGCCGGGAAGAGTACTTGACACAACCGCATGGAACAGGTTTTCCTTTATATGAGGGTTTTCCTGCAGCAAAAATTTCGTTATTTTTTTAACATATTCGCGTTTCGTATAACCATCCGCTGGGCACGGATTCTGACATACCGGCAGCTCGTAGCGATTCCGGAATCCAACGACGTCTGCCTCAGATACATAAATCATCGGCCGTATCACCTGCAGTTTCGTGCGGTCCAGATAGGTACACGGAGCAAACGAATAAAAACGGCCTTCGTAAAACAGGGACAACAAAGCCGTTTCGATAACGTCATCCTGGTGATGTGCATAAGCCACCTTGTTGCAGCCCAGATCCAGGGCCGCCTTGTTTAAGGCACCTTTGCGCAGTTTGGCACAGAGCGCACATGGATTGGTTTCTTTGCGCGCCTGAAACAATATTTTTCCGATATCCGTGGGAATGACCGTATATGGGACCAGAAATCGCTCACAGAGCGTTTTGACCGGTTCCGGATCAAAGCCTTCAAAGCCCAGGTCCACCGTAACCGCGCAAAGTTCAAATTTCTTCGGATAAAATCGCCGCAAACCATGCAGCGCATAAAGAAGCGTCAAACTGTCTTTGCCGCCTGAAATTCCCACAGCGATTCGATCACCGTCGTCGATTAGATGATAATCGTCGATTGCCTGACGTGTTAAACTGTACAGACGCTGCAACTTCATGAAATACCCCTTTTCCCCTGCTATCTATTCGTTAAAGAAGTGTTTCGCGAATAGTTTGATTCCTCTTTATCTTACTCTTTTCAAACAGGAAAGTCAACATTTTTCCCAAAGAAACAAACTTTAGCGTAGACAAAATTTAGTGGAGACAATCAGCAAAGCGGCCGCCCGACAAGATAGATAGGCCGTATGAAGCCGGATTATCTCCACACAAATTCCAGTATTTCAAAAATTTATCACGCAGTGACCAGTTTTTACTGCTTGTTCCTTTTACTGCATGATTTACTGTTTGATTTGTTCCCCTTTGATTCTGGAGAACGTGCGGATCAGTTCAACTGCTCCGTCAATTCCTGTGGCGCTGCTGTTGATGCACAGATCGTAATTCCTGGCATCTCCCCATTTTTTGCCGGAATAGTAATTATAATAGCTGGAACGGTTTTTGTCTGTCTTAATCATAATATCCTTGGCTTTGGCGGCCGTCACATTATGAATCTCCGTCAGATGCTCGATCCGGTCTTTCTCATCCCCGGTGATAAAAACAGTGATCGTGTTCGGGAAATCCGCCAGCGCGTAGTCGGCGCAGCGTCCCACAAATACGCAGGACTCTTCTGTCGCAAGCTTTTTGATCGTATCAAACTGCGCGAGGAATATCTTGTGATTGATAGGCATATTCATGTATGCGGAAGTACCGTAGCCCATGGAATACGTATCCATGACAAGCGAGTATAAAAAACTGTTGGCTTTCTTTTCATCATGGCTTTCAAACAACTCCTTGCACAGGCCGCTGTTTTTGGCGGATTCTGTCAGAAGTTCCTTATCGTAACACTTGATGCCCAGTGTTTCAGCGAGCTTCATGCCGATTGAGCGGCCTTTGCTCCCACACTGCCGTCCAATTGTAAATACCAAATTGCCACCCATACGCCCTCTCCTTTCGCCACTGTGCGTGGTCTTAAGAAAATTATATCGCAAACCGTCCGGAATGTATAGTGTTTTTTCAGTCATTTTCTCAGTTTCACGAGCAGCTGTTCAAAATATTCCGGAAGCGGCGCCCGAAATTCCATATATTCGCCGGTGCGCGGATGAACAAAGCCCAAAACACCTGCATGCAGCGTCTGCCCTTCGAGGGCAAATGGACATTTGGCCGGTCCGTATACGGTATCTCCCAGTACCGGGTGATGAATCGAGCTCATATGAACGCGGATCTGATGCGTCCGTCCTGTCTCAAGTCTGCACTCGATGTAGGTGTAAGCGGAAAAACGCTCCAACACCTGGTAATGCGTGACAGCATGACGACCGTTTTTTACACAGACAGCCATTTTTTTACGGTCTGTGGGATGACGGCCGATGGGGGCGTCGACAACGCCTGTCTCCTCGCGGATCACTCCGCAGACGATCGCCTGATAGCGTCTTGTAATGGAATGACACTTAAGCTGCTCCGCGATGGAATTATGCGCCATATCGTTTTTGCAGACAATCAGAATCCCCGTCGTGTCGCGGTCGATCCGATGAACGATGCCGGGCCGCATGACGCCGTTGATACCGGATAGATTGCCCTTACAATGCGCCATCAGTCCGTTGACCAGCGTGTCGTCCACATGACCGGCAGCCGGATGGACAACCATACCCTTCGGTTTATTGACAAGAAGGATATCTTCATCCTCATAGAGGATATCCAGCTCCATCTCCCTCGCCGCAATCTCCGGCTCCGAGGCTTCCGGAATCTCAAAATCGATCTGATCCCCTCCGGAAACCCGGTAATTGGCTTTGGCGGGATTTCCATTTACCAGGATGTCCCCGGATTTCAGCAGCTTCTGAAGATAGGATCTGGACAACCCGCCGCAGACGTCGGTCAGATAGCGGTCGATCCGGAGATCCTTCTCTTCCTCTTCCACCTGATAGTGCTGTTTCACCGGGACTCCCTCCTGCCCGAAACCATGGCGGTCAATTCCTCGTCGCTGTACACGCCGAAAAACAGAAGGACGAACAGCAGCCCGGTAGCGCAGGTCACATAGCAGTCTGCCACGTTAAAAATCGGAAAATTGATCAGTTTGAAATAGATGAAGTCCACCACATAGCCCTGCGTCATACGATCAATCAGATTGCCTGCCGCACCGGCCGCAATCACGATCATGCAGATGATAAGCGGAAGGAAGCGCTTTTCTGTCGGAAGAGTCCAGAGCAGATAGAGAACCGCCGCAAAGACAAGGACGGCCACAACAATGAACAAAAACTGCTTCCCCTCAAGAAGGCCGAAGGCCGCCCCGCTGTTTTCCGAGTACAGAAATTCGAATACGCCGTCCCAGATCACATAGGGATCCTGATTCATCAGATGCGCAACCGCCAAATGTTTCGTCCACTGATCCAGCGCGATCAGCAGACGAAAGAATAGAAACGCCAGTGCCAGGCGGACAATCCGGTTTTTCATCTCAGCACTCCTCCTCTGTCATTGTTGATTACTGCGGCAAGACCCCTTCTGATCTCATCCGCGGTTACCGTACAGTCGATGTATGCGTCGCCGATTGCGCGCAGAAGAATAAAACGAATCTGCCCTCCGTCCATCTTCTTATCATTTTTGGTGGCTTCGAGGATCTGCTCCGGATCGATTCCGCTGACGCTGACCGGCATACGGTAAGCCTTAAGAAGGCCGCGGATCTCTTCTTCCTCCCCATCCGTCAGATATCCTCTCTCCCGGGAGATCGACACCGCGGCCAGGAGTCCCAGGCCCACGCAGTGTCCATGCAGCATTTGGAAATTCATATATTTCTCAATCGCATGTCCGGCCGTGTGCCCGAAATTGAGCAGCGCGCGAGCGCCCTGTTCTGTCGGATCTTCCTCCACAATCTGCCGTTTGATCTCATCGCTTCTCCGAATCATCTCCAGGCAGACGGACGGGTCGCGTTTTAGAATCGCCGGCTGATTTGCACGCAGCCATTCATAATAGTCCCCGTCGCGGATGAGACCGTGTTTGATGATCTCTCCCATCCCGGAGCTGTATTGTTCCTCGGTCAGCGTGCGAAGCGTTTCCACATTTGTGTATACCAGCTTCGGCATGTGGAACGCGCCGACCATATTCTTATACGCGTCGAAATCCACGCCGGTTTTGCCGCCGATGGAGCTGTCCACCTGCGCCAACAGCGTGGTAGGGATCTGGAGAAAAGCAATGCCGCGCAGATAGGTCGCTGCGGCAAAACCGCACAGATCTCCGACAACGCCGCCGCCAAGCGCGGCCAGCATGTCCTTCCGGTCAAACTGATGTTTGATCAGATGTTCGTAGAGAGCTCTTACCGTGTCGAGATTCTTCTGCTCTTCCCCGGCAGGAAACACAAACGAAGTGAGTTCTCTGCAGCATCCCGTAAGGGCGGAGGAGACGGCATCAAGATAAAGTCCGGCTACGGTCGAATCCGTCACAATACAGATCCGTCTGCCCGCCGTCCCCAGGGCGCGCACCTCGTCCGCCAGACTGTCAAAGGAACGTTCAAAAACAATATCGTAAATCGGAAGCGAGTCCCGATGTACCTGCAATCTTGTGTCCATAAGTTTCTCCATTCTGCAAAAAAAGCAGACACTCCGACCGACCGGCTCATACCCGCCTCACAGCAGAATGCATAGACCGGGGAATGTCTGCAAAAAAATCAGGCGATCAGATCCGGAAATTCAGGCCGGGGATGTCCATGCTGCCGCTTCCGCCTAAGAGATCCTGAAAATCACCCGACAACTCCACGGATTCCGGAGTCGCTATAAAAATATAATTCGAAATCTTCTGGAGATTTCCGTTCATGGAGTAGGTTGCGCCGGAAGTGAAATCGATAATGCGCTGCGCGATCTCCGTCTGAAGGCCTTCCATATTGAGGACGACCGCCTTTCCGGCCAGCAGGTAATCGCAGATCTCCTTTGCGTCCTCGATCGAGGTGGGCTTCACCATGGAAACCTCCATGCTGCGCTTCATCGGAACAACCTTCGCCGACGAGCGGCTGCTTCCGCCTAGGAAACGAGGCTTGGGAGGCTCGTCCTCTTCCAGATCATCATAGTAATCATCGTCCTGTTTATTACTGCCGAAAAGACTGCTCTTCTTCGCCGGTTTCTCATCCTCATAATCATCGTCAAGGAAGTAATCGTCATCCTCATTTTCTCTAAGCCGAATGCTGTCCATAAACTTGCCAAAAACACCCATCGCTAATAACTCTCCCTTTTAATTCGTTCACCGAAGATTCCGGTCCCTACTCTCACCATCGTGGCACCTTCCTCAATCGCCACCTCGAAGTCGCCCGTCATGCCCATGGAAAGAATATTCATATCAATATTATCGACGTTTTTGCTTTTCATGTCAATAAAAAGTTGATACAATTTTCTAAAAACATGCCGGTTTTCTTCCGCGTCCGCGACAAAAGGAGCAATTGTCATCAGCCCCCGTACCTTCACATGCGGCAGGGCGGCGATTTCCGTCAGGGCCGCGGCCACGTCCTCCGCAAAGAATCCGAATTTGCTTTCCTCCCGAGCGACATTTACCTCCAGAAGAACCGGCGTCACAAGCCCCTGCCGGGCCGATTCCTTTTCAATCTCCCGCGCCAGCTTCACGGAATCCACCGAGTGGATCAGACATGCCCTGCCGACGACCTGCCGCACCTTGTTGGTCTGAAGATGGCCGATCATATGCCATCGGATATCCGCGGGAAGCCGCGGATATTTCTCCAGAATCTCCTGCACTTTATTTTCTCCGAAATCCCTGGCTCCGGCCTCGTAAGCCTCCTCAAGGTCGGAAACAGGCTTCGTCTTGCTGACCGCGATCAAAGTCACTTCCTCCGGGTTTCGTCCGGCCCGGGCGCAGGCCTCCGCAACACGCTTTTGTATCTCATGATACCTTTCTTCCACCATATGAAAACACCTCTCTATTGATAGATCAGATCTCCCTCGCCGCCCACGGTAGACGCGTCCAGCACGATATGGTCATAGACGCTCAGACCATAACTGGTTCCCTTTTTCACGGTGTAGAACTCATCGTTCTGGGCGAGAATCTCAATCTGCTTAAACACCGAGTATCCACGGTTAATATTATAAACGCCCTGAAGGGAAGCTGTCTGGCCGATCTGGAAGCGGTCTGAGGAATCCGGTTTGACCAGATAATCTCCCGCGTGGAGCGGCTCGTCCTCCGCCGTATCAATATAATAGTATTCGTCCGTCGAATAGTAGATGGTCGTGGGAACGAATTCCACCAGCGTACCGTTTTCCGTGTAGATTTCCTTATTAAAGCCCTCCTGATCCGAATCTCCTCCCGTCGTCAGGTAGGTGACCGGAATCAGATAGAAATTTTTCGACGTGACCGCGCTGACCGGAATTTTCAGTCCCTGGGCCACGTCCATGACGACCTGGAAGTCCAGATACCGTTCGGAAATAAACTGAACCATATATTTTGTAAAATCAAGTTTTCCGTAGCGCTCCCCATCAGCGCCCGCAACCATGGAAAAATCGCCGCTCGTCGTTAAATCGTGTCCCGGGAACCGGACTGTCAGCGACGTCTGCTCCCCAAAGTCCGTCACATCGCTTTCTGACAGCGGAAAAATCAGGGACCAATTATCATCCGTCACAATCTTATAGACCGGCGTGCCCTGCTCTACCAGATCGCCCGCGTGCGTGATCGCGCGGCTGTATTTGCTGCGGTCAAAATCGCTCTGCGTAATCTGAGAAGCCTCCAGATCTTCGCAGCCGTCGATCGAATAGGAAATCACTCCGCTCACGGGCGCCTGAATCTGTGAAAAATTACCGCCCAGCTGCTGGGCCAGCTGTTCATCCGTATTCAGGGAATTGAAATTCGCGTACTCCATGACCATGGCCTCCAGGGAGTACTTGGCGTCATAAACCTGATCGAACTGTCCGTCCGAATAGGCCAGACTGAACGCGGAAAGCGCCTTCTTCACGCTGGCGACGTCCTGATCCGATAAAAGCTCCGTGCTGGAAGCATTCTCTTCCATAAGCCGGGCCACCTGACCGGTCTCATCCATGGAGTAGACGCTCGTCCCGGCCGCCGCGCGCTTGCCTTCGCGGATGTAATAGTTGATATAACCGCTTTGGGCCGCGTATTCAGTCGTCTCATCCCGCAGAATGATTCCTGTAAAATTCCTGTCGTTGACGATGGAGCCCTCCGTCACCTCGTAAGGCTGTACCTTCTCCCTCGTCTGGTACTGATAAACATAGAAGGCCAGATACAGAAACATCAGCGCAAAAACGATCATGCCAATATTAATCCGCAGAGGACGACGATATTTGACGATCTTCTTACTCTTCTTAGCCATGAACCGTTCTCCTCAAAAAGAGCCTGACACAGCAGGCTCTTCATTCTATCCGTATACAGAAAACGCAGGGTTCCTTACAGGGAAACCGTCACCTTCTCACGCATACTCTCCGGAAGCGCATCCGCGTCACGGGAGACGCTCAGCACAAAGGTTACATGGAAGTTCTCGCCGATCTTTTCCAGCTCATTCACGGTCTCCGTGATATCCTGGCCCTCAAGGCAGGCCAGCTTTAAGAAACTGTCAAGAAACATCACTTCCAGGTCGTGGTCCTGAGAAATAATTCCGCTGATAAATCCGAGAAATCTGGAACTGTCATTGATATCGAACCCCTTTACATTGATCAGGCGGATCCTGTTATTCAGTTCATACATATGCTTGGAGCTTTTATCAAGATAAACGATCGAACCTTTCGCTTCTTTAATCGCTGCATTCGCCTTATCCAGCAGATATTTCGTCTTACCTTTGCCCTTGTCGCCTGCAATAATCTGCACCATACTTTTTTGTCCTCCTTGAGTTTATATGTTTTGTATAGAAAGTTATTTATTTTCAGTTCAATTATAGTATATCCCGTCACAAAAGGCAATCCTTAATTCGCAATCTTTGCAATTAACTTTGTCATGTTATCGTAAAGACTGCCCCGGTCCGATGATTTGAGAATCACGGAAATATACTCATCCTCGCTGTCATTCGGGCGCGTCGCCATAATCAGGCAGCTTCCGGCCGCCTGGGTCGTTCCGGTTTTGCTGGAAAATACGGTCAGGCCCGCGGGGGTATCGCGCCTTCCGAGCATATAGAGGTTCGTGCAGCCCCAGGTTTTCTGCACGGCGGCGCCGGACGCGTCCACATAGGAAGCGTCGTAGGATACGGTGCCGGTGATTTCGCGGAACTTGGGAAGCTTAAGCGCCTCCGAATAAATCAGATAAAGATCGTATGCCGTCGTATAATGGTTCTCATCCGTAAGCCCGTGGGGATTGACAAAATGCGTATCGACAGCGCCCAGCCGCGCGGCCTCCTCATTCATCAGGTCGGCGAAGGCCTCGATACTGCCTGCCATATGTACGGCGATTGCGGCCCCGGCGTCATTACCGGACGGCAGCATCAAACCGTACAGAAGCTGTTCAAGCGTCAGCTGATCTCCCGGCTGGATTCCGCACAGCGAAGCGCCGGATTCCGTAATCACAGCGTCCTGCGTGACCGTCACCAGATCGGAGAGATTTCCGTATTTGATGGCCAGAAGCGCGGTCATCACCTTCGTGATACTGGCCGGATAAAGCCGTTCGAAAGCATTTTTACTGTAAAGCGTTTCTTTGCCGGACAGATCAAAGATCGCGCCTGCCTCCGCGGAAATCTCATCCGCGGCAAAGGCCGACTCGTCCATCACCACGCACAGATCGTCGGCAAACAGGGGCGCGTGCTCCATCGCACCGTCCCCGGATTCCGGAAGCATCTCCTGCAGGAGAAAGCCCCTCGTCTCAAACGAATAGGGATCCGTCAGTTTCTGCTTCCCGCAGCCGGCCGCAGACAACACCACCCCCAGGCACAGCAGAATCCCGAACATCCGGACACCGCTGTGAGCGCGGCAGTCAAATTTCATCATAATCCTCCCCGCTAAACATGATACAGGATCCATGCGCCGCGGCGCATGGCGCATAACCCGCGGGCGCGTCACTTATACATCTCACGCCACTCCAGATCCCCGCGCTCCAGCGCTTTTACCAAAAGCTCGCCGGTAGCCAGATTCGTAGCGACCGGAATATTATGAAGATCGCACATCCGGATGATGCTGCTCCCGTCCGGATCCGTCCGTTTGGGGGAAACCGGCTCCCTGAAAAAGATTACCAGATCCAGCTGATCCTGTTCAATATCCGTACACATCTGCTCCGCTCCGCCCAGATGGCCGGCCAGATATTTATGCACATTCAGATTGGTGACCTCCTCGATGAGACGCCCGGTCGTACCGGTCGCAAAAAGGACGTTCTTACTTAAAATGCCTCTGTAGGCGATACAGAAATTCTGCATTAATTTCTTCTTGGAATCATGCGCGATCAATCCTACGTTCATATACGCTCCTCCTTCATTCGTTGTTATACTTTCGCTGCAGACCTACGTTGAGCACGACGCCCATTCCCAAAAACAGGCTTAAAAGGGAACTTACACCGGAACTGATAAATGGCAGGGGCAGTCCCGTATTGGGAAACAAAGCGGTAGCCACCGCTATATTTGCAAAGCTCTGAAAACCGATCAGAGCCGCCATTCCGACACAGATCATCCGGCCTGACGGATCCGGGGCACGCATTGCCATGAACAGACACTCATACGTCAGAACCAGATACAAAAGGATAACGACCATGGAACCGACGAATCCGAATTCCTCCCCGATGATGGCAAAGATAAAATCATTCTGCTCCTCCACAAGGAAGTTGCCGGCCTTGACCGACAGGATATCCGTATTGTTCCATCCCTTGCCCCACAGCTGCCCGGAGCCGATGGCCATGATCGAATTCTCCTGCTGATAGTAAGTCTCCGAATACAGCTCCGGATTCTGCCAGGACAGGATCCGGTTGGCCTGATAGCCCCGCAGGAACGGAATCATGCCGTTCTGGAGCAGATAGAACAAAAGGATGACGGCCGGAATCGCCACTGCCAGCACGCCCAAAATCCACTTATAGCTGATCCCCGAGGAGAATACGATAGCGGCCACAACGACCGTCAGCACGATCATTGTGGATAGGTTCGGCTGGTTGTAAATGAGAATGGCGGGAACCGCATAGAGAACCGCTGCGGAGCCTACCACGGTGATCCGGTTTATCTTCTCCTGGTATCGCTCAAAATACCAGGAGAAGAAAAGAATCACACCGATCTTGACAAACTCCGACGGCTGAATCTGGCCGATCACCGGCAGTTCCAGCCAGCGGGTGGAGATACCGCGGCTGCGGCCGAATACCAACACGGCCACAAGAAACGCTATGCAGACCAAATAGATCAGAATACGGAAGGAGAGAATCCAATGGTAATCGATCAAAGAAAGAACAACCATCAGAAAAAGTCCCAGTCCCAGCCCCATGATCTGCTTATTCAGGGTGCTCTGATTCTGGTTGGTCGCGCTCCAGATCGCCATAAGGCCGATCACGCTTAAGGAGACTGCATAGAGCATCGCGCGGAAATTGTATCTTTTGAAATGATAATCAAAAAACATCTTAAAAAGTTCCCTTCAGCCGAAAGCTTCTGACCGGTATTACCGCGCACAGCGCCGGACAGATATCAGGGCCGTCCGGCGCGGACTTCGGCCGCCCCAAATGGAGCTCCATCTGTCCGAAATCCACATCCACATAGCGGGAAACAACGCGATAAATGTCATTTCGAATCATCGCAAGCGTCTCAGGCGGAAAGCCTGTCTTATCTGCAGTCAAAAGAAACTTAAGCCTTCTGGCGGCGATCTCACCGGAACGGCCCTTTCGCAGCGCTGTCCTACGGTCCATATCGCCCTCCTACGCTCTCTTTAAGAAGCTGGTCAGCCTTCCGAAAAGCCCGAAGGAGACGTTGGGAAGCGTCAGGGGAATCTCCTCCCCCAGAAGGCGGCGGCAGATGTCCAGATAGGCCTGTCCTGACGGAGTGTCCGTGCCGGCCAGGGGCTCTCCCTGATTCGTGGAAATCACGATGGCCTCATCGTCCGGAATCGCGCCGATTAACGGCACAGCCAGAATATCCATCACATCGTCCACCGACATCATGTCGCCTCTGCGCACCATATCGTACCGCACACGGTTCACAATCAGGTGAATGCTCTTCATCTGACCGTGTTCCAGAAGGCCGATGATACGGTCCGCGTCACGTATGGCGGATACCTCCGGCGTCGTCACCACCAGGGCCCGGTCCGCGCCCGCCACGGCGTTTCGAAATCCCTGCTCGATCCCGGCCGGACAGTCGAGCAGTATGTAATCAAAATCGTCCTGTAAATCTTCCGTCAGCTTTCTCATCTGTTCCGGGTTCACCGCTGATTTATCTCTGGTCTGCGCAGACGGGAGTAAATACAGGTTCGGGTATCTCTTGTCTCTAATCAGGGCCTGCTTCATACGGCAGTTCCCCTCCACCACATCGACCAGATTATAGACAATCCGGTTCTCCAGCCCCATGACGACGTCCAGGTTCCGCAGCCCGATGTCCGTATCGATCATCACGGTCCGCTTGCCGAGCATCGCCAGGCCTGTCCCAATGTTGGCAGAGGTCGTGGTCTTCCCCACCCCGCCTTTTCCGGAGGTAACAACGATGACTTCGCTCATGTCTTATCCCTCCAAAATTGACTGTCACAAATATTCTACCCTATCTTTCTGGAGATTTCCAGTATTATTTTATATAATTTTGTAAACAAATTTTGTATAAGACGCTACCTTGCAAACAGGCTTTTCCGCATACTCTTCGCCTCGATCCGTCCGTCCGATACGGCCGCAATCACAGGCCCTTTCGCCAGCTTTTTCCCCTTTTCCGAGCACTGGGCCTCATAGTCGGCAATTTTGAGTCCGGCCGGAGCCATCTCCATCGCCACGACCACCGCCTCCGAATTGCCGGAGATGCCGGCCATGACGGTGCCGTGCAGCTCGCCGATAATGACGACGTTGCCCTTGGATACCACACGGGCGCCCTTCTCCACATCGCCGATGACGACGATGCTGGATTCGGACTCCAGACTCTCCCCCTCCTTCAGCGTGCCGCGGTAGAACTGGCCGGTGGCGGCGGAGAGCTCCATCAGCTTCTCATTCAGGGCTTTCTCGCATTTCCTGGTTCGCTCCAGATCCTGATCCAGAAGGCAGAGAATCTCAATCTCCGAGTTTTGGGTGATCACGTTTACGAGGCGGAATTCCTCCTCCGGCGACAGCTCCCTTCCGGCAAGCGTCAGCGCCATCTGCACCGAACCCCAGAATTTGGCGCTTTCCCCAAATTTGGCGGCTACCGCTTTTAAAAGCTCCTCAAACGGAAGTTCGGGATCCAGAATCACGGTCATTCCGGCCCGGTTGCTTTTGATCACAACTGCATTCTTCATGATAATAAACCGCCTTTCTCCGATTACTTAATCACCGACCACGATATCATTCGCATAATCACCGACCGCGATATCAGCCACGCCAAGCTGTTTAGTCGCCGACCACGATATCGGTCGCGTCAAGCGCGCCGGTATTCATGATGTAATCCAAATCCGTATAGCCGTAATAAAGCCGGTATACGTTCTTCGCCACGGCCGCCGCCTCCGCGGAGCTGTAGCCGTAAGGAATGTTGACCGTCACGCTGATCTCCGGATCCGCATAGGGGCCGTAAGAGATGAAAAACGCGTGGTTGCCGCGGGCATTCTCCTGGGCCGTACCGGTCTTGCCGGCGATATCGACTTCAAGATCCCGGAAAATGGTGCGCACAGAGCCCAGGGCGATCACGTTGCGCATACCCTCCTGCACGGTATTCCATGTGGAATCGGCGACGTCGATATGGTTCGAGATCTCCGGCTCGTATTCCTGCACCATGTCCCCGTCAGGCCCCACGATATGGTCGATCAGGCTCAGCTCAAAGACGTTTCCGCGGTTCGCCAGGGCGGTCACATAGCGGGACAGCTGGACGTTGGTGTATGCGTGAGTACCCTGTCCCATGGCGGAGCGCTCCGGATCCATATCCGAAAGGCTCGGGGAGTTCTCTTCGATCTCAATACCGGAGGTGTGGTCAAGTCCGAACATGGAAGCGTACTTCTGGATGGTCTTCAGGCCCCGGTCCGTGGAATAGACGCCGTCCTCGTCCGTAGAAAGCCGGTGCGCCAGTTCCGCGAAAAAGTAGTTGCAGGACTCCTGGATCCCCTTGGCTATGGTCAGCATTCCATGCCGTCCGGGATAGATCCAGCAGCGGATCGGATTCGTGATCTCCGTATACCGGCCGGTACACTCGATCTCCTCGTCGATCGTCACCGCATGTTCCTCCAATGCGGCGATCGCCGTGATCGGCTTAAAGGTGGAGCCGGGCGCCTTTAAGGCCTGCGTCGCGTTATTGTAAAAGGGTCTGGAAAGATCATTGTTCAGCTGATTGAAATACGCGGCGTCCACGCTCCCGCTCATGCGGTTGTTGTCATAGCTGGGATATGTAACCACAGCCAGAACCTTCCCTGTCTTTACATCCACCACGGTACAGCCGGCCGTGCAGGGATCGAGGGCGAGCTGCGCAGGCGTGATCTGCAGCTTGGTGATCTTATCTACCATGAACTCGAAGGCGTAATCCGCGCCGTTTGTAGTCAGAAGCCGCACCTCTTCCTCGTCGTAAGGAAGAACCCCCTGGGAATAGAGCGCAAGACACAGCTCCCTGCCGGTAACGATATCCTGATCCACCAGATAACGGTAGATACGCTTGGTGAAGCTGATATCATCCCGGATGGATGCGATGATGTATGCCTTCAGCGTCTGAAAGCTGCTGTCAGCGCTGGAATATTTGTGTTCGGTCTCCAGGCGGGTGGTGTCCAGCCAGTCGTTCGAAATCCCCTCATAGAGGTATTCCCGCAGACTGATGCTTCCCTCATTCCACGCGGCGGCGGAAGCGCTCTCCGAATCAATCTTATCCCGATTGATGATTCCGACCGTATCGCTGGCCAGGTACGAATAGATATAGTTCATATAAGAACGCATATTCTCCGGCAGCCCGGCGAGCGGCACGGCGTTGGGATCGTCTAACTGCGCCTCGATCTGCGAGAGGGTCTCCTCCCTGGCTGAGACGAATTTCTGATAAATCTGCCGCTCAACCGCATCCGCGTCCTCTCCCGCCATATGGCTCAGGGAGAGAACGTTATTGTTGATCAGCTGGTAGTAAGCGTCCTTAATCGAAATCTTGATCTTACTGGAATCCCGGTTTTCGTCCTCCGTCACGTCACGGTTGACCAGATGGGATACCAGGACGCCGGCGAGCTGCTGCTCCAGAAGATGATAGATGCCCTTCTGCAGGTCGCTCCGTATGGTCAGATAAATGTTATCGCCGGCTGTCGGCTCCGTGGAGTCCTCCTGCACCTTGAGGATCTGGCCATAGCTGTCAACGAACATGTTTGTGACGCCCTTCTTCCCGTGCAGGACGGATTCCATGGACGCCTCCACGCCGGTGCGTCCCACGATATCGTTGGCGTCGTAGCTGGGATCCAGCTTCTGCAGCTCCTCCAGCTGTTCCGTCTGCACCTTGCCGGTATAGCCGATAATCGGCGCGAAATAGACGGCGTCATTATAGACGCGCACGGTGGATTCGGCGATCTCAACGCCGTCCATGTCGGCCATGTGTTCCAGTACGTCGGCCACAGTCTCCTGCGAAACGTCGTTCGACACCGTGATGGTCACATATTTGCGGTAGGAAATCAGGGAAAGCGCGTAGCGGAGGTGCGCGATCTGCAGCGCCTCCCGGTCCGTCAGGATAATCGCGTTGCCCTTTTTATCCTTAAGACTGTCCAGGTCATAGCGCTTGCTGGAGCGAAGCTGTGCCAGAAGCTCCTCCGCGGTGATGTTGGAAGGATATTTGCCCTCGGCGTCGTCCAGCTTATCCACCGAGGTGAGCCCGTAGTAATCGCGCAGGAAGCGCTTCCTGGCCGCCTCCGAGGCGGAGGTATAGATCAGGTTTCCATCGGCGTCATAGCCCAGCTCCAGCTTGGGGACTACGCTCTCCCCATGATTTTCCAGGATATGGATCAGCTGGTAAAGCATCAGGTTCATGGCCTGATTGCTGCGGTAAGCGCCCGTATCCCGCAGGGTAACGGAATAAGCCAGTTCATTGTAAGCCAGAAGGTTCCCGTCCGCGTCGTAGATGTTGCCGCGCGTCGCGGGGGTCGTGACCGTCTTGTATGTCGTGGTGACATAATCCTCCAGATACTTCTCTCCGTCGATGATCTGCAGATGAAAAAGCCGTCCCACCAGCGCCGCGAACATTCCGGTAAAAATAAGGAACAGCAGAAAAAGCCTGGATGTGACCAGGCGTCTCAGCAGTTCCCAAATAATCTCCAGAAGCTCTTTAAACAAGGGTGGCGTCCCTCCCGCTCTCATAATCCTTCAGTCTCCGGTTGATATACAGAAGCAGCCGGTAGAGAAACAATGTGGTGACGACCGTAAAAATCGTCTCCGGAACCATCAGTTCCCGGAAATAATACAGAAAATCAAGCCTTCCGCGGATCAGGAACCGGAATACATACACATACAGATTGTACGCCAGCTCGTTGGCAATGCTTAAGATCAGGGGAAGGGTGATATAGTCCTCATAAAAGTACTTCGTGCAGATCCCGTTGACGTACCCCACATATACATAAAACAGAGTATAGAAGCCGAACGGTCCGCTGTAAAACAGATCAAGCATAAGCCCGGCCAGCACGCCGTAGATCATTCCCATCCGTCTGCCGTCCATAAAGCCGAAGGAAAACGTCAGGATCAGGAGCAGATTCGGCGTGGAAACCAGGACCGGAACAAGCGGGAACACGCAGCTTTGTATCGTAAACGCGACAAGAATCAGAGCCACATTGACCAGCGCGCGCCTCATCCTTCCACCTCCGGATCTTCCGTTTCCTTTACATCCGTGATGATCAGAACTTCGCGGAGGTTGCGGAACTCGGCTACGGGAATCAGATAGCCCGAGCTGGTCAGCTGGTTGCTGTCCAGGGTGATATCCTTTGCATAACCGATCAAAATCCCCGGCAGATAGGAGGAGCTGATGTTGGAGGTGACGATCCGGTCGCCGTCCTTCACATCCCCGTCCCGCTGGATATTGGAGATCGTGAGACGGCCCTCATTATACAGGGTCAGATCGCCTCCCACGATACATGTGTCGCCGGACTGGAGCGCCATAGCGCTGACCCGGCTGGAGTCGTCGATGATGGAGCGGACCGTGGCATAATGCGCCCCCACGTCGGTCACAATGCCTACCAGGCCGCCGCCCGCCAGGACATTATTCCCCTCGCGGATTCCGTCCGCGGAGCCCTTGTCCACCCGGAAGACCTGGAACCAGTCGCCGGAATCGTTGGCGATCACCCTGGCCGCCGTCTTCTCATACTGCATATATTCCTGATCCAGCCCGTAGAGCTCACGGAGCCTCGCAAGCTCAAAGGTCTCCGACGTGAGGCGGTTATTCTCCTCTGTCAGCGCGGCAATCTCCTCCCGCAGCGCCTCATTCTCCCGCAGCGCGTCTTTCAGTTTCGTAAAGTCCGCCACTTCATCATAGATCCTCACGCCCACCCGGTTCACGCCGGTCTGAATGGGAATCACAACATATCCTACCGCCGTGCGCAGGGGGGCCAGCCACTGATCCGTAAATGTCGTCACCACGATCAGGGCCAGACAGCATATCGTAAGTCCGATCAAGATATAACGGTTATATTTGGATTCCATTACAGTCTTCCTTCTCTTTTAAAGCTGCAGTACGTATTGTCCCCTATGACAATATGATCCAGAAGCTGGATATCCAGGAGATTCCCCGCGTCCTGCATCCGCTTCGTCAGCAGACAGTCCTGCCGGCTGGGAGTCGGGTCTCCGCTGGGATGGTTGTGTACCAGAATCACGCCGGACGCCCGGCAGCGCACCGCCTCGATAAACACATCGCGCGGCGAGATAACCGCCGTGGTCGCCGTCCCCTTGGCAATCAGCATGTCCTTAATCAGGCCGTGCTTCCGATCCAGATACATGGCGTACACATGCTCCTGTTCCATGTGACGCATATCTTCCATATAGTAATTGACAATCTCTTCCGGCAGATGAAACGACCGGATACGCGAAACGGCAAATCGTTTGCTGATCCGCCGCGACAGCTCGCCGATACAAAGCAGCTGAATCGCCTTGACGGTGCCGATTCCCGCCACGCTCTTAAGCTGCTGCAGAGACAGATGGCTCAGTCCCAAAATCCCGTCCTGGGGGTAGCTGAGCGCCAAAATCTGCCGTGCCGTCTCCAGACAGTTCCGCCCGCGGCTGCCGGTCCGGATAATAATGGAAAGCAGCTCTTCGTCATTTAAGGCTGCCGGCCCCAGACGCACACACCTCTCGTAGGGGCGGTCAATGGCCGGGATATCCTTCATTCTTATGGTATCCATATACTCCTCCTTCGCGACTCTCCAAGTACGAATCCCAGAGGAGTAAAAGCGGAACAATACCGTTTATAGTTTACCATAAACTGGCAGGATTGTATACCGATTTATAAAAATGTAATAGAAACGTAAAACTTCACATGACAGGAAAACCGCCACGGAACCGGCTCCGGTTACAGACGGACAATCCCGGCCTGACAGAGAGCCTCGAGCGATTTCAGGATCCCCAGCCTGGCGTGCGGCCAGGTCAGTCCCCCCTGGAAAAACACCGTATAGGGCGGGCGGATGGGCGCGTCGGCGCTCAGCTCGATGGAGGAACCCTGCACAAAGGCCCCGGCAGCCATAATGACCGGCGAATCGTAGCCGGGCATATCCCACGGCTCCGGCTTCACATAGCTGTCTACCGGCGCCGCGGCCTGGATTCCCTCGCAGAACGCGATGACCGCCTCGGGCATCCCAAACGTAACCGCCTGGATGATGTCGTGGCGCTCTTCCGTCCCGTTCGGATGAACGGCAAACCCAAGTTTCTCATAGATATTCGCGGCGAAGACAGCGCCCTTTAGGGCACCCGCAACCACCGTCGGGGCCAGGAAAAAGCCCTGATAGAGGGACTGGTTGAGCCCAAGGCTCGCTCCGACTTCCCTCCCGAGTCCCGGCGCGCTCAGCCGGTAGGCGGCGCGGTCGACGCAGTCTTTTCTTCCGGCAATGTAGCCGCCGATCGGCGCCAGTCCGCCGCCCGGGTTTTTGATCAGCGAGCCGACGATCATATCCGCCCCTACATCGGTGGGCTCGATGGTCTCGACGAACTCGCCGTAGCAGTTGTCCACCATGCAGATCACGCCCGGTTTGATTCGTTTGACAAAGGCGATCAGCTGTCCGATCTGTTCCACCGAGAAAGTCGGCCGGTCCGCGTAGCCCTTCGAGCGCTGAATCGTCACCAGCTTCGTCCGGTCATTGACCGCCTCCGCAATCCTTTCATAGTCAAAGGAACCGTCCGGCAGCAGGTCCACCTGACGGTAGGAAACGCCGTATTCGGCCAGGGAGCCGACGGACGGGCGTATCCCGATGACCTCCTCCAGCGTATCGTATGGTCCGCCCGCCGGGGACAGAAGCTCGTCTCCGGGGCGGAGGTTGCCGGAAAGCGCGATGTGCAGCGCGTGGGTGCCGCTCATGAGCTGCGGCCTCACGAGGGCCGCCTCGGTATGGAAACAGGAGGCG
Source organism: uncultured Lachnospiraceae bacterium (assembly GCA_947630485.1). GTDB lineage: Bacteria > Bacillota > Clostridia > Lachnospirales > Lachnospiraceae > UBA3402. The sequence goes on from CANRHU010000006.1 coordinate 20,258, forward strand.
TACACCTGCTCCAGCGTGTCGCGGCCGATATCGTTATACCCATAGCCGGTAGTGGCTGCGAAATGGATATCGCTGACGCGGTTGTCCTGCATGGCCTTTAGGACTTTCAGCTGATTATACTCGGCCCGGGCGTCGATGGCTTCAAAGCGCGGCTTTAGCCCCGCCTCGACCGACGCGGCAAAGCGCAGCACGCTCTCGCTGACGCCGAGGGAATGGTACATAGGATTCAAATCCGGCTGCATGATATTCTGGTCTCCTTCCCGTCTGCCTATATCATCTGTTTCTCTCTCATATCCCTTAGAATCTGTTCCAGGATTTTCGCCCTGTCATTGTCAAAATCGGGCAGATTCAGCCACCGCACATCCCTCTCCCGCTTAAACCAGGTGATCTGCCGTTTGGCAAAATGCCGGGTATCACGCTTGATGATGCGGATCGCTTCCTCCAGCGGACAGCCGCCCTCCAGATACGCCAGGATTTCCTTATACCCCAGTCCCTGCATGGAGACCATCTGCCGCGTACAGCCCATGGCGGCCAGCTTACGTACTTCCGCCACCAGCCCCTGCTCTATCATCTGATCTACCCTCCGGTCGATCCGCCCGTAAAGAACGTCCCGGTCCGTCGTCAGGACATAGTAAAGAAAATGATAGGGGGACTCCTTCGCTCTCTGGGTCTCATTGTGGGCGGAAATGGGTTCGCCGGTCTGCCGGTAGAACTCAATCGCGCGGATCGTCCGCTTGATATTATTGGCGTGAATCATCTCCGCGGATACCGGATCGATTTCCCGAAGCATCTCGTGGAGATATTCCGGGCCGCGCTCAGCCGACAGCTGTTCCAGCTCACGCCGCAGCTCCATATCGCCGTCGTTTTCCGCAAAATCAACCGCATACAGAAGCGCCTGAATATAGAATCCGGTACCTCCGGCCACGATCGGGATATGTCCCCGGTCATAGATGCCGCGCAGCGCTTCGTTTGCCATCGCCTGAAAGGTAACGACATTGAACTCCTCGGTCGGCTCCAGCACATCGATCAGATGGTGGGGGACGCCGTCCATTTCTTCCGGAGTCACCTTGGCGGAGCCGATATCCATATGGCGGTAAACCTGCATGGAATCGGCGCTTACGATTTCCCCGCCGACCATCTTCGCCAGACGGATCGACAGGTCGGTCTTACCGACAGCCGTGGGGCCGGTGAGTATGACAAGCGGCGGTCTAGTCAAGGGAAATCACTTCCATATCGTCCGGCACGAAGAGATTGCCGTGATAGTACTGCTTTCCTTCCGCCATGTAAAGCTCCTTGCGCTTTTTTATATTCTTGTCCTCCGTATGGTAAAGGATCAGGTTCTTCACGCCGAGCCGCTCCGCCAGCTCGCAGGCGTCCTTGACCGTCGAGTGGTTCTTCTTATAAGGATCGAAGATATCCGCCTGGGAATAAAGGCAGAACGCCTCGTGCAGCAGCCAGTCGCTGCCGGAAGCGTAAGGCTCCTCATAGTCGCAGTAGGGCTCGTCTCCGCAGCACGTCAGCTTCTTCCCATCGCCGTATTCCACCGTAAAGCCGTACTGTTTCGCCTTATTGGACTGGATATCAAATACCCGGAAGCGGCGTCCCATCGCCTCGAATTCGTCTCCGTCCGCGAGGGTCACAAAATGCAGACGCTCCCCGATAAAATGCAGCGTCTTCTTCTCCAGCACCATCTCCGCAATCTTCGTCAGGATATCGATCACCTCGTCGTGGGCGTAAATCCAGGCCTCGCCGTCATATTTGCCCCGGTGCATATTCTGGGTAATCAGCCGGATCATCCATACGATTCCCAGCAGATGGTCAATATGCTTGTGCGTCACAAAAATGTGGCGCATATCCTTCCAGTCATAGCCGGCGGCCTTCAGACGGTGCAGCACCTCGTTGCCGCCTCCTCCGTCCACCATCAGATACTGCCCCGCGTCTTCCAGGACAAAGCACGTGTTATAGCATTCCGTCACGGCAGCGTTGCCGGTTCCTAATAGAGTGATCTTCAAATGGGATTCCTCGCTTTCTCTGTCGGTGCGCGATGCCGCGGCGCATCGCGTGGAAAAGTGGAGCCGCGCCCGCAGCTCCACTTAATAGGATACCTTATTCTTCTGGTAAAATCAAGAAGGAAGTTTCTCTCCCCAGCAGATTCGGAACGCGCCCCAGATTGCCGCCGCGGAAACCGCGGCAAGCGCCAGCTCCACCGCCAGCGTCGGCAAGAATTCCGCCGCGATCACCGTAAAGAAATCTACCAGGAAATGAATACCGAAGGCCAGAAGCAGACAGTCCTTCCTCCCGTCCTTCACCGCGCGGAACACAAAGAGCGACAGGCCGATCTGCAGCGCCAGGGCAGAAACGCGTTCCAGGCCGCCCATATAGAACAAATAGGCGGGCGTCTGCCACAGCGCCGTCAGCTGCTCATAGGTCAGCTGGGCCGTCGCCGCGTCCAGCTGGGCCATGACCTCCGAGATGCCGCCGTTATTGATCATTGACGCTGTGAGCAGATTATTGACGGAAACCATGCCCATCAGCATAATCGCTTCGACACCTCCGTGACCCACGCCGTACATCAGGGCATTTTCACGGGTCAGATTGTTTTTCATAAAGAAGCGCATCGCGGCATAACGCCCCGTCTCCTCAAACAGCGCCGCGGCCAGGCCGCCGTACAGCGCGTAGAGGAAGATATGGGAGTTCAGCGCCGCTCCCGCGACGGTCAGCACCACCGCGTGCAGAATCTGTTCCAGAATCATCGCGAAGATGATAAATGTCCCCGCGCCGACAAAAATGGTCATCACCTGACCCTTAAACTTCCTGCTGAATATCACCGCCAACAGAATCGGCAGTCCGACGGATACGATCAATGAAAATACCATACCGGCCATGCTGGCCGCTGAAACCGTTCCCCATTCCATAGGTCCTTTTCCTCCTGCAATTAATTAGATTCCTCAGCCTTCAGACGTTCATAGATTGCCAGCGTCTCCTCCTCGTCTTTCCCGTTCAGAACCAGCGTTTCGCCGTCTGTTTTAATCACCAGACAAGGGCTGCTGCCCACGTAGGTATAGCGTGTGTACGAACCGAACTCTTCATTCTCAAACGTCCCCATTCCCAGCCGCGCGCTTCCGAAGCCGAAGCTCCGATAACCCGATACGCCGTTCTCCCTCAGTTCCACACTGTCGATCTCATCGTAGGCTACCGTCAGATCGTTCCAATAGCTGGCCCTGATCGTGAAGGCGTCGTCCGCAAATTCAACGCGGATGTTTCCGGTAAACAGAAGCACCGCCATTCCGATGAAGATCACGGCGAGAATTCCGAGGGAGGCCGCGGTGACCGCCGCATATGGGCCTTTCAGCTTTTCCCCCGCAGCCGCGCGGCCATCCGCCTGGCCGGCCCGCAATCCCTGCGCATTCGGCGCTTTCCCCGCCTTTTTCTGCCTCCGGTAATACAGATACGAATAGGCAATCGGTGCAGCCGCAATCGCCAACAGCGCTGCGGGCACGATCCTATGGCCGAACGTCCCCGGCAGGAAGCCGCCGATCAGCGTCAGAAATCCGCCCGCAACCCATACCCTTCCGCCGAACCGATGGGTTGCGTTCCAGTTTTCTTCGTCCGTCAGCGTCCACGGCACACGAATTCCTACCGTATGGTTTTGTCTGGTCTTGGGCAGATAATTTCCCAAAACGATAAACAAAATCCCAAGACCCGCGGATATGCCCAGACTCTGACCGGTGCGGGCGCCGATAAAAATCCGGTACAGCGTTCCGCAGCTGAAAATCGATATGATCGGACAGAGCCAGAAGACAAAGCCTATCATCTGCTGATTCCGCTCCCGGTTCTTCGGATCGCGAAGCGTGAACCAGATCATGAGAAAATGGTTCGCCAGACAGAACAGGGATGAAACAAGCATCGCTTTCAGCCGTCCGTCCGCGACCGCTGCCGCAGTCTTTCCGCTTTCGCCCGCCGCGCCGCCTGCCAGCAGGCAAAGCCCTGCAGCGACCGGCAGAACTACCAGAATCGACGACAGAATCATCTGCCACCTGTACTGCCTAAGCATCATCGAGAAATCTTCTTCCAAACGCCGCATTCATTCCTCCTTTACAGGGCCGAAATCCATGACGCGGCCGTTCTCTTCCATCAGATCCGAAAGCCAGAGCATGATCTCCTCCAGAACCGATACGTTCAGTTCATAGAAAATGTATTTGCCCTCCCGCTGATCCCAGATCAGATCCGCCTCCTTTAAGACCGACAGATGCCTGGAAACAGACGCGCCGCTGACCGGGAAATGCTCTGCGATCTCACCGGCCGACATCCGGCCTGATTTCAGCAGATTTAAGATTTCCCGCCTCGTCGGATCCGCTAACGCCCTCAATGTGTCCTGAAGTCCCATGAGAATCCGCCTCCATATTTAACATTTAGTTTAAATGTTAAATGTAGTATAACATGCAGGCTCCCGAATGTCAACTCCTTCTCCGCAAATGATAAAGACGCAAAGAATAAAGAGACAAAGGATAAACGCGCAAAGGATATAAACGGCCGAATCAAGGCACGCAAAAGCCGCTGCCTTCGCCGGCATACGGTTTCGGCAGCGGCACATTTCCTTTTTCCCGGCTGGCTACTTCACCGGAACCATGTAGTAACTGTTCTCCCCCCGCGGTTTTCCCGCCTCGGCGGGATTCGGCAGAACCAGCGCCTCCACCTGGTCCAGATCGACGACCCTGTCGAACGGATACATCATGCGGTATTCCGCCCTGGTATCATCCGTAAAGGATCCTCCCCCGCCGTCCGCAAGGAACGGAAGCACACTTCCGTCTTTGAAGCGAAGACCGCACGGATACGCCAGGTTTGAGACAAATTCGGAATCCGTTCCGGCCGGCACGGACAGTACCGCGCGTAGCGAAACCGGCGATATCTCCAGCTGCTTTACCGTAATCCCGGTATCGCCGACCGCGGCGGCGGCGGTAAACGTCCGGTAGACGTCGTTTCCGGAAAGCGGAATCACAAAGTCCCAGGTGCCCTCCGCCAGCTTCTGAAACGCCGCGCGCTCCAGAGTCCCGAGATTGCTTAAAGTAATATGAAGCTCACGCCCCAGAAAGCTGTCGTCCATGTCCGCCGATATCTGTACGATAAATTCCATTGTGCCGTTCTCGTCCGTATAGCGCGGCACGACAGGGCCGTCAGCGTCCGCCCGATCATAGGAAACCGGATGACCGCTGCCGTCTGAGACGATTCCGTCAAAAAAGCTGAAGCAGGCGTTAAACCAGCTGATTCGGCCGCTCAGGTCGTCGCCAAATCCATGGAAATCAACGGTTTCAAACCCGGGTTCAGCCCCTTCTTCCAGAGAAAAGCCGTCCACTGCAAAGGATATCCAAATGCAGTCGCTGGCCGCGACCATTGTGCGCGGGCATACGGTGATGCCGTTTGAAGTGACAGGGGCGACGTTCAGCGCGTCACTGGCGCTCTGTTCGCCTGAAAATACGGAAGGCGCGTCATCAATGTCCTCTCCGCCCGGGAATACAAGCGCTATCCCCTGCTCCTCCAGCGCCTTCTGCTGCTGCGGCTGCGCCTGCAGTGCGCCGCTCATTCCGCGGCCCCAATGGGAATAGACGGCCGCGGCCGTCGTGATCACGCCCGCCGCCAGAAGCGCCGCACATGCCGCCGCGGCCGCGCCGCGCCGGAAACGCCGAGGCCGCCAGCCGTAAACTCTGGCTGTCTGCTTTTCCGGAGTCCCCTGAATCTGTCGGAACGCCGCGGCCATTTTTTTACTCACCACATCCGGCAGCTCCACTTCTTCTCTAAATACATAAAATTCTCTGTTCCTCATCATGCCGCTCCTCCTATTCTCCGTCTCCGTAATACTTCGCCAGCTTTTCTCTCCCGCGCTGCAGCCGTGTCTGAACCGTACTTTTCGGAACCCGCAGAAGCTGCGCGATCTCGTCGGTCCTGTAACCTTCCGCGTAAAAGAGAACCATAACGGCGCGGTATTTCTCATCGAGAGCCCCCAGCGCCTCCTTAAGCTCCAGATTGTAATGATCCTCCCGCGCCGGTTCCGGAATCTCCTCCGCGTCCGCGTAATGACTTCGCGCGTCCCGCAGGTCATAGCATTTGCGGATCAGGATTCTGGTCATCCAGGTGCCAAAATACCGTTCCTCGCGCAGCGTGTGTATCTTTTCCCAACAGGCCAGGATCGTGTCCTGAATCGCGTCGGCTGCGTCCTCGTCATTGAGAAGAATCGCCAGCGCGACCCGGTACATCTTTTTCGCGTGAAGCTGCATCAGGCTGACGAACGCGTCCGGATCCCGCTTCTTTGCGCGTGCGATGAGCTGCTCTTCGGAAATCTTCCCTTCCGCTTTCAAATGTATCTCCGTTGTCTCCATAGGCTCTTCCTATGCCTTTCTGTCTGGTTTGTCTGCGGCAGACGGAGTTGCCCCCTATGCCGCTGTGTGTCTGTGATTTATAATGCTGCAATTTTCGTGAACGCTCACTGTCTCGTATACATCTATTAGACGGGGAGACTAGCCCGAAAATCCCATGTCAAAAAGAAAAATATATGCATGGAAATAAAAGCAGAGACAATCCGCATTGTGGGACTGTCTCTGTATTCCCCCAAATGTATGAAACCAGGAGTTTCCCGCCGTCAAGGCGTTCCGTCGTCAACCGCAAATTCCGCGCGGTATTCATAGGTATCGAAATCGCCTGTTTCCCGGAAATCATTCACCTGCTTGACGATCCGGTATTCTCCCGGTTCCAGCTGCCCAAACAGCCAGTCGTACTGCACCTCCAGTTCCAAAGGCTTATCTTTCTCAACGGTATACGCAACCATATGAAATGCGTAGTTCTCTATGACCGGCTCAAGCGCCTCCCATCCGTCCTCCGTGCGCCGCTCCAGCCAGAAATAATCCCCTGTTTGAATCTCTTTGTCCGTATCGTTCTCAAAAACGACCGTGACCAGCTTATCCGTCGCGCTGCTCACTTCCATCCTCACGCCTTCCAACTCTCTGGGAGCCATTTCGCTGTGCGGGCGCTTCTTAAACACGATCCATCGATTCTCGCCGCTTCCTTCCGGCATGTAAACTTCAATCGTATCTTTAACCGGGCCGTACTGATAACCGGCTCCGGTTCCAAAATTGGACTGGTTATCCATGGCGGGATACTCCGAACCGTCTACGGTCGATGTGATATTCCCATCCATGGTGCCGCAGCGCCCGCTGACGGTGCTTTCCTCTCCTGTCGACAAGTAAAGCTCGCCATTCACCATGACGGCCGGAATTACATCCGCTTCCAGGCCGTCCTCGTGCTCTGACTCCGCCTCCCAGTATTCGCTGATGTCATGATGGATTTCCGTGCTGAAAAGGGCTCCGTCTTCGAGCCTGCAGAACGGCAGGCTGTCGGAACCGTCCGCGATAAAAGTCAGCTCGGTCTTGTCGTCGTTGATCCGGAAGCGGAAATTCTTAAAGCCTTCCGACGTCGCGGAATCTCTCAGTGTGACGACATCACCGTCCACATCAAAATAGCCCCTGTAGATCGTGCTGCTCAGCGGCCCTTCGCAGAGCTGAAACATGTTGAACGGCTCCAGCGTAACGACGAATTCTCCGCCGAAACCGACCTCTTCCCACACGAATGTGACCGGCTCCGACACATAGCTGTCTTCTGCGGCAAACCCGGTCGGCGACGTCTCCGCAGGGTGATCAGCGTTTGTCTTTGTCGGTTCGCTGTCAATATTGTTATTACACGCTGTCAGCAGGATCACGCACATCAGCGCCGCGGTATAAAGCCGATTCTTTTTCACAGAAATCCTCCCCCTATGCATATCCATTGTCTCTATCATTTCCGCTGCTTATAAACGATACGCATGGCATACTCATTTTTATGGAACTATTTATCAATTTCTCTTTTCAGCTTTTCCCAATCCGCATTTCCCTGCATATAAGAAAACGTTTCATTTTCAAAAGCTTCCATGAGCTTCTGCTTTAATCCGGCTGAAAAATCAGGGTCGAGATGTTTAAACGTCATATGTTTATAAAGTCCGGATTTTGTAAAAGCATCAATCGTTCCGATCTGCTCCAGAATTTCCCGCATAATCTGCACCGTCCATGCGGCGTCCTCTTCCCATGCCGCAATCTCAAGTTTGTAACATACCTCATAATATTTGCCCATCTCAAATACAGACGCCAAGGAGGAGACTTCAAGCAGTTTCTTCACCATCTCATGATCTTCGTCTTCCTTATAAAGAGCACGCAGATCATTTAATGTCAGCTGTAAATGCTGACATCCGATGTAAAGCAATTCTTCATACGCGCGATAGGCAGCCGCCCGTTTCCCTGTCTTGCTGTTCACGCGCGCTTCCTTGCGCTTGCGTTCCGGATTCTCCAACGAGAAATAATCCAGATATCGGACTGCATTTTCATAATCTTCTTTCCGGAAATACGCGTGGAACAGCGAATCCGCCGCCTGATTGCGGATCCGTTCGTCCTCGGAAAGCAGACATCTCTCATACCATCCGAATATCGTATTGTCATAACTGTCTTTATCCGGAAGCTCGGCCGCTATTCGCCCTGCGTCCAGAATGAGCGCCGCCTGCCAGATCAGTTTTTCGCAATTCGGATACTCCTCAATCTTTTTCTTTGCGCAAAGAAATACGTCATGGAAAGGTTTGATTTCCAGATCCTTTTGAAGGTTCAAAAGATACTGGTTGATCTCATCGTCTGTCAGCTCATCCCGAAAAGACAGAAGCTCATCTGTGGTAATGCCAAGCAGCCGCGCAATCGGCGCGAGCAGCGCGACATCCGGCAGCGTGTTGCCTTTCTCCCATTTGTTTACAGCGGGAGCCGTTACGCCGAGGCGCGCGGCCATCTCCTCCTGCGTCATGCCTTTATTTTTTCTGCATTTTTTGATCATGTCCCCTATCGTCATATTCCGCTTTCTCCTTCACAGTTTTTGAATCGATTCTGTGTATAGTATAGCTGACAGGGGGGCAATCGTCTATTGAATGCGGGTTAAATAGCGGGAATTTTATTTTACTGTTGTTCAATGTGGAAGCATCTCTCTGCTTTTGCTATGGCAGATTCTATTGCAGCTTGTCCCAGGAGACGATCGCTTCGGATAATATCTCCTCCGCATCATTGCCTTCAATGTCCAAATATTCCGCGTAGATTAATTCTGTCTCCTTAATGCCGAATATATTTTTCGCTAAATAGTCAATATAATCAAAGCTAAATCTTTGATCATAACTCCCGCCTGCCGTCGTAACATAGTATAGTTTCTCTGCTCTGCACAAGCCCCGCGGACATCCATTTTCATCATATTCCGTAACAATACCGATCGAATAAATATTCTCAAGATATATTTTCAAAATTGCAGGAAACTGGCCGTCCCAATACGGGGCAGATATCACGATCAAATCGGCCTCTGCAAACTGCATCGACAATTTGAAAATACGGTCACTGTAATTTCGCTTTTCCAGCTGAGCGGTTCGATAATCCAGCCTCTCTTCATTCAGGGGATTACTATCCATATCGGTCAGTCTGACTTCCTCAAAATCTCCGAGTTTATTCAATAAGGCTCTAGCCAACCGGTCGGTTCTGGACTCGGTTCTCACACACGCATTGATATATAAAATCATGTTGGATCTCCTTCTCTTTCCCGCCATCGAAGCCCCGATCTCATAGATCTGCTGACGTTTGATTCATTTCCCCGACGAATGCCGCGCTCTTTGCCGTCATCTCGACCCATGCGGGGCGAAAGCCGCTTCGGATGGCGCTGCGCACGGACCGGATATTCGACCATGCGGCACAATAGAACGGAACCTTGCCGCGCTTTAGTATCTCAAATGCCAAACGGCTTGTCAGCGCAGAGGCGACGCCCTGCCTGCGGTAAGCCGGCAGCACATCGACGCCGATCTGCCACATATCCTCGCAGTCGGCGGAGCAGGCCGCAAGGCCTGCAAGCGTTTCCCCGTCGTACGCGCCGACGCCCAATATATCCAGATGCCGGCGGTCTGCGCACAGCGCGTTGCTCCACTGCGGTGTGTAAAGTCCCTCAAAGTCCTCCGGATGCATAAGCTTTGTCGGGTAAGGACTGTCCTGCGCTTTCAGTTCCCGCAGATCCGGCAGAAAATATTCCGCCATGAAGCAGATGCGCAGGCCATCCTTCTGCAGTTCATCGTTGAGAACATGCAGATTGGGCGTCTCGAAGCAATGCTCCGTCGGGAAACGGCTGATGTAATCCGTCACAACACCGCGGTATTTCTCTTCGACGGATGCGACGATATTGTTTCCGTAGGAAATAAGATTGCAGGCAAGCGGAAGCGCCAGATATTTCCTCGCGTTCGGATTGGATACGGATGTAACAACGACATTTTCCGTTCTCATAAAATCTTCCGCGCGACAGTTTGCGTCAATCGCGGACTGCCGCATGGCGATCCGCAGGATATCCTCGTTTGTGAAACGCATGGCAGACCTCGCTCAAATACTAATCTTTGCCGCCGGTGAATTCTCAAGAGTTTCTTCCACATAGCGGTTTAAGGACATCTGATGGGCGGTAGCATAGATAATAAGTCTTTTGTGAAGTTCAGGAGAAATTCGGATATTAAAGCTTCCCTTATAGGCTGTTTCCGGTTCTCTACCCTCCGCTTTGCAGGATTCCAGATAATCGTCTATCGCGCCATGGAAATCAGCAAGAAGATCCCTCGCGTTCTCTCCTTCATATGAAATCAAAGACCGAATACCCATGACTTTTCCATAGAAAATTCCATCTTTTTCAGAAAACTCAACGCTCCCGATATACCCTTTATATTGGATCGTATTATTCATATGAGACCCTCCTGCTCTAAAAACTCTACTCATTGTTTTCGCTTACAAACATAACTCGTGATCCGCTCGTTTTTCCTTTATTTGAATTCTCATAGCCTAAATATCCAAGTAGTGTTGCGGCATCTTCAAAAGTAAAATCCTTTGGCATTTCTCTTATTCGTCGAATAAGCTTATCCTTCTGTCCCATATCATCTCCCCCCTTCATTCTTATTATACACAATGTACCCGCACATTGCAACCATAAATAGTTGCAGTGCGCGGGTATCAATTAATTGGTTTTCCTTATCACACAGCCAGCGCTCTCACATAATCTCCTTCCTCCTGTACTCCCGATAGATCACCGGCGGCAGCGCGGCCGACAGAAACACGTAAAGCGCGATTACGACCGGCAGCGCGCCGGTCACGAAGCCCCCGAAGTCAAACAGGTCGAAGTACACAAGCTCCATATTCAGCTCCAAAAGCCGGGCCGGCAGCAGGGCCAAAAGCTTATCGATGATCACGGCGTCAAAGCTCATATTCTGTATGAAATTCGGCAGAAAAATGATGATCACCGGAGTCATCACGCCCAACACCGTCGAACGGCTGCATGCCGAGATGAGCATGGTCAGAAAGGCGATGAAAACGCATCCGATATAGCCTCCCAGGATCACGATCAGGTACGCCTGGGCGTTGGTCAGGTTGTAGAAGCTCTTCCATCTGCCGGAGGCCTGCAGCGGGCAGGACGCTCCATAGAAGCCAAGATAGCCCAGCACGGTCAGCGAATAGACGAGGATCGCCGCCCAGTAGACGGCCGTTACGATCAGGAATCCCGCCGCCAGCTTGGCGCGGATGGCGCTGTTCCGGCCATGGGCCGACGCGAAAAAGATCGAATCCGACTTCCACTGGAATTCGTTGGAGAAGATCCCGGCCATCAGATACCCAAGTACCATGATCAGGATCATACTGATCGTCGGGTAATACGTCAGAGCATTATCCCAGCCCTGCATATAATCGACATAAAATGGCGTTTCCAGCGCCTCATACTGCCGGATTATCCAGTCCTTCTCCGCGTCGGAGAACCGGTAATACGAGCCGTTTGTTTCATCCGCAAGAAATTCCTTCAAAAGCCTTACGCGGTTCGGATAGAAATCTCCCGCCATATCCGGCGTCAGACTGTTGGCCCGGTAGTAATCCGAGGTCTGGAAATCTTCTGCAAAATAATGATTCAGAAGGCCCCTGATCTCATGGATTCCCTGCCCCCAGCCGAAAGCGATATTGCTCAGCCTTACATCCTTCGAATTGTACTCCGGCGTGGAGGTGATGCGGAGATTCTCCTCGATCACCTGACGGATCTTTTCCTCATCCAGAATGCCGGACCACGCCCGCTGCGCTTCCCGCTTTTTCACCATCGCTTGGTAGCCCCTCTCCGTATCTCCGTTTTCATTGACCCACTCGCTGCTGCTGCCGTTTGTGGCAAACCAGCAGGTGTACGCGGTCAGAACCAGCATGATCAGAAGCGCAATCACTCCGCCCTTTCTGGCAAATACCTTCTTGATCTCATACTTCACCATTGCCGTCACCTGACCTTTCTCCGAAATGATAGAGGAAAACGTCCTCCAGTGTGGCTTCCTGCAGCTGGGCCGCCTGCGAACCTGCCGGCAGCTCTGCCGAGAGGATCCGCAGCTCCGCCCCATTCGGAACCGCCTTCACATTCGATACCTTATACCGGCGCAGGTACGCTTCGACCTCCTTCTTCGGCACTGTCAGACTCCACACCTTCTCCGGCATGGAGGCGATCAGCTCCTCCGCTGTGCCTCGGCAGACAAATCTGCCGTCCTTCATAAGCAATATCTCTTTCGCGATATACTCCACATCCGACACGATGTGTGTGGATAAAAGGACGATCCGCTCCTCCGACAGCTCGCTGATCAGATTCCGGAAACGGATCCTCTCTGTCGGATCCAGCCCGGCTGTCGGCTCGTCCAGGATCAGAATCTGCGGGTCGTTGAGCATGGCCTGGGCGATCCCGGCGCGGCGCTTCATGCCGCCGGAAAGCTTTTTCATTTTCCGGCCGGACGCCCTGTCAAGTCCCACCTGCCGGATCAGCTCCGTCGTGCGCTTCTTTGCCACCACGGGCCGAAGGCCTTTGATGGACGCGATGTAGAGCAGATAATCTTCCACCGTAAAATCCGGATAATACCCGAAATCCTGGGGCAGATATCCCAGGATCCGCCGATACGCCTCCGCCATGGAGAAAATGTCCTGGCCGTCCCAGGTGATCTGTCCGGAGGTGGGCGTATTCAGTGTACAGAGCATCCGCATCAGCGTCGTCTTGCCAGCGCCGTTGACGCCCAGAAGGCCGTAGACGCCGCTGGTCATCGTGCAGCTGACGCCGTCTACCGCGGCGACCTCCTTAAACTGTTTCGAGAGGTCCGTTATTTTCAATTCCATATCGTTTCTGCCTCCAATAATTTGTGTAAATTTCTCTGTCCGCACGCGACGCAGAATACCAGATACGCCGCGGACAGCACCAGAAGCCCGCACCAGACGGGAAGCGTGATCCGGTCGTACAGCTTTCCAAGGACGATCTCGACCCAGACGGCAATCCAGCATCCGCAAAGGAATACGGAAAAGATTTCCGACCGCGTCCGGCTGCTGTAAAGGGTCTGAAAACAGATACAGCACGTCACATTGAACGGCAGCAGAAACTGCACCGCCAGATTCGTCACAAGAACGCCGCCTGCCGTTACCGCCAGTCCGCCGAAGACCGTGAGCAGCAGAAGATCCGCCATGGCAAGCAAGGTCAGCCTGGCCGCGTAGATCTGGCGCAGGGAATAATAGGCCGCCCCCTCGACTTCTACGGCGCCGCAGCTTCGGTTCTTCCAGAGCTCCGGCAGGATCAGCACCGCGAAGGCGGAGCCGGCGATCCCCATGCTGCGCGCGGTATAGAAGCTGCTGTCCGTTCGGATCAGCATCCACCCCAGCATCGCCAGAAGAAGTCCCTGCAGAATCCACCAGCGCTTGCGGATATAGCGGCTCTGTTCCATCAAAAACTCAAACCGTGTCAGCGGCCGGGCCGTTTCGGCCTCGCAATACGCGTTTTTCGCGGCGCGGACCGTCTTTTCCAGGTGCGCGGAGGGCACAGGGGTACGCGGCGCCGGAACGGCGTTTGGTTCACTTTCAGCGGTTATCGGTCCTTCCGTTTGACCAGCGTTCATGATTTCCCGGGAAATCAGCGCGTCCGCTTCTTTCCGCAAAACCCGCGTCAGTTCGTCCTGAGACGTCTTGTCAGGATACGTCTTGCGATGCTTCGCTACACAATAATCCGCCTTACCATGATATAACCTGCTCTTCGGTGTCATTCCCGCACCTCCTTCAATCGTTCCTGTAATTGTTCGCGGGCCTTCCGGATCCGGTATTTCACGAGCGGAAGCCCTATTCCAAGAATCTTCGCGATCTCCCGCTGCTTTAACTCCTGACAGAAGTACAGGATCGCTGCTTCCCGAAACTCCGGCTGCAGCGCAGCGAAGGCGCTGCAAAGATCCATGCGGAGCTCCGTGTCCGGAGGACTCATTCCCGCGGAAATGTCCTGCACTGCTTTCGCCTGCAGCCCGCCGTCAGCTGTTCCGGGGGATACCAAACCCTCTTCCTCGCAGTCCCTGTGAGCAGCGGCTTCGCTGCTCCGGTTCCGAAACCGCAGCACTCCCTCAGCGTCACCAGCAGCCACCTCCCGCCGATTCCGGTAATAGTCCCGGCAGACGTTCCCCGCGATCACATACAGATAATTGACGGCCTTCCCATAATGCCGGTACCTGGCAAAATTCCGAAAAAACCGCTCGAAGGTCTCCTGAACCGCGTCCAGCGCGTACCCCGCGTCGTCGACGCGCAGCATACAATACCGAAGGACTGCCGGATAATATTTCCGTACAAATTCTTCGATCGCCTCGTCGTCTCCATCTTTCATTCGTCTGATCAGAAGGAAATCCGGATCCATACCGCGTTCAGACCTCCGCAATTATTTTTCGGCGTTCCGATTAGCAGCCGGAACGCCGATCATTCTAACATAGAAAGCACTTTCTACTGAGTATAACGCATTTGGGGAAGGAAAAGATAGTCTGCAACGTCTTTTTCGAGAAAAAAGCTATTGAAAATCTTCCTGTGTGAGCCTATAAGAAAGACAGGAACAATCTATCACTTTTGATCGCTTGCTTTCAATCTTCCCAAATGGAAATGCCCCAGTCCTTTTTCCTTCTTCTGCGCGTCCTTGCCGCCGCGCTTCTGCATATCATTCTCGATCTCTTCCTTCCATTCCGCTCCCACAGAGGCACAGCTCGGCGCCATGCGCATCTGAGTCAGGGTCTCGCCTACCACCTTAAAGTTAAGCTGTACGCCTGCGCTGTCATTCTGATACGTCACTGCCCGGTCCGCGCCGATGCCGAACTTTCCGGCCTCCGCCACCGCGTCGATATTCGCCCCCAGGAAGAGGAAATCCCAGCCGCATTCCTTCTGCTGTTCGATCATTTCCTTTAAGCGGCTGTAAGAATATTCGCGGCTGGCGTTCTCCATGCCGTCCGTGGTGATCACGAAAATCGTCTTCTCCGCCCGGTACTCTTCCGGCAGATTCGCCTGAACCTTCTTGATCTGGCTGATGGTTCTTCCCACCGCGTCCAGAAGCGCCGTGCAGCCCCGCACATAATATTCCTTCTCTGTCAGCGGCTTTACCGCTTCCATCGGGAACCGGTCGTGAATCATCTCGTACTGGTCGTCGAACAGCACTGTCGTCACCTCAACCTGTCCTGCCGTTTCCTCCGCCTGTTTCTTCTGCCTCTCCAGCATACTGTTAAATCCGCCGATGGTGTCTCCCTCCAGCCCTCTCATGGAACCGCTCCTATCCAGGATGAATACCAGCTCTGTAAGTCCTTTTTTCATAATTAAAATCTCCTTTCATCTGTGTTGTTTCTTTGTTATGAACCAACTATAGCAGATAAAAGGAGACAAATGGTCGCATGGGAAGCGACATTTTTCAGCAATCGTATTTTACAATATAAGTTTGCCTGACATGACATAGCTCTAACCTTCACTCAGAAGCGGCTCGCCGTAATCCATCAGCACTTCATTGATCTCAAACAGATCATATCGCCGCGTTTCAAAGAAAAACGATACGATCACATCGAAACGGGAACTGTTGGACAAGGCGTAACCGGCTTTAAGGAGCAGATCCCTCGTCTCGTCCATCGACAGCTCCAGGGCGACGGCAAAGGCCAGCACGGTTTTCTTCGTCGGCGTGTAATTGACGTCGTTGCGGATCTTGGAAAAAAGCCGCCTGTCAATATTCGCTTTGTGATAGACCTCGGAATCCTTAAGTCCCCGCTCGTCGATCAGCCGCAGAAGCATCTGTGAAAAGGTCTCGTCCATCTGCTTTAGGAGATCTTCCAGCTTGCGGGAGGATGCCTGCGCCGGGGCGGCCGGCATCGCGGCCGCGTTTAACATTACCCCTCCGGGCTTTGCGGCCTTCTTCGGAGAAGCCGCAGCATGGAAGACATTCTTCTGCGCCGGTGCAGCGCCGTCCCGCAGCGCTTTCTCGGGCGGTATCGGCATCTGATAAGCGGCAAAATCATCCGCACGGCCGATGCCATCCTCTTCCTTATAGCTTCCGTCCGCCTCCTCATAATTTCTGCGGACGTACTCCTGCACGGCCTGAAGCAGTTCGCGGCTTACCCCTGTATTTTTCTGATTTTTCTTCTGCCTTTTCAAAAACATGATTTTCCTCACCTATCGGCCCTTTTTCTTCTCAGCGCGTCTGAGCTGCTTTTCCCACGTTTTTACCGCCTGTTCCCGCAAGAAGTTGATAAGCGGATCCAGTTGCTGCCGCTCATCCCACGCTTCCAGGGCCTCATAATAAATTTTACGGTCTTCCTCATGAATGATAATGGGCGGATGACCACGCAAAAGCAGGTAATAATTCATCAGAAGGCGGCCTGCTCTGCCGTTCCCGTCGGCGAACGGATGAATATTTTCAAATTTCGCATGAAAATAGGCGGCGGCTGTCAGGAGCTTTTCCCGCGGAATATCTTCTGTCAGTTCCGCCAGCAGTTCATCCATTTCTTCCTTCACATCTTCCGGAGCGGCTCCGATCTCATTTTTCCCTGTCACATTCACATAGTCACGCAGTTTATACGCCCCCGGCCTTTCTCCTAATTGCCAGCGACGGGTATCATACGTATTCTTTGTCAGGCATTGCTGAAACTCCTTAACCAGCGTCTCATCGATACCGCGCTTCTCATCAAAAGCAGTCAGCAAAAGGTCATTGGCGTCTCTCGCGTTGCGTATCTCAAACAATGTCCGCAGATCCCCGGTATACGAAGTCACGCCGTCATGCTCGAAAATTTCCCGCGTGTCATTGTACGTGATATTATCATTCTCGATCCTGCCGGAATGATAGGCGAAGGCTATGCTGTGTCCATTCAGCGCTTCCGCCAGTTCCGCATCGGATGAGATATTCCTCTTTTGCCATAAATCAAGAACCTTCTCATAGTCAGTCATAGCATTCCCCCGTGCGAATTTCAAAATTTGTTTGCAGCCCCGGCATTATACAATCCGCTTGAATTTCTTCTCCAGCTCATACTTGCTCATGGAAATGATCGTGGGCCTTCCATGGGGACAGGCGTAGGGATTGTCGAGCGTCAGCAGCTCGTCGATCAGATGGTCCGCCTCCGCGGGCGATAAGCGGTGGTTACCCTTTACCGCCGCTTTGCAGGACATGGTCGCCACCCGGTCATAGACGGACTCCACGCCGCTTTTCAGGATATCGTCGGAGAGATCGTCCAGCATCTCCATCAGCAGGTCTTTCTGGGCGATGGAGAACAGGTTGTCCGGCACGGCCCGGACTGCGTACTCCTTGCCGCCGAAGGGCTCAATCTCAAATCCGATCTCCGTGAAATATTTCATATATTTGTTAAGCAGAATCTGTTCCTCGCTGCTCAGGGTCAGAATGATCGGCGGATTCACCATCTGGGAGGTGTATTCCCGGCTCCGAAGCGTCTTCATCGTCCGCTCGTAAAGCACCTTCTCATGGGCCGCGTGCTGGTCGATGATATAGAGATGATCGTCAAATTCCACCAGCCAGTAGGTGTCGAACAGCTGTCCGATCAGCTTGTGGCGAAGGCGGCTCTGCGGCGTCAGGAGCTTTTCCTCGAAAAGGTCCAGCTGCTTCGGCTTCTCATCCGCGGCGGCATCCGGTTTTCCGGCAATCTGCGCCAGACTGACCGGCGTGGAAGACTGCCTCCCATCCGCGGCGGCAGCACTCGATTCCGAACCCCGCTGCCCGGCCATCCGCTCCTGCCAGGCCTTCCGCGCCTCCGCGCTGTCGTATTCCATCTGCTTTTCGGCGACGCTCTGATAGACTGTGCGATTGTCGGATTCCCCGGAGAGAGCGGCATTCCCGCTCTGTCTTTTTGCCTCAAGGCTTCCCCGCCGCTTCACTTCAAACGGCTCCGGCCGCGGCTCCAGAAGCCTCTCCACTTTCGCCCTCTCCGCCTTTGCCATATCCGACTTCTCCGTATCCGCCTTTCCCTGCGGAGAACCCGTTTCCGTCTTCTTTTCCTGCGCGCCGGTCTGCTCAAGCGCCACCTGCGGGATCAGCTCCTTGTGGGCCAGCGCGTCGCTGACCGCCCGGAAGATCATCTGATAGATCCGCTCCTCGTCCCGGAAACGCAGCTCCATCTTCGTCGGGTGCACGTTCACGTCCAGGTACTCCGGTTCAATCCGGATATGCAGAAGCACGAACGGGTATTTATGCTGCATCATAAAAGGCCGGTACGCCTCCTCGATGGCCTTCGCCACGACGGCGCTTTTCACATACCGTCCGTTGATATAATAATTTTCAAAATTCCGGTTGCTCCTGGCAATCACCGGCTTCCCGGCATATCCTTTCACCTGCAGAATCTCCTGCTCCAATTCCACCGCCAGGAGATTCGCCGCGATATCGCGCCCGAACACCGTGTAAATGATATCTTTCAGATTATGGTTGCCCGACGTATGGAGCTTATTCTGGTTATTCTGGATGAAGCGTATCGAGATGTCCGGGTGCGACATGGCGATCTTCTCCACCAGCGCCGCCACATGGGCGCCCTCCGTCTGCGCCGTCTTAAGGAATTTCTGGCGGGCCGGCGTATTGTAGAACAGGTTTCTCACGAGAAACGTAGTCCCGTCCGGAGCGCCGATCTCCTCCATCTGCCGCTCCCTGCCGCCCTCGATTACATACCGCACGCCGCTTATCTGTTCCGCCGTCTTCGTAATCAGTTCCACCTGCGATACCGCCGCGATACTGGAAAGCGCCTCGCCGCGGAACCCCAGCGACGCCACCACGAACAGATCGTCCGCCGATTTGATCTTGCTGGTCGAATGGCGCAGAAACGCCAGCGGCACCTCGTCCTTCGGAATTCCGCATCCATTGTCCGTCACCCGGATAAAGGAGATTCCGCCGTCACGGATCTCCACCGTCACGGCTGTCGCCTTCGCGTCGATCGCGTTCTCCAGCAGCTCCTTCACGACCGAGGCCGGTCTCTCGATCACTTCCCCCGCCGCGATCTTGTCGATCGTACTCTGATCCAGCACCGTAATATGCGGCATACCGATTTCCTCCATTCCGTTTCGTCTTCTTATGGCTGTCCGTTTCGTCTTCTTATGGCTGTCCGTTTCGTCTGACTGACGGCTGATTGACACATCTCTATTATACCGTAAGCGGGAAGCAGAATCAATAATGATTCCGGCTGACTTTACATCCATTTTACATCAGCATGATAACGGATTTGATTTTCGAGGGCTAACATGGGATCGTACCCAAAAGGGAATTTAAAACAGCAAAGGAGAATTTCGAAATGAAGAAAATCATACCACTCATTCTTACCGCCCTCTTAACAGGCTCAGCGCTCGCGGGCTGCGCGGCGCAGCAAAAGGGCGGAACCGTTTCCACGGACGGCTCCACCTCCATGGAGGAAGTGATCGGCGTTCTGGGAGAAGCTTTTCAGGAAAAATATGACGGCGTGACCTTTACCTACAATCCCACCGGCTCCGGTTCCGGGATTCAGGCCGTGCAGGAAGGCCGCTGCGACATCGGCCTTTCCAGCCGCAGTCTGAAGGAGGAGGAAATGGCGGGCGGTCTTACGCAAACCGTTCTCGCCTATGACGGAATCGCCGTAATTGTGAATCCGCAGAACGGAATCGAAAATCTCGACGTGGATACGATCGCGAAAATCTATACCGGAGAGATCACGAACTGGTCGGAACTCGGCGGAAATGACGCGCAGATCGTCGTGATCGGCCGCGAAGCCGGCAGCGGGACAAGAGACGGCTTCGAATCCATTACCGGTACGGAGGACGCCTGCAAATACCGTCAGGAGCTCACCTCCACCGGCGACGTGATCACGACGGTTTCCCAGAATCCGGACGCAATCGGCTATGCCTCTCTCGCCGCCGTCAGCGACCAGGTAAAGGCTCTCTCCGTAGGCGGCGTCGCTCCGGACGAAGCGACCGTCAAGGACGGCAGCTACGTCATTCAGCGTCCGTTTGTGCTGGTGACAAAGAATGACACAAAGCTTTCCGATACGGCGCAGAAATTCTTCGACTTCGCGCTTTCCGACGAAGCGGCCCCTCTCATTTCACAGGCGGGCGCGGTGCCTGTAAAATAGGGAGTATCAGCCGGAGGCCGGTTATCGCCGCCGGCTTCTCCCGAAACAAGGAGAACAAAAATGAATAGACAAAAAGCGTTTGAGAATATCATTCACGGTATCTTTCTGATCCTCGGTCTGATCACGGTCGGATGCGTGCTGCTGATCACGCTCTATCTGGTTCTTGCCGGGATTCCGGCGATCCGCAGGATCGGGCTTAAGGATTTTCTGTTTAACGCCAAATGGGCGTCTACCGCCAAAGAGCCGTCCTATGGGATCCTGCCCTTTATCCTGACCAGCGTCTACGGCACGGCAGGCGCGATCCTGATCGGCGTACCCGTTGGATTTCTGACCTCGGTCTATCTGGCCAAGATGGCTCCGGCGAAAATCCGGATGGTCGTGTCCGGTGCCGTCAGTCTCCTGGCGGGTATTCCGTCCGTCGTCTATGGCCTTGTGGGAATGATGGTTCTGGTTCCCGGCATCCGAACGCTGTTCCGCATACCGGACGGCGCAAGTCTCCTGGCTGCGATGATTGTGCTGGCAATCATGATTCTGCCCTCGATCATCAACGTATCGATCACGGCTTTGGAGGCCGTGCCGAAGGAATACGAGGACGCCTCTCTCGCCCTGGGAGCGACGCCGGTTGAAACCTGGTTTAAGGTGTCGGTTCCCGCGGCCAGAAGCGGAATTGCCGCAGCGGTAGTGTTGGGCGTCGGCCGGGCAATCGGAGAAGCGATGGCGGTCATGATGGTATCGGGCAACGCGCCGAATCTGCCGGAGCTTTTCGGGAGCATCCGCTTCCTGACAACGGCGGTTGCAAGCGAAATGTCCTACTCCAGCGGGCTGCAGAGGCAGGCGCTGTTCTCGATTGCCCTTGTGCTTTTCCTGTTCATTATGCTTATCAACGCGGCGCTCAATTTCTTTTTAAAGCGCGGTAAGGAGGAATGAAAACAGTGACCGGTCAAATTGCCACGCAACGAAAAATCAGGATTATCCTGCTTCGGGTTCTCTGCGGAATTTCCGCGGCGCTTACCTGCGGGCTGGTTCTGTTCCTTTTGGTCTATGTATTTGTCAAAGGAATTCCGAATATTTCCTGGAAACTGCTGTCCACAAAGCCGAGCTATCTGTCCGGGGAAATCGGCATCCTGCCGGATATTCTGAACACGCTTTATATTATCGCCGCGGCCCTGGCATTCGTCCTGCCTCTCGGCGTGGGAGCGGCGGTTTACCTCACGGAATACGCGAAGAACAAGCGGATCGTCGCTCTGATCGAATACGCAGCCGAAACGCTTTCCGGAATTCCGTCCATCATTTACGGCTTAGTTGGCATGCTCTTCTTCTGCCAGTTTCTGAATATGCAGACCTCGCTTCTGGCCGGAGCGCTGACGCTCGTCATCATGAACCTGCCGACTGTCATGCGCACCACGCAGGAAAGCCTGAAAACGGTGCCGCAGTCCTACCGCGAGGGGGCCTTCGGCCTTGGAGCCGGTAAATGGCGCGTGATCCGCACAGTCGTTTTGCCCGGCTGCATAGACGGCGTCATCACAGGCTGTATCCTGTCTGTTGGACGCATCCTGGGGGAATCGGCGGCTCTGCTGTTTACGGCGGGATTTGCCCACGCGTTAAACGGTTTTTTTGACGGACTCGGAAGCGCCGGAGCGACGCTGACCGTCGCTCTTTATGTTTACGCCAAGGAACAGGGCGAGTTTGGCGTGGCCTTCGCGATCGCGGCGATCCTGATGATCCTCACACTTGTCATCAATCTGCTCGCCATGTTTGCGGGACGCGCGCTGAAAAGGAGGCAGAATTTATGAAAGATATGATTACCGTTCGGGATCTGAATCTCTGGTACGGCAGCGTCCAGGCGCTCCACCATGTCAATCTGAATATCCCGGAAAAGGCGATCACGGCGCTCATCGGGCCGTCCGGCTGCGGAAAGTCCACATTCTTAAAAACGCTGGACCGGATGAACGACCTGATCCCCGGCGTTAAAATCACGGGCGAAGTCTGTTACAAGGGAAACGATATCTTCGCGCCCGGCGTCGATGTCAATACCTTGCGAAAGGAAATCGGTATGGTCTTCCAGAAGCCCAACCCCTTCCCGATGTCGGTCTATGACAACATCGCTTACGGCCCGCGCACTCACGGAATCCGCGCAAAGGCAAAGCTCGACGATATCGTGGAGCGGTCCCTCAGGGACGCGGCGATCTGGGACGAAGTAAAGGACAGGCTGAAAAAGAACGCGCTGGGGCTCTCCGGAGGACAGCAGCAAAGGCTTTGTATCGCCCGCGCCCTGGCCGTGGAGCCGGAGGTTCTTCTGATGGATGAGCCGACTTCGGCGCTCGACCCGATTTCCACCTCAAAAATCGAGGAGCTTGCGATGACGCTGAAAGAAACATACACGATCATCATCGTCACCCACAACATGCAGCAGGCGGTTCGGATTTCGGACCGGACCGCGTTTTTTCTTCTGGGGGAGCTTGTAGAATACGGGGATACGGAAAAAATGTTTTCAAGTCCCACGGATAAGCGCACGGAGGATTACATCACGGGGAGGTTTGGATAATGAGGACACGGTTTGACGAACAGCTTAACACGCTGGGGCAGGAACTGATCAGGATGGGGGCACTGTGCGAAGAAGTGATTTCCCTTGCGGCCTCCGCCCTCATTCAGAAGGACGACGCGCCGGCTGCAAAAATTGCGCCGCTTGCCCACAAGATCGACGAAAAGGAGCGGCAGATCGAAGCGATGTGCCTGCGGCTCTTTCTGCAGCAGCAGCCGGTGGCGCGGGACCTGCGGCAGATATCCGCCGCGCTGAAAATGGTAACGGATATGGAGCGGATCGGGGATCAGGCGGAGGACATCGCGGAAATCCTGCCCTTCCTGAACGGCCGGACGCTTCCCGAACATATCCGGATCCGTGAAATGGCAAAAGAAACCTCGAAAATGGTAACGGACAGTGTGGATGCCTATGTGAAGCAGGATACCTCCGTCGCCGCGGCGGTCATTGCTTCCGACGACATTGTGGACGATTATTTTGTCGGGATCAAAAGCAGCCTGATTTCCCTGATCGCGCAGAATCCCACCGAGGGAGAATACGCCCTCGATCTTTTGATGGCGGCGAAATATTTTGAGCGAATCGGCGATCACGCGGCGAACATTGCCGGATGGGTGCTGTTTTCCGTCACCGGGGAGAAGGCTTCCGCTGCCGGAGAAAAAGCCTAAGATTGAAAAGAACACGAAAAAATGATATGCTGTTATGGGTGTTGAGAGGCGGTCCCTCACCGGTCTGCTTCCCATCCCCGGAAAGGACGTGAATCTCTTGATTTTCTGTGTGGAAGACGACAACGGAATCCGTGATTTGATGATATATGCCTTAAACGCCGCGGGTTTTACGGCCGTGGGCTTTCCGGACGGAGCGGCTTTCTGGGAAGCGCTTCGTAAAGGAGAACCGGAACTGGTACTTCTCGACATTATGCTTCCCGGCGAGGACGGCATCCGTATTTTGAAACGTCTGCGGTCGGAAGGAAACCGCGTGCCGGTCATCATGGCTACGGCGAAAGGGACCGAATACGATAAGGTGATCGGGCTTGATCTGGGCGCGGACGATTATCTTGCCAAGCCCTTCGGCATGATGGAAATGGTCTCCCGCGTGAAGGCGGTGCTCCGCCGCGCGGCACAGTCTCCCCAAAGCGAAACCCTCTCCCACTGCGGGATACAGATGGACACGGCGCAGCACATCGTGACCGCGGACGGGACGCGGATAGAGCTCACCTTTAAAGAATATGAACTGCTGCGGAAATTTATGGAAAATCCCGGCCGGGTGTTTACGCGCGACCAGCTTCTTACAAGTATATGGGGCGTCTCTTACGCGGGCGAAACCCGCACGGTAGACGTCCATATCGGAACGCTGCGGACAAAACTTGGACGCTGCGGCGACCGCATTGAAACGGTGCGCGGCGTCGGCTATCGGTTGGAGGCGGAAAAATGACAAAACGAATTTTCAGATCGATCTGCCTTGTGGCAATCGCGGTTTTCCTTGCCTCCGTGGCAATATTCCTCGGAGTGCTTTACGATTATTTCGGGAACGTTCAGCAGAGCGGATTGAGGGCGCAGACAGAGCTTGCCGCCCAGGGCGTCCAGACGATGGGCGCGGAATATTTTGAAGGACTTGCTCCCCAGGACCTGCGCATCTCATGGATCAGCGCGGACGGCGGCGTGCTCTACGACAGCGAGGCGGATTCCTCGGAGATGGAAAATCATCTCGCGCGCGAGGAAATCAGGGAGGCGCTCCAAACCGGCTACGGCGAGAGCTCGCGCTACTCCGTCACACTGATGGAACGCACCCTGTACAGCGCAAAAAGACTGCCTGACGGGACGGTGCTCCGTCTTTCCGTCGCGCAGAGCACGCTTCTGACGCTGCTTCTCGGGATGATGCAGCCCATCACGATTATCATGGCAATCGCCGTGGCTCTCTCGTTCTTTCTGGCCTACCGTCTTTCCAGGCATATTACGGAGCCCTTAAACCGGCTGAACCTGGACGACCCGCTGAACAACGAGGGATACGACGAGCTGTCTCCTCTTCTGCGCCGGCTCGACGTCCAGCAGCGGCAGATCCGAAAGCAGGAAAAAGAGCTCAGGCAAAAGCAGGAGGAATTTGAAGCCGTCACGGAAAATATGGCGGAAGGCATTCTTCTGCTGAACATAAAGGGGATGATTCTGGGGATCAACCGCGCGGCGGCCAGCCTTTTCGGGACGACCCGCGCCTGCATCGGGCAGCACATTTTATCGGTCAACCGCAGTACCGAGATTTCGGAGCTTCTTTCGGGAATTGAAAAAGGTGTCCGGACAGAAAAAATCATAGACTTAAACGGAGGGAAATACCAGTTCGCCGCAAGCCCGGTCAGCGAGAGCGGTAATATTTCCGGCGCCGTTCTTCTCATGCTGGACGTTACGGAGAAAGAACAGGCCGAGCAGATGCGGCGGGAATTCACGGCAAACGTGTCCCATGAACTCAAAACGCCGCTGCATACCATCGCGGGGTGCGCGGAGCTTCTGGAAAACGGCGTGGTACGTCCCGAAGATACGGCGAGATTCTATGCGCAAATCCGGGGCGAGGCCGGACGCATGATCTCCCTGGTGGAGGATATTATCCGCCTCTCCCATTTGGACGAGGGCGCGGATGATATGAAACGGGAGGAGGTCGATCTTTACGCGCTGGCCGCTGAAACAGTCAAATCTCTTTCCGGCGAGGCGGAAAACGCCGGCGTCTCCGTAAGCGTCGATGGAGAACACGCGGCGGTGGACGGCATACCGCAGCTTCTTGAAAGTATTGTATATAATCTTACGGACAACGCCATCAAGTATAACCGGCAGGGCGGAACGGTAACCGTATCGGTCGGCCGTCTCGCGGGGGCCGTCTGCCTCTCGGTATCCGACACGGGAATCGGTATTCCGCCAAAGCATCGGGAGCGCATCTTCGAGCGGTTTTACCGCGTAGATAAAAGCCGCTCCAAAGAGCTTGGCGGCACGGGACTTGGCCTGTCCATCGTCAAGCACGCCGCAAGGCTTCATGACGCGAAAATAGAGCTGCAAAGCACGGAGGGCGAAGGCACGGCCATTCGCGTCCTTTTCCCCGCGCAGCCTACTGCCACCGGTTCTTCACCTTGCTCTGGAGCCTGCTGAGGATATTTAACGCCTCCACCGGCGTGATCTCATTGATCTGCACCTGCTCAAGCTCCCGCACAATGTCCTCGCTCCGCGCCGTCGCGAACAGGGTCATCTGATTCAGGTCCACCTCGTCCGGCTTCGTCACCGCCTTGTGGGCGGGCTTCGCGGTTACATTGGCTCCCGCCTCCGCGATCTCCCTGGCCTTCGTCGCGATATCCGCGCTGCTTAACTCTTCCACCAGCTCCTTTGCCCGGTTGGTCACCTGCTCCGGCACGCCGGCCAGCCGCGCCACCTGGATGCCGTAGCTCTTATCCGCGCCGCCCTTCACGATCTTCCGCAGGAATACGATGTCGTCCCCCTGCTCCTTGACCGCGATGCAGTAGTTGTTCACGCCGCTCATCGTGCCTTCCAGCTCGGTCAGTTCATGGTAATGGGTGGCGAACAGCGTCTTCGCCCCCAGAAGCTTCGTATTGCTGATATGCTCCACCACCGCCCAGGCAATGCTCAATCCGTCAAAGGTACTGGTTCCGCGGCCGATCTCGTCCAAGATAATCAGGCTGCTTCTGGTCGCGTTCCGGAGAATGTTGGCCACCTCCGTCATCTCCACCATGAAGGTACTCTGCCCGGAGGCCAGGTCGTCCGACGCCCCCACGCGGGTGAAAATCCGGTCGCAGATGCCGATATCCGCCTCCTCAACCGGCACAAAGGAGCCCATCTGGGCCATCAAAACGATCAGCGCCGTCTGCCGCATATAGGTGGATTTGCCGGCCATATTCGGGCCCGTGATGATCGAGATGCGGTTCTTTCCGTTGTCCAGATAGGTATCGTTGGCCACGAACAGCTCGTCCTTTAACATCAGCTCCACCACCGGATGGCGGCCGTTCTTAATCTTGATCGTTCCCTTCTCATTGATCGACGGCTTCACATAGTCGTTGCGTGTCGCCACCAGCGACAGGGAGCAGAACACGTCGAGCCCCGCCAGGGCCTTGGCCGTCTTCTGGATCCGGTTCACCTCCGCGCCGATCCGGTCGCGCACGTCGCAGAACAGGTCATATTCCAGCGAAAACAGCCGGTCCTCCGCCCCAAGGATCGTGCTCTCCATCTCCTTAAGCTCATCCGTCGTGTACCGCTCGGCGTTTGTCAGCGTCTGCTTGCGGATAAAATAATCCGGCACCAGGCTCTTGAAGGAATTGGTCACTTCAAAATAATAGCCGAACACTTTATTGTATTTGACCCGCAGATTCTTGATTCCGGTCTTATCACGCTCCCGCGCCTCCAGATCGGCAAGCCACCCCTTGCCCTCCGTCTTGGCGTGGCGCAGTCTGTCCGCCTCCTCGCTGTAGCCGTCCTTTATGATACCGCCCTCCCTCGTGGTAAGCGGCGGATCCTCCTCGATGGACGCGTCGATCAGCGCAAAGAGATCCTCTAGCGGATCCAGGTCATTCATGATATCCATAAGCAGCGAGCTGTGGAAATCCTTCAAAAGATCCCGGATATAGGGAAGCATCTGCAGGGAATTCTTAAACGCGATCAGATCCCTGGGATTGGCCGACTTGTAGCTGATCCGGCCCAGAAGCCGCTCCAGGTCGTACACCGGATTCAGATACTCCCGGATCTCCTCACGGGATATATAGCTTAAATTCAGCTCCTCGATGGCCTCCTGACGCCGCAGGATCTCATCCTTATGGATCAGAGGCTGCTCGATAAACGTCCGCATCAGGCGCGCCCCCATGGCCGTCTTCGTCTTGTCCAGCACCCACAGAAGCGACCCGCGCCGCTGTTTCTCGCGAAGCGTCTCCAAAAGCTCCAGGTTCCGCCTGGTGGAGGTGTCGATAATCATGTACTCGCCGGTCGTATACGGCAGAATCGTCGTGATATGGTTCAGGGAATTTTTCTGCGTCTCGTACAGATATTCCATGACCGCGCCGGCCGCGATCACGCCCGCGTCATAGTCGCCAAGCCCCAGCCCGTCCAGATTCTGCACATGGAAATGTTCCCGCAGCACCCGCCTGCAGGCGTCGTCGGAGAAATACCGGCTCTCCAGCGCGGATACCGCCATCTGATAACGGTTCCGCAGATCGTCCAGATCGATGCCCGACATGACGAACGCCTCGTTGCAGATGATCTCCGAGGGTGAAAATTTATTGATCTCATCCAGGAGATTCCGCTGCCCGTTCACCTCGCTGACCAGATAATCCCCCGTTGTGATATCGCAGATGGAAATCCCGTAGACGTCGCCCACACAGACGACGCCCATCAGGTAATTATTCTTCGTCTCGTCCAGCGCCTGACTGGCCGTGATGGTTCCCGGCGTCACCACCCGGATGACCTCGCGCTTCACCAGCCCCTTGGCCAGCTTCGGATCCTCCATCTGCTCGGCGATCGCCACCTTGTAGCCGTTCTGGACAAGCTTATAGAGGTAGGAATCCACCGCGTGGTACGGCACGCCGCACATGGGCGCACGCTCCTCCAGACCGCACTCCTTGCCGGTCAGCGTGATGTCCAGCACCTTCGACGCCGTCAGCGCGTCCTCAAAAAACATCTCGTAGAAGTCGCCCAGGCGGTAGAACAGAATGCAGTCCGGGTACTGCTTCTTTGTTTCCATATAATGAACCATCATCGGAGATAATCCGGCCACTTCAGTTTCCTCGCTTTTCTGTATTTTCTCTTATCTCAGGAATTTGTCATCTTTCCCATGTAGTAAAATCCCTTGCTCTCTTCCAGGTACACGTCCACAACCTTTCCGATCAGAGACGGCTCTCCCGGAAAATGTACGACCGTATTGTTGTCCATCCGCCCCGTCAGATATCCGCTCAGATGGTCGTCCGGTTCCTCCGCCAGAACCTTCTGCACGGTGTGCAGATCCCGCCCGCAGACCTCGGCGGAAATCTCCTGCACGCGCTTAAGCAGCCGGTCGAAACGGTCCTTCACCACGTCGTCCGGAACCTGATTGTCCATCCGTGCGGCCGGCGTCCCGGTCCGCTTCGAGTAGATAAAGGTAAACGCGCTGTCGTAGCGCACCCTCTCCACCACGTCCAGTGTCTCCCGGAAATCCTCCTCCGTCTCCCCGGGAAAGCCCACGATGATATCCGTCGTCAGGGAAATGTCGGGAATCGCCCTGCGGATCTTCTCCACCAGCCCCAGATACTGCTCCTTGGTGTAGCGCCGGTTCATTTCCTTTAAGATCCGGCTGCTTCCGGACTGGATCGGCAGATGCAGATGATGGCAGACTTTTTTCGCGGACGCCATGGTCTCAATCAGCTCGTCCGACAGATCCTTCGGATGGGACGTCATGAAACGGATCCGCTCAAGCCCCTCGATCTGGTCTGCCTGCCGCAGCAGCTCCGCGAATGTCACCGGCGTATCGAGCGTTTTTCCGTAGGAATTCACATTCTGCCCCAGAAGCATCACTTCCACGACGCCGTCGGCGACCAGCCGCCGAATCTCCGCGAGAATATCCTCCGGCCTGCGGCTCCGCTCTCGCCCGCGCACATACGGCACGATACAGTAGCTGCAGAAATTGTTGCACCCGAACATGATATTGACGCCGGATTTGAACGGATATTTCCGCTCCACCGGCAAATCTTCCACGATCCGGTCGGTTCCCTCCCAGACGTCCACCACCATTTTCTGTTCCTCAAACCGCCTGCACAGAAGCTCCGCCAGCTTAAAGATATTGTGCGTGCCGAAAATGATATCCACAAAGCGGTAGCTTTGGCGGATCTTCTCCACGGCCTCCGCCTCCTGCATCATGCACCCGCAGAGGGCGATGATCATATCAGGATTCTTCTTTTTGAGCGTGTTTAAATACCCCAGCCGCCCGTAAACGCGCTTGTTGGCATTCTCACGCACGGTGCAGGTGTTGTAAAGAACAAAATCCGCGTGCTCGTCGTCCGTCTCCTCGTAGCCGATCTCCCGGAGAATCCCCGCAAGCTTTTCCGAATCGCGGCTGTTCATTTGGCAGCCGAACGTTTGCGTAAACATGCGCGGGCGCCGTCCGTTCTTCTCCTCGAACGCCTTCACATACTGCCGGCACTTCTCTATGAAATAATACTGCCGATCCGGCTCGTTCTCCGGAGGAAGCGGATTGGGAGATTCCAGAGTAAACTCTTTTTTCTTATCCATAATTTTTCCTTATCTTCTACATATCTTGTTCCGCATTTCGGTCCTGTTCTGTATTTCAACTATGTCTCGCATTTTAGCCATCTCTCCCTGCTTCGGCCATGTCCAGCATTTTAACCATGTCTGACATAAAAGGTTTTTTTGCAGTCCCGCGTCACTCCAGTCTCGAAAAGCCCCAGGAGTCCCAGAACCACCGGCTCTCTCCGCCGTCCGGGCTTCGAAACAACAGACATGGCTCCCCGCGGCTTAAGGCCGCGTCCCGAGACGGTTCGCAGACAGTCATCTCCGCCACATCGACCCCCATATACGAGGACATCCACTGCGGCGCGATTCCGTTCGGACCGTATTGATAGACAAACAGGTGCTGCGACCAGCTTCTGTCGTTCTTCTCAACCCAGAAGGGCCGTTCCTCGCCGAAGCGGCCGATTTTCCAGCACAGCAGAATCAGCTCCCGCGCGCCGTCCCTGTCGATATCGCAGACCAGGGCGTCCTGAACCAGAATTTCCGGCTGCGACGACCAGACGCACTCTCCGTCCGCAAAGGCAAACAGCCGCCGATGGTCGATTTGAAACTCCATTTCTTCCAGACCGCCTGTCTGCGCGGAATTTCCGTCAGAATCACCTGCTCTCCCCGCTTCCGCCATTCCACCTCTTTCATTCGAACCATCCGTCCACTCTGTTCCCGTCTGCTCCGCAAACACGGCGCAGCCTCCGCTCTTCCACAGAATCCAGCGCGGCAGGAACCAGCCGGCGCCATAACCGTACAGTAAAACGCCTGCCAGCAGCAAGACGGCCGCAGCCCCGGACAAAATGCAGAGCGGTAAACGTCTGCGATGTCCGGCGCGCCCCTTTCCGTCCGCGGCGGCGGAAGCGGAGGTGTGATCCGCATCCGCGCATCGGCCGGTATTATTCCCAGCCATAGAGATACCGATAGCTCAGCGTCCAGTCCGGTTTTTTGATGGAAGTATCCCTGTTGTAATAGCCGCTCTCATCGACCGCGACGCCTCGCATCTGACGCCATTTCGAATCGGTCAGACGGTCGGAGGCGGGCCACGTAAACTGATAGAAGGAATAGACGCTTCCCGTCGCGATCTTCAGCTTTCCATCCACCTTCACAATGACCCTGATCAGGGACGGCACATCCGTCGCCAGCTCCAATACCTGTCCGCTGCCTGTGGCCACGTCCACAACCAGGGCCGCGGGGCATTCCTGGGTCGCAATCATATCGCCGCCTGCATAATCCTGCACCGTCTCAATCCAGAAGTGCTCCAGACTTCCGCCATAACCGCGGATAAATTCATATTCGTCCTCCGTCAGCGTCTCGTCGCGCAGCTCCTTTACCGAGATCTCCGTCAGGGTATCGGCCATCTGGGACAGGCGCGACAGATTCTCTCTGTCCGCGTCGCTCAGCATTCCATACGCCTCAAGGCCCTGCGCCGTCCGGTTCGCCAGCGCGGAGAACCGCGCATATACCTGCGGTTCCGGCTCCACGTAGCCGCGGTCGTCGGGAATCTGTTCATAACCGCCGCCGCCCATCTCCGCGATCACCTGCTTCGTATACAGAACCGTATCATGTTTCAGTTCTGTAAAGCTTCCGGCAAAACATTCCAAATCTTTTTTCGCCCATTCTTCACTCTGCATGAACGTCGGGTAGCCCTCCCCCTTCTCTTCCAGCAGAGGGCGAAGCGTATCGAGCCATCCCGAGTAGAGACTTGCCGACCACAGATCCTCGTTTTCCTTCGACAGGTAATCCCTGAGCGCCAGCATATTTTCCTGGTATCCCTCATAGCCGCTGTTTCCCGATTCGGCAAGAATCGAGAGCGCCGTCTCGCTTCCCAGGGCGGCCGGAACATCCAGCACGTCCGGCAGCATACGGTCCTTCACCTGATCATGCACCAGCTGCTGCATCACAGCGGCGTCGATGGTAAAGCGCTGTCCCAGAAAACGGAACCCGAGAGCGGCGTTATCTCCGTCCTCCGCGGAGATCGTGGAATTCACAGCCGGAGGCGCAAAACGCGACGCGGCCTCCTGAAAACGCGAAAGGCCGTCGCCGTCTTCCGCCAGACGCTCCCCTGTAACATCGTCACCGTAAACCTTATGAAGAATCGGCAGGTACTCGTCCACGCCCAAATCGTCGCTGGCCCCGGCGAAGAAGGAGGTCACGTCGTAAACCGCCTGCCACAGCCCGTAAGCGTCCGCATCCCCGGACATCATGTAAGCGATCAGGATCGCGCTGCGGTCCAGGTCGTCCTCTCCCAGCTTGAAATGCATCCGGCCGTACAGCATCATGGCCCGGAAGTAACGCTCCAGCTGTTCGTCCCCCTCATAATATCCGCGCGGGATATACTGGGAATAATCCTCATCGAGCCCCGTGATCCGGGACCGGGCAATCCCGCCCGCATTCTGAATCAGTCCCAGCTCTTCCTCCGCCATCGACGCGACGTCCGGATTCAGCTCCGTCTCCGGGGCCAAAAGCTTCGTGCCGACTGAAAAAAGGAGCAGGCACCGCCTGGCGGCGTCTTCCCATTCGCTGCCCTTCATCTG
Source organism: uncultured Lachnospiraceae bacterium (assembly GCA_947630485.1). Lineage (GTDB taxonomy): Bacteria > Bacillota > Clostridia > Lachnospirales > Lachnospiraceae > UBA3402. Next base: position 53,048 of record CANRHU010000006.1, read on the forward strand.
TTCATAAAGTCCGGCGCTGTCCGCAAGCATCCGCTGACTCAGGCGGAGGAGGCTGTCTGAGAGATATCCCTTCTCCAGATTCCGCATCAGATAGCTGTAATACAAATGATAGGTATGCATCAGCGAATCAACCGTCACAAAGCTCGCCTTCTGTTCGTAGCGGTTGCTCTCATATATTTCGAAAAACTCGTTGCCCGCAGACCCATCCACCGAAAATCCGTTCTTTACCAGCAGATCTTTCACTTCATCCTGCAGGTAATACTGCCAGAGGTTGTCGATATTGCTCAGATCGGCGTTTACCGTATAGGGCGCCGTATTCGGCGTCACCTCCACGCCGTCCGCATCCGAGCGCGCGCTTAAAGGATTCACCCTCACAGGCAGTTCCCACTGCTCGTCTGCTTCCTCCCCCGGCGCGGTCTCCGCGCCGCCCGCGTCTTCCTCCGCGGCGGAAGCCGCTCCCGCGGGCGTCTCTGCGGAAGCTCCTTCCGGCTTTGCCGTCTCAGATACCGTGGTATCCCCCTGGGTGGCTTTTCCGCCGTTTCCGCTGCCGGAACCGCAGGCTGTCAGCAGGGAAAACGCCAAAAGCAGGAAGGCTGAAAGAAAAGCTGCTCTTCGTTTCATTGCGATTGTCCTCCTTCTGATCATGTTCGAATCTGTCCGCTGCCGTATATGATATACTTGGTCGTCGTCAGTTCCTTTAAGCCCATGGGGCCTCTTGCGTGCAGCTTCTGCGTGCTGATGCCGATCTCCGCGCCGAAGCCGAATTCAAATCCGTCGGTAAACCGGGTGGACGCGTTGACATAGACGGCGGCCGCGTCGATTTCGTTAAGGAATTTCTGGGCGTTCGCGTAATTGGAGGTGATAATCGCCTCAGAGTGCTTCGTATTGTAGCGGTTGATGTGGGCGATCGCCTCCTCGACGCTGTCTACCAGCTTAAGGGAAACGATGTAATCCAGATACTCGGTCCCCCAGTCCTTTTCCGCTGCGGGGACAAAACCGTCCGTGACGGCGCGGGCCCTCTCGTCCGCCCGTATCTCAACGTTCCTCCGCGCGAGGCGCGCTTTCAGAAGCGGAAGGAATTCCCCGGCAATGGCCTGATGGACCACCAGGGACTCGCAGGCGTTGCAGACGCCGATCCGCTGGGTTTTAGCGTTTTCAATGATGTCGAGCGCCATCGCGAAATCGGCCGATTCATCGACAAAGATGTGGCAGTTGCCCGTCCCCGTCTCGATCACCGGCACGGTGCTGTTCTCGACGACCGTGCGGATCAGTCCCGCGCCGCCCCTGGGAATCAGCACGTCCAGATACGCGTTCATCCGCATGAACCGCAGCGTGGTCTCCCTGTCCGTACTCGTAATCAGCTGCGCCGCGTGGGGCGGCAGTCCGGCGCCGGCAAGTCCCCTCTGGATGGCGGCGATGATCGCCTGATTGGAAGCAAGCGCGTCGCTTCCGCCCTTTAAGATTACCGCGTTGCCCGCCTTAAAGCACAGTCCGAACGCGTCAGCCGTCACATTGGGACGCGCCTCGTAAATGATGCCGACTACGCCGAGCGGAACCCGCTTTTGCCCGATCATAAGTCCGTTCGGCCTTGGCTTCATGGAGAGGACCTCCCCTACCGGATCGTCTAAGGCCGCTACCTGCCTAAGACCGTCCGCCATCGCATGAATCCGGTCCGTATTCAGTTTCAGACGGTCGATCAGGCCGTGACTCATTTTCTTCTTCTCCGCGGCGGCCACGTCCCGGCTGTTGGCCGCAAGGATCGCATCCGACGCTTCCTCGATCTCGCGGGCCGCGGCGAGAAGCCCCTGATTCTTCGGCCCCGAACCGAGCGTATTTAAGACGCCCGCGGCCTCCCGGGCGCGTTTTCCGATTTCAGTAAGTTCCATCCTGTTCCCCTTTCCGCACCGCTTCTTCTGATCTTCCTAGTCAGGAGGCATCCTGAACGCCGCCGTGCTTTTTGCCAAGGTCCGTGATGCTGCCGTCCGGCTCCTTAATGGAAATATTGTTCAGCGTCCCGCGCATGTTGGCGCGGATCGCCTCGATGTACTTTCGGCGAAGCATGGCCTGTTCTTCCTTCTCCGCCTCCGAAAGTCCCACGGCCTGGGATTTATGGTATAAGGTATTGATCCGGTCAATCATTTCCTGTGTAATCATGTTCACATGCTCCTTCTCATTCGGCAAAACCGCCGGCAGGTCTGCCCGCGGCAAACGGCGGCGCAGGAGCCCGCCAACAGAAACATTATAGCATAAATTTTTCAAAAAAGGAACCGTCCGGCCAGGATATTCCTCGTCCGGACGGCATCCATACAGATTCTCATGAGCCCGAAACCGGCGATCGCGCACCGCGCTTTCCCGACAGCTCCGGCCACACCACAAAGAGCATGGTCCCGAAACAGGCCACGCCGCCGATCAGGTTCGAGATCGGTTCCGCGAGGAAGATCCCGTCCGTCCCAAGCCCAAACAGACGCGGCAGCAAAAGCACCAGCGGCATGACAATAATAATCTTGCGGAAAATGGAGAAAAACACCGCGTTCTTCGATTTGCCAAGCGCCACGAACACCGACTGCCCCGCAAACTGCAGCGACATGAAGAAATATCCGAAATAGTATATCTGCATGGCCGGAATGCCCGCCTCAAGGATATCCGCGTCGTGGTTGAAGATACGGATGAAGAAGCCGGGGAACCTGTGGACAACCAGCCAGATGAGCGTCGTGTAGACCACGCAGCAGACCGACATGAACACGATGGATTTCTTCACGCGGCCGTATTCCCTCGCGCCGTAATTATAGCCCATTACCGGCTGCGCGCCGTTGGTAATGCCCGTCACCGGCATGGTAATCACCTCGCGGACCGAATTGACGATGGTCATGACGCCCACATAGAGATCGCCGCCGAACTGCTGGAGCGTCGCGTTATAAACCACCTGTGTAATGCTGTTGGTGATAGACATCGTAAAACCGCTGGTTCCCAGCGCCACGATCTTTGCGACCCGTCTTCCGCTTAAGCCGAAGCAGGACAACCGAAGCCGCAGAATCGCCTTATCGCTCGTCAGAAACCGCATGATCCACGCGGCGGAAAGGAACTGGGAAATCACCGTCGCGAGCGCCGCCCCCTGGACGCCCATATGGAACAGGAAGATAAAGACCGGATCCAGGATAATATTGGCCACAGCGCCCAAAAGCACCGTCATCATGCCGATCCGCCCGAAGCCCTGGGAATTGATGAAGCTGTTCATCCCCAGGCCGACCATGACGAAGAGATTCCCCAGCAGATAGATCGTCACATATTGATCCGCATACGGGTAAGTGCTGTCGCTGGCCCCGAACAGATACAGAACCGGCCGCTTAAAGATCAGCCCGACCGCGGTCAGGATGATTCCTGTGATGATCATGAGCACGAAGGATGTGCCCATGATCCGCTCCGCCTCCTCGTCATTTCCGCGTCCGCGCTCGATGGAACAGAGCGGCGCGCCGCCCATGCCGTAGAGGTTCGCGAAGGCGATCACGATCGAGATGATCGGCAGGCAAAGCCCAAGCCCGGTCAGCGACAGCGTCGCGTTCTCCGGGATGCGGCCGATATAGATGCGGTCCACGATATTATAAAGCACGTTGATCAGCTGCGCCATGGTCATGGGCAGGGCCAGGCTCAAAATGTTGCCGATGATGCTTCCTCTTGAAAAGTCGTTTTTCTTCTCATTCATGTGCAGGACTTCTTTCGTCTCAGGATCGATATTTATCTTAGCAGATTTCAAATACGTTGTCTACATCATTCTGGCGTTCTTCCCGCATGGAAATACGTTCTTTCAGCATGGAAAGAAAAAGGCCTGCCGCAAACATACGTGTTTACGGCAAACCCTTCTTCCTTCAACCGATTTTCGGAAAGATCACGCTTTCGGAAGGATCACGCGCCCGGACTGACCGCGGCCTCCTTCGGCGTCTCCCCTATGATATTCTTAAGCTGCTCCACCGAGAGATTCTTCTCCTTCATCAGCCTTGTCACCTCGCGGATCCGCTCCTGCTCGATCTCCTCGATCAGAGCCAGACGTTTCTCCTCCAGATCCGCAAGCGACCTCGTATACTGATCCATGGTTTCCGTTATCTTCAAAAGTTCGTCGTCCAGCTTTTCTCTTTTTGTCCGTCTATGCCTTCGTTCCATACAGTCCCTCCTGCATATAAAGATTTCATGATTGTCCATATATAGGAATTATATGCAAAAAGGTACGGTTCTATACCTGGCGTTCACTTTCTGGAACAGCGAATTTCCTTCAGATAGTTATAGATGGTGAAATTCGTGACGCCGAGCCATTCCGCGACATACTCTACGGAACCTTTCACGTCGAAAATCCCCTTCTTCTCCAGGTTCTCGACGATGGCCAGCTTGTCTTCCTTCTGCATGTAGGCCACCGGCCTGTTCACCATCTGGACCTCGCTGCGCACCATAGACTCCATGACCTCGTTGATATCGCGGGCAAAGAGCTCTCCCGGCGCCTCTTCCTTCTCCGCCGCGGGCTGGAACGCCACCATCTCGCGCATCAGCTTTGACATCACGATAAAATCCGTCATGTCCTGATTGACGCAGAGACTTCCGATGATATGCCCGTTCTCGTCGCGGATAAACATGGTGGAGGACCGCAGCACGCGGCCGTCCGGCAGAACGCTCCGGTAGTTGATGCTGTTCGGCGCGTCGTCTCCGTAGGTCTTCAGAAGCTGCAGCAGGTAGTTGGTCACCGGTCCGCCGATCTGCCGGTTTGTCACGTTGCCTTTGATCGCCACGATCGAGCTTTCCACATGGCTCAGATCATGAAGAATTACCTCATAGCGGCAGCCAAGCATCTGGGACAGGCCGTCCACCAGCTGAAACGCCGCCTGAAGATTCGGATGAAGCTCTTTGATATCCATTCTTAGCCCTCAGTTTCCTAATATTATTGATCGAGTCCGCGCTCCTTCATCAGCATGCCGATTCCTTTTTCCAGGCGGTTTAAGCCCTCCTTGAGAATCTCATGACTGGTCGCGAAGCAGATGCGGATATGGCCCTCGGAGCCTTTCCCGAAGAACTTCTCGCCTCCGGAAACCACAGCCAGCCGCACGTGCTCCTTCATATACTCCGTAAACGCCTCGGCCGTCATACCGAAGGCGCTGACGTCCACGTACAGCAGGTAGGTGGCATGGGGAGAATACGCCTTTATAAGCGGCATCCCATTCAGCCTTTCCACCGCGTAATCCCGGTTCTTTTTCAGATGGACCAGGAACTCGTCCACCCAGTAGTAGCAGCTGTCCATACAGGCCTTGCCCGCAACCTGGGAGATGGAAGCGATACCGCCTGCCGTGCTTAAGACGTCCGAGCACTCCACGATCCTCTCAAACAGCTCCGCGCTGGTCGTATAGACGCAGCCGGCGCGCAGTCCCGCGATGCCGAAGCTCTTGGAGAAGCCGAACACCGACATTACCCGGCCGCAGCGGTCGCTGCCCAGCGTATAGATGCTGCAGAACGGCTCCTCCGGATACACGATATCGGACCAGATCTCGTCGTTCATGATATAAAGATTGTATTTCTCGCACAGGGACATGATGAGTTCCAGATCCTCCGGACGGTAAAGCACGCCGTAGGGATTGTGCGGATTGCACAGGCCGATCATGCGGGTGCGCGCGGTAATATACCGCTCCAGCTCCGACAGATCGATATAACCGTCTTTCAGCCGCGCCGGGAACAGAACGACCTTGCCGCCCGCGGCCAGACAGGATTCGCGGAACAGATAATCCACCGGGTCGAAGACGATCATCTCGTCGCCCGGCTTTAAAACCGCCTTAGCAATAATATACATGCCTCTGGCCGCGCTGTCAATCGGAAGAATCTGCTTCGGATCAATCTTCTCCCCTTTCCGGTCCCACAGTCTCGCCGCGATACTCTCGGAAAATTCCGGATATCCCAGCTTGGGCGTATAGGAAAAATAACCGTCCTGCACATAATCCATCATGGCCTGCCGGATCTCAGGCGCCGCCGGATAATCCGGATCCGCCGCCGTCAGGGGGATTGTGCCTTCCGGCACCTCCGCCCAACGGTAATTAAAGGCACGTTTTTTCAGCACGTCAAGCTTGATGTTGGAACCGTCAAATAACGCCATCGCTTACTCCTTTTCCAGATAGGCCAGCGCCTCGATCTCGCAGAGGACGCCCTTCGGAAGTTCCTTTACCGCCACGCAGGAGCGGGCCGGGCAGCTGACAAAATATTTCTCATAGACCTTATTGAACACCGGAAAATCGGCCATATCGGCCAGGAAGCAGGTCGTCTTCACCACCTTCTCAAGGGAAGAACCGGCCGCCTCCAAAACGGCTCCCACATTCCTGCAGGACTGATCCGCCTGCTCTGTGATCGTCGTTCCCGCGATCTCCCCCGTAGCCGGATTGATCGGAATCTGTCCGGAGGAAAATACGAGGCTGCCAAGGACCATTCCCTGGGAATAGGGGCCGATTGCTGCCGGAGCGTTTGTTGTCGTTACTTTTTTCATGCTGTTGTCTCCTTTATCTTTTTGAATTCAAATCTTCTCTTAAGCGGAACGTCATTCCATATCCAGATGGCACGCCACCTGCGTTCCGTCCGCCATCGTCCGCAGACAGGGCTTTTCTTTTTTGCAGATGTCCATGCAGTAGCGGCAGCGCGGATGGAACGGACATCCGGACGGCGGATTCACCGGGCTCGGGATATCGCCGGTCAGCAGGATGCGCTCGCCCTGCGCCGTGCCCTTCACGTTGGGTATGGCCGAAAGCAGCGCCTTCGTGTAAGGATGCCGGCGTTTCTCATAGATCGCGGTCTTTTCGCCGATCTCGACCACATTTCCTAAGTACATAACCATGACGCGGTCGCAGAAATGCTTGATAATCCTCAGGTCATGGGAAATAAACATATAGGTCAGCTGGAATTCCTTCTTTAAATCCGCCATCAGGTTGATCACCTGCGCCTGAATCGACACGTCGAGGGCGCTGACCGGTTCGTCGCAGACGACGAATTCCGGATTCAGGGCGATGGCCCGCGCGATACCGACACGCTGCCTCTGTCCGCCTGAAAACTCATGGGGATAACGGTAGATGTGCTCCGGGCGCAGACCCACATGGTCAATGAGGGAAGTCACCTTCTCATGGATTTCCTCGCGGCTCATCTCCTTGTTATGGATCTGGAACGGCTCGGCCAGAATCTGAAAGACCGTCTTTCTCGGATCCAGGGACGCGTAAGGGTCCTGGAAAATGATCTGCATCTCCCTGCGCAGCCCGCGCATCTCTTTGCGGGAAAGTCCGTTAAGCTCCTGACCCTTGAAGGAAACGGTGCCCTCCGTGACGTCCAGAAGCTTTAAGACCAGCCGGCCGGTCGTCGATTTGCCGCAGCCGGACTCGCCGACGACGCCAAGCGTCTCCCCTTTATAAATCTGGAACGAAACGCCGTCCACGGCCTTGACATATTTGCCCTTCTCCCCGGTAGGAAAATATTTCTTTACATCCTTTACATCAACTAAAACTTCGCTCATCACTCGTACCTCCTGCATCTGACCTGTCTGCCGTCAGGCGTCTCTGTGAGCTGGATTCTCTCCTTCTCGCATTCCGGGCAGGCATACTTACAACGGGGTGCGAAACGGCAGCCCTTCGGCATGTCGTAGAGACTGGGAACCAGTCCGTCAAGCGTGCGCAGGCGCTCCACATTGTCATTCACATCCGGGATGGAATCCATCAGGCCGATGGTGTATGGGTGCCTCGGCTCCGCGAAAAGCTCCTCGGTCTTCGCCTTCTCCACGATATCCCCCGCGTACATCACAGCCACCTCGTCCGCCATCTCCGCGATGACGCCCAGATCATGGGTGATAATGATGATGGACATGCCCAGCTTCTTCTTAAGGGAATTCAGAAGGTCCAGAATCTGCGCCTGGATGGTCACGTCGAGGGCCGTCGTCGGTTCATCGGCAATCAGAAGCTCCGGGTCGCCGGCCAGGGCCATGGCGATCATGACGCGCTGGCGCATACCGCCCGACATCTGATGGGGATACTCCTCCACGCGCTTGGCGGCCTCCGGGATGCCCACAAGCTCCAAAAGCTCGACGGCCCGCGCCTTCGCCTGCTTCTTGTCCATGCCCTTGTGGAGAATCAGGGATTCCTCAATCTGGTATCCGATCGTGAACACCGGATTTAAAGAGGTCATCGGCTCCTGAAAGATCATGGAAATCTTGTTGCCGCGAAGCCGGCGCATCTCCTTTTCAGGGAGCTTGAGAAGATCCTGTCCGTCAAACAGGATGCTCCCGCCCTCATAGCGGCCGGTCGCCGGATCCACGAGGCGCATGATGGACAGACTGGTGACGCTCTTGCCGCAGCCGGACTCGCCGACGATTCCGAGCACTTTCCCTTTATCCAGAGAAAAGGTCACGCCGTCCACAGCCTTGCCGACGCCGGCATCCGTATAGAAATAGGTCTTTAGATCTTTTACTTCCAGTAAACTCATGGCTCCCCTCCTTATCCGATATGGATCTCGTGAGGCGTGTGGGACAGATTCTCCACGCCGTCCTCCGTGACCAGCACGTCGTCCTCCGTGCGCACGCCGCAGTCGTTCGGGAAATACAGCCCCGGCTCCACCGTAAAGATCATACCCGGCCTAAGCACCGTCTCATTGCCAATGACGATGCGCGGGCACTCGTGGATCTGAAGGCCGATTCCGTGACCGAGCCCGCGCAGGGCGTAATCATCCAGGCCCTCCCGCAGATAGACCGCCCTGTGGGCGTCCTCCACATCCCTGGCCAGGACGCCGGGACGGATTGCCGCAATCGCCAGATCCTGCGACTCCTGAACCAGGTCGAAAATCCGCTTGTGCGCTTCCGACACATTGCCGAACAGGAGCGTCCTGGTCATATCGGAACAGTAACCGTCCTTCATGACGCCGAAGTCCACGACCACCATGTCGCCGTCCTCGATCACCTTGTTTGTCGGAAACGCGTGGGCAAGCGCGCCTCTGGCGCCGGAACCGACGATCGTCCCGAAGCTTAGGGCCTCCGCGCCCTCCTTGGAGACGAGATAATGCAGTTCGTCCGCCACGTCCTTTTCCGTCATACCGATCCGCAGCTTCGGAAGGAGCTTGTCAAAGCCGGCCTCCGCGCAGCGGATTGCCTCGCGGGTACAGGCGATCTCCTCCTCGTCCTTGACCATGCGCTGCTCCAGAAAATATTCCTGCTCGAAAACGACGCGGATATCGCCCAGCTTCTCCTTTAGCGGGAAATACTCGTCCACCGTCATGCAGGACTCCATCACCATCGAAGTAATGCCCATACGCCTCACGGTCTCGGCCACAAGCTGCAGCCGGTTTGCCGCGTGTTCGATGATCTCCACGTCCACGGTCTGCTGCTGGGCCTGGGTCGTGTAGCGCTTGTCGGTCACCATGGCCGCGCGGTCCTCCGTGATAATCAGATAGCCGTTGCTGCCGGTGAAGCCGCAGTAATACCGCCTGTTCTCATAGGAGGTGAACATGGCTCCGTCCAGCTTATGCTCCTTCATATAAGCGCGCACTCCCCTAAGGCGCTTTTCAAATGTCTCTCTTCTATCCATGCCGCTTCACCTCATTTCTTCTGCTTGGCATCCAGCGCGTCGCGCAGACCGTCGCCGATAAAGTTGATACTAAGTACCGCCAGGAAAATGCACGCGCCTGCCGGCACCCACTGCCAGGGCCGTCCGGTCAGGGTGGCTAAGTTGTTGGCCTCAATCAGCATATTGCCCCAGCTGGCTGTCGGAAGCTGCACGCCGACGCCCAGATAGCTTAAGGACGCCTCGGTCAGAATCGCGCGGGCCATCTGCATCGTGGCCTCGACAATGATCGGCGCCATGACGTTGGGGATAACATGGGAGAATATGATCCGGAAATCGGACGCGCCCAGCGACACGGCCGCATGGACGTACTCCATCTCGCGGACGCGCAGGATCTCGCCGCGGACCAGCCGGGCCGTACCCGTCCAGTTGCACAGACCCATGATGATCATGATATTGTAGATGCTGGGCTTTAAGATCGTGGCGATGATGATGATCAGAAACATCACCGGGAAGCAGTTGACAACGTCAACGCACCTCATAATAACCATATCCGCCACGCCGCCGAAGTATCCGGAAATGGCGCCCAGCACAATGCCGATGATTGTGGAAATTCCCACGGCCACGAGGCCGACGCTCATGGAGACGCGGGCCGCGTACACCAGGCGGCTGAATTCGTCGCGCCCCAGGCTGTCGGTTCCCAGGATCGTATGGCTGTCCACAGGGGACATATTCTTAAGGATCTTCGTACCGTCGCGCAGACTGATATAGGGATCGTTCTGCGACAGAATCGGCGCGAAGATCGCCGCCAGCACCATGATAATGATGACGGCGCTGCCCACAAGGGCCAGCTTATTCTTTCGGAAGCGCTTCCAGGCATCCGATTTGAAAGGATTTTGTCTCTGCTTAAATTTCGTCTTTGCCATGTGCGCACCTCCCTAGTAGCGGATTCTGGGATCCACGAAGGAATACATGATATCCGCCAGCAGATTGCCCAAGAGCACCAGAACCGCCGTAAACAGCGTCAGCCCCATCAGAACCTGATAGTCGCGGTTATTGATGGCTTCTACGCCCAGAAGACCCATGCCCGGCCATCCGAACACCTTCTCGGTGATGTAGGCGCCTCCGAACAGATTCGGAATGGACTGTCCGAAAATCGTGATTACGGGGATCATGGAGTTTTTGAGCGCATGCTTGTAGATGACCGCCTTCTCCGACAGTCCTTTGGCGCGGGCTGTGCGGATGTAGTCCTGGCTCAGCGTCTCCAGCATACTGGAACGCGCGAAACGGGTCACCGTAGCGATGTTGCTTAGGGACATCACCACAGCCGGCATCACCAGATAGCGGAGCCGGTGAAGAAACAGCGCCATGCCTGTTCCCTTAAAGCTGCTGGAACCGAACCCGGAGGTGGGGAACCATTTCAGTTTCAGCGCGAATATGTAGATCATTCCCATGCCGAAGAAAAAGCTTGGAACGGATATTCCGATGAAGGAAAATACCGTAAGTCCGTAATCGGCCTTGGAATACTTGTGGGTCGCCGAGTATACGCCCAGCGGAATGCCGATCACAAAGCTGAACACGAAGGCCGTCACCGTCAGAAGAAGCGTAGCCGGAAGTCTCGTCAGGATCATATCCAGCACGTTCTGGCCGTTGTAGGTGCTGAAGCCGAAGTTGCCGTGAATGAGCTGAACGAGCCATTTTCCGTACTGAACGATGATGGGATCGTTTAAGCCCATGGCCTCTCTCGCCCTCTGCAGGGATTCGCTGGAGGTTCTGGGACTGATCATGCCCGTTAACGGGCCGCCCGGGGCCAGCTGCATGATGAAAAATGTCAGAATCGTAATGCCGAAGATAACCGGTACCGCCTGAATCAGGCGCTTTCGGATGTACTTTCCCATAGCGCCTCCTTATCTCTGATTCGCCGCCATGACAGCGGGAATAAACAGATCCGCACTGCAGGTTTCAAAGTTTGCACCATCCATGGACGCGAGGAATTTCTCGAATTTGCCCATGGTCAGGCCGTCGCAGAACGGCACGGTTTCCGAATAGTCCAGGGCAATCTTCTTCGGGGAAACGGACTTTACAAGCTCCGCCAGCGTATCGTCATACACATTATAGCGGACCACCTCGTCAAAGAGTCCGGACTCCTCCACGTCCTGGGCGTCGATCGAAGAAGCCGTCGCCAGCTTCTTTCCATCCTTTGTGAACAGGAAAGCGCTGTTTCCCACCGTATCCACACCGGGGATAAAGGAGGTCATCGGGTCGCATCCTTCCGCCGTGATGATCAGATACAGGTCGATATCCAGCTCATTCAGCTTCGCGATCACATCGTCGATGACCTTTTTGTGATAACTGTAGTCCTTCATTGGTTCTCCTCCTTCAGACAGTTTTTCTCTATAACCTCACAGAGCACCTGGCAGCCGAATGTGAATGATTCTTCCAGGATGCTCTCGTCGCAGCCGTGTACCTTCGGCAGCACCACATCGAAGGAATCTCCCATCAGAAGCGGGGAACAGCCGTATACCATGCTTCCCTCGCTCCCGAAGAATCTTCCGTCCGTCCGCCCCAAAGCCAGCATGGGCAGCACGCGCCCGGAAAAGCCGCGCCGCGCGCAGGCTTCGTTAAGACTTCCGATGAATTCCTTCAGCCGGGAATTCTCAAAATGGCTTTCGAATCCCGGTTCATAGCTCATGATCTCATACCGGACGGGAAGTCCCGCAAGCTGCCGGCCGAGATACTCCGCAATCTCCTGCTCGGACGCATAGGGCAGCACCCGAAATTCAAGCACGGTCTCCGCGCGGGCCGGGATCACGTTGCTCCGCTCGCCGATCTGGTAATTGCGCATTCCGATGCTGTTCTGCCCCGCGTATCCGTAGATATCGGCGCCAACCGGATTGTCCCACTCGTCGCTTCCGACGATCTCCCGCATCGTATCATGGGTGCGGCGGCTGCCGCAGTTTAACTCCGCTTCCGACGCAAAGATCCGCTCCAGACCTTCCGCGAGCTTAAGCATGGCCTGGTCGTCCCCCGGCGCGCTCGCGTGCCCTCCGGTTCCTTCCGCCCAGATCCGCACCTTGCAGACGGCCTTCTCTCCCACGGTCAGCATCATGTAATCCCGGCCGTTTATATGAAGCGGGAAGCCTCCGCCCTCGTTTATGACGTAAGCTCCGGCGAAAAGCTCCGGCCGCACGCTCTTGACGTACTCCATACCGTAGGCGCTTCCGCCCTCCTCGTCGATCGTCGCGAGGAAATATACGTCGCGGCTGAGGCGGTTCCGCATTTCAGCCAGGCGCAGAAACGCGTAAAGCTCCATCATGGTCAGATGTTTCGTGTCCAGGGTTCCGCGGCCCCAGATCCGTCCCGCGTCCGAAACCGCGCCGAAAACCGGATGGGTCCATTTCCCCGGATCTCCGTCCACCACATCGATGTGGGAGATCAGCACCATGGGCGGGAGATTATCTCCGCCGCTTTCCAACGCGTCCTTTCCTCCGCCTGCCCTCAGCACGGCCAGAAGATTCGGCCGCGAGGGAATCTTCGCAATCCGTTCGCCTGCGATTCCGTGCCTGGAAAGCAGCTTTTCCAGATACGCGCACGCTTCCTCCTCACCGGCGCTTCCGGTGACGGACGGAATTCGGATCATATCAATAAACGCAGCCCGTATTTCCTCCATGGTCACGCCGCGGGGCGCGTCTCCTCTTATCTCTTCCGTGGTCATAACCGCAGCCGCTCCCGTCATGCTTCCTCACCGGTACGGTAGGGAATCTCGATGATGGACGTCTGGCGCCTGCTGATCAGCTCGCAGCCGTCGTCCGTCAGAAGCACATTGTCCTCGATAATCGCGCTGCGCTTGTCACGGTCCTGAAGCACGGTGGGCTCCAGGGCGTAGATCTCATTCTTGCGCAGAATGCCCTGCGACGCCTTTCTCGCGCTCTTCGGGCCCAGCGTCGTGCCGCCGTCGTGAACCTCAAGTCCCACCTGATGCCCTACGGAATGGGGGATATTGGGGAAGCCGCTGTCCAGGATGGACTGACGGCCGATGGCGTCCACCTCATAGCCGCGCATTCCCGGCTTTATATGGGCCATAACCTCGCCCACAGCGCGGATCGCCGCGTTCGCGCAGTCCTGCACATCCTGCGGCGCGTGCTCCTCGCCGGGCTTTAAGAAATATAACGTCCTCGCGATATCCGAGGTGTAGCCGTTGTAGCGGATGCTGAAATCGATAACCAGCATATCGCCCGGTTCACAGATATTGATGTCGTTGGGGTCCCTGTGGGACATGCCGCCCTTCGGATTGAGGACAAGCGGATACTCCGGCGGATTGCCGAAGGCCGTAACGACGTTCCGCTTCGCGCATTCCTCCATCATAAGCTTTGCCACGCCGACCTCGCTTAAACCCACATGAATCCGCTTAAACAGCGCGTCGTAAATGTCTGTGGTGATGCGGCTGCATTCCCGCATGATCGCAATCTCGCTGGGCGTTTTCACGGCGCGCAGTTCCTCGAGCATCGAATAGCTGCAGCGCTTCGCCGACGCCATCACGCCCGCGCCGATGGCCTTCTCAAGCTTCTTATAAAGGCCGACGGTCAGTCCGTCGCAGCGCGTATCGTCCACGGAATCGTTGATCGCAAGCGTCTTCACCTGGAATTCATCAAACAGCTGCTTAAAATGAACCATGAAGGTATCCTCTGCCGCCGCGATCACCCTGGTATAGAGGCCGGAAGCCTCGTAGACCTTCGCGTCCTCCTCCACGGCCACCGCGATACGCTCGCCGCCCTTCGTCAGCAGAAACAGCACCTCGTTCTGGGTCGCGGTGTTGAACATCAGTTCCAGAGCTGTGTCTGTCTTGAGCCTTGCGTAGAATGCCCACATATCGATCCCGTTCTCATTGAGCATCTGCGCGGCGCGCTGCATCTTCTCCCGCGCCACTTCATTTCTGTTAATCATCCCTTATTCCTCCTCTCCGGCCGCCCGCCGGACAGCCTCTGTCAGCACACGGCAGCCAAAAGCCACCGAATCTCTGTGTATCCGTTCATTGACGCCATGCACCATGGACACGGCCGTGTCGAAGGTCATATCCCAGGACAGTACCGGACTGTAGCCGTACACCCTCGCTCCCGTATCCGTGAGTAAATGGCCGTCGCTGGAGCCCATAGAGACAAACGGAAGAATCCGCGCGCGGCCGTCCTCTTTCGGCGCGTCCATGCCATGCGCGCCCGATACCTGCGCGGGCACGCTTCCAACGCCCGCATCCTCTGTCTGCCGCAGGGCGGCTGACGTCGCCTGCTCCAGTATCGTCAAAAGCTCCCCCTCCGGATTGCTCTCATAGCCCTGTCCGAGGGAGACGATCGTATATTCACAGTCCCATTTTCGGGACAAGTCATTCAAAATTGATTCCAGATAGTCTCTGCCGAAGCCGGGCAGCAGACGCACATCGCACATCACTTTCACTTCATTTACACTGCGGCCCGCAACCATGGTCACCGTCATGGTATTGTGCTTCATGGCCGTCAGAATTTTCTCCATCATGGGCGTCAGCTCCGCTCCCGCAAGCGCTTTCTCAAACCGCTCTACCGTCGCGAGCACGCTTCCCTCCAGACGCCGGCTGCCGATATCGCGCACAAGCCCCATGGCCCGCGCCATGCCGTCGCCGCTCCCGAAAAACGGTCCCTTCGCCAGTCTGGCCTTCACGGTAAACTCCACGGTGCCGCAGGACTTCTGGCCTGATTCGCACAGATAGAATTTCCTGCCGCCCGCCACGATCGGAAAACCGCCGCCTTCGCTGATCACGTCACTGTCCGTAAACAGCCCGCGGCCCGTCTGCCGTCTGCCGTCCACGACGATCTCATGGGACAGAAACCACTTAAGCCCCCACTCGCTTCCGCTCTCCTCGTCGGAGGTCGCCAGAAAATACACGTCCCTCTTTAGAGGAATCCCCGCTTCCTTGAGCGCCAAAAACGCCTCCAGCTCCATCACGGTCAGCTGCTTTGTATCCACCGTCCCTCGTCCGTAAATGTAGCCGTCCGCCTCCTCCGCCGCAAACGGCGGGTAAAGCCACTGTTCTGCCCTGGCCGCCACCACATCGACGTGACTCAAAAGAATCAGAGGCGGTTTGGCAGTCCCATCTTCCGGGCGGTCCGCGGCCGGCTGCCACGCCAGCAGATTTCCCCGTCCCGGAGCCGTCTCCTGCAGGATAAACGCGATATTCTCCTCAGCGAGAATATCCGCAAGATAACTAAGCAGTCTGCACTCCAGACCGGGCGGGTTCGTGGTGTCGATCCTCACCAGATCCTTCAAAAGAGCAGCCGGGTCTCTCATACGATCCTCTCCATTTCCTGTTATCTGTCAAATCCGTCTGTGCCGCCCGGCAGTCTCCCGCCGCCCGACGCCTTTTACGGAAAGGGGCCCAAGACTGGCGTCCTGGGCCCCGATTGCCAACCTTTTATTCTGTAACGTTCCAACGCTCGATCATGAAGGTGATCGGACGGAAGTCGCAGACGAAATCGGTCACCCTGTCGCTGACACCGGCAATACCTGCCTTGTTGTACAGCGGGATCCACGGAATATCCTGGGAGATCAGCTCAGCGATCTCATGGAAGCATTCCGCTCTCTCGTCGGGATCCGACTTCAGCAGCTGCTCTTTGAACAGCTCGTCAACTTTTGCGTTGCTGTAGTGAATGAAGTTCCAGGAGCCTGCGCCCTTGGAGGTGGAGAAGTATTCGTTGTACTCTTCCGGATCCGCCTCGACGCCGAAGCCCAATGTGTAGCACTGGAAGGAATCCGCGGTGGTCTCCTCCGTCGCGTCGCCCGGAAGAAGCTTGGTGTAAGCCAGGGTTGCGAAATCCTGCTCGATAACTTCCATCTCCACGCCGATCGCTTTCCAATACTGCTGAATCAGGGCCGCAACCTGTCTGCCGTCAGTGCTGCTGCTCATATCGAAGGTCAGATGCAGGGTCTGTCCATCCTTCTCATAGTAGCCGGTAGAATCGTTCATCACGTATCCGGCTTCCTCCAGAAGGGATTTCGCCATATCCGGATCGTAATCATATACCGTCACGTTCGGGCTGTGGGACCAGTGATTGCTCGGGAATACGTCCTCGCAGACATAGGCGTTGCCGTCGCCGTAAACCGTATCGATGATGGTCTGCTTGTCCAGACCGCGGGCCAGAGCCTCGCGCACGCGGTGATCGCTCAGGCTGTCAACCAGCTGGTTCAGACCGATGTAGGAAACTGTCAGCTGCTCATACTTGTAAGCGGACACGCCGTCCATCGCCTCCACATTCTCAATCTCGGTAGTCGGCATGTTGTAAAGCACGTCGATCTCGCCGTTTAACAGGGCGGCCACCAGTGTGGTGTCGTCGCCGAACTGAACGGTTACATACTTGATAGACGGCTTATCGCCATAGTAATCTTCGTTGCGCTCCAGGGAAATGTACTGTCCGGCGTTCCACTCGACGAACTTATACTTGCCGGTTCCGATGGGCGCGCGGTTAAAGTCGTCCTGACCCCACTGGGCGGGATCTTCTCCGGCCAGAATGTGCTCCGGCAGGATGTTGGTGTACATGTTGGAAAGGAAAGCCGCGTTGGGAGTCTCAAGAGTCAGCTCTACGGTATAATCGTCGATCTTCTTGATGCCCTCGACGCTGTCCGCCTCGCCGGCCTGATACTCGGGAGCTCCGACGATGGACATGACACGGCTGTCGCTGCCGCCATTATAGGTGGGGGCCGCCAGGGATGTCAGCGTGAATACCACGTCGTCCGCGTTAAAATCCTCACCGTCATGCCACTTGACGCCCTGTTTCAGATGGAAGGTGTAAACCTTGCCGTCATCGGAGATATCCCAGCTCTCCGCCAGATCGCCCACATACTCCATCTTCTCATCCGGAATAACCAGATAGCTGAAGATCATACACTGGACATTGCTGTCCGGGGTTCTCGGCTGGATCATCGGGTTTAGGTTAGCGACCTCGGAAGACTGTCCGATCACGATGCTCGTCTCAGAAGAAGCATCTCCGCTTCCGGAATTGTCCGCGCTCTCCTCGCCGGCCGCGGCCGTCGTGTCAGCAGCAGCCGCCGTCGTCTGAGATTCGCCGGCCGCAGCCGTCGTCGAATCAGCAGAAGAACCATTTCCGCCGCCGCAGGCTGTTAAAGCAACCATCGCGCCTGTCAGCAGAAGGGCCATCGCTTTGGTGAATTTTCTCATAATTCAACCTCCTCATTTTGTTTTTTTGCTTAGTAACACTTTGACGCATTAAAGTGCTTTATGTAAAAAAACGGGCAGAGCTTACAACAGTCTGCCCCTTCGCACTTTATAAAAATATTATAAACAGTTTTTTTCATATGTCAATGCTTATTTGTGGTTTTTTTGTAAGTTTTATCAATTTCTTTGAAATATGTGTCGAACTACGGCGGGGCAGCAATCCCTACCGGATATCTTTCCCCCGGTAACTGCGGCACAGTTCAAGCCCGATAATATAACCGGCGATTGGAAAGGACTTGAATTCCGCCATCTTTTTCTATGCATTTTTGTTTTGACCAGTTCTCCTTTTTTATGCATAAATTAAATCAGAACGAACAGGAGGTCTGCTTTATGCTGAAACGGAAGATCTATGATGAGATGTCTTTATTGTTTTTTTCGCCAGCCGATGCTGAAAGCTATCTTCGACGGCGATCTATCGTCAGAAGAAATATTAAAAAGAATCACGGCATACAATCCGCGGATTCAGTTTGATACCGGGAGAAACCCTTATTTTTCTGGATGAGATTCAAAGGTGCGGCAATGCCCGCACGGCAATTAAATTTCTTGCCGAGGACCTGCGTTTTGACATCATATCCTCCGGATCCCTGATGGGACTTACCTACGGCGAGGATGGAGATGAGGATACGGAAGTCCCGCAGTCCGTTCCCGTTGGGTACGAAACACAGATGACCTTGTATTCTCTTGATTTTGAGGAATTCCTGTGGGCATACGGATATGACGAAAAAGCGGTCTCCATCCTGCGCTCCTATTACGAATCAGGAGAAACAATACCGGAAAGCATTCACGAAAATACGAATCGCTCTTCCGCGAGTTTATGGTTGTCAGCGGAATGCCGGGACGACATATCCAAACACGCAAAGGGCAGGGAAAAGCAGCCCGTGCGGATGTGCTACGACGCTGTTCCAAAACAGCTTGCAAAGGAACTTAAGAAGTTCCAGTATTCCACAGTGGAAAAGAAACAGACCAGGCGGAAATTCGGAAGCAGTGTGCAATGGCTGAAGGACTCTGAGATTGTAAATGCCTGCTATAACATTCATGAACCCTATCTTCCCCTAATGGCAAATGCGAATGAGGATCAGTTCAAGCTCTATATCAATGATACTGGCCTGCTCTGCTGTATGTATGGCTTTGACACTAAACTGGCAGTTCTGAACAATACGATCAAAGGGAACGCGCGCGGTGGTATCTATGAGAATGTCATATCCGAGTGTCTGACCAAGCGCGGGTACACCCTCTACTATTTTAAGCCTGACAGCAAGCACGAAATTGCATTCCTGATCGAAAAGAACGGAGGGATCGTCCCGATAGAAGTGAAAGCAGGCAACAACCCTACTGCATCCCTGACCAGTTTTATCCGCGATTTTTCACCCTCACTTGCGTACAAACTGATCGGCGGCAGGAACGGACAGGCTGATATCAGGATCACATTGCCACATTATATGGTCATGTTCCTTTAAGCTTTTACTTCTGGACAATACAAAAACGCGTCAAGGCAGCGCCCGTTTTTTGCATACTGATGTAAAAATAATAGGTATACGAACACCAGGTGTTCGTATACCTATTGACGAATGGAGCTGAGGGGAATCGAACCCCTGTCCAAAAACCAATTCCCTGTTCTTCTACTATCATAGTCGCTTATTTGACATTCCCTCTGCCTGCCGGGAGGCGACACTCTGCAGGTTTCAGTAGCTTCATGATACGCCCGCGGGCTCAAAGCTTTGCCCGTGTCGTTTCTCACATAGTCGACGCCAGGGGCTTAACGTGTGAGTGCGCTAAGGCTGACGGCTGCAATTAAGCAGCTAATGCTAAATTATCTTCAGCGTTTATATTTAGGTTTGTCATTTGACGCATGACATGCGGATAGCTTCACCAGCTGCATGATCCCTGTCGAAACCAGTACAACCCCTTACCGGTGCGGCGCAGACGCTGTCTCTGCGCCGCATTTTTATGATAGCACAGTTTCCGGACCGTGTCAAATTCTTTTCTGCTCCAGGATGAAGTAAAATACTCCTTGATGCAATTAGTTCTATATAGTACTATATGTCCAGAAAGGAGACGTCCTTTTTTATGCGGTACAGCGCCGCTTTCTTCCTTACAAAGCGGCAGAGCAGGGAGATGTGATAAGAATTGGAAACACGGACAGGATTTTTGATCTCTCAGATCAAGCAGGTTCAGGGCAGAGTCTTTGACCGGCTTTTGCAGTCATGCGGTGTAGAGGAATTTAACGGACCACAGGGGCGTATTCTGTATGTGCTTTGGCAGAGTGAAGGCATCCAATCGTGGAGCTTGCGCAGAAGACAGGTCTGGCCAAGAATACGCTTACCGCGATGCTTGGCCGGATGGAGCAAAACGGCCTGATCAGCTGGAAGGCTTCTCCTCTTGACAAACGTCAGAGCCTGATCCTCCTGACGCCGAAGGCCCGCGCCCTGGAGCAGCACTACCATCAGGTTTCCCGGCAGATGGACGATCTGTTTTTCCGAGATTTTAAAAAGGAAGAGATCACTTGTATCAGAGCGGCTGCTGCCGCTGGCAGACTACTATGGGTGCACCTACGGAAGGACCGCGCCCGACAAGATGAAACGGCTGCCGAACGTGGAATGGGGCGAGCCGATGAAAGAGCTCGGCTAACGATGAGAAACTATTCCTTTATTTACTGAATGTTTTTTGAGGACACCGGCAAGCGCATCCTGCAGGATCCGGGAATAATTCAGCCCCAGTTTATCCGCTTCTACGCTCATCCAATACGGAATCGTACAGTTTTTCTTCACAGCCTTGTTATCCAC